>VYBO01000102.1 GCA_009844405.1 Acidimicrobiaceae bacterium
GAAATGACCACCCTGCGACGCGATTGGCCGCCGATCAATCCGCGCTCGCTCTAGGGACTCCTGCCCTGGATCAGGGGGCTATGCCTCGCGCTCAGGAGAGGTCCGGGTCGTCGCGGGCGGCGTCCTGGGCGCGTCTTCTCAGGGCGTGGTGGCGGAAGCGGACCCGACCCGCCGACACCGGGCTCAGTGCGCCGGCGGCGAGCAGGCGGCGCCGGTAGGCCCGGGCGTACTGGAGGGACCGGTCCAGTCTGGCGGCGATGTCGGCCAGCGATGAGTCGGTCTCGTCTTGGAGCATCGCCACCAGGAAGCGGCGGTCCATGGGCGAGAGCCGGTTCCAGACCGGGCCCGCGACCTGCTCCACCATCGCGTGTTCGGCTTCCACTATTGCGGCCCGGATGTCGACGACGCTGATGGGTTCGTCGGTTGTCGCGCGCATCCGCCAGGCATGGAATCCGACGAGCTGGATCATGTACGGGTAGCCGAGGGTCGATTCCACGGCCTCGGCGAGGGCGTCGTCGTCGATGGCGCTGCCGCGGCTGACGATCGGCTCGCGCAGGGCGCGCCGCGTCTCCTCGGGTGTCAGCGGTCCCAGCGGCGCCCTCGCGCAGCGCTGCAGGAACGTCATGTGGGGGTCCGCGAGGTGGCTGTGCTCGATCAGCGGCAGAGCGGCCGCCGCGAAGGCGACCGGCCTCTGGCGCCGCCGCGTGACGATCTGGACCGCCGATGCGACGTTGCGGACATCGTCGCGTGGAACGTCGTGCAGTTCGTCGACCGTGAGCAGCAGTCCGATTCTCGCATCGGTCAACTCTTCGCCCAGCTGCTCGAGCACACTGGTGAGGCTCCCGGACCCGATGGGGATCGCGTCGCCAGGGTCAAGTTCGACCCCGACCCCGAGCACGCTGAGCGAGCCGAGCCTGACCCGGCGCCGTCCGCCCGGCAGTTGTTCGAGGCAGCGCACCGCCTCGGCGGCGATGCGCTCAGACAGCGACTCCGACGAAGCGGCAGCCGAGACGGTCAGCCATCCCCGCTCGGCTGCCGTCGCCTCCAGCGCATTCAGCAGTGCTGTCTTGCCCGTGCCGCGATCGCCGGTTACAAGCAGCGTGTAGTCGGGATGGGTCGGCCCGGTCTCGATGGCTTCGGCGAACCGCGCTAGCACTTCGTCGCGCCCGGCGAGCAGCGGAGGAGTGGTCCCGAACGACGGTGAGAAGGGGTTGGCAGGGGCCCGCTCAGCCACAATGCCCATGCTACCGCTGACCTCTTCGTTTCTCTTCGTCTTTTCGTATTTCTTTGCCTTTTCGCCTTTTTTCGTCTTTGCGGTTTTTTCGTCTCTCGTCCGCGGTGCCGCTGGAGGCTCGAGGAGAAGGCATATTTCAACTGCTTCTGATTGTTTTCAAGATGAGCGAGCGCTAGTCTCGCTTCGACGGTCGTCATGGGGCGAACCGTGACAGCCACTGCGGAGGTCGATGTCCGATGAGCAACGAGTCGTCCAACGGAGCGGAGGAAGCGTTCATCGACGCCCGTGTTATGTACGCCATGGCCCTCGAACGCCTAAAGGCCACCGACATCAGAGATGCCGCCGAGAAGGCGTGGTGCGCCACGAAGCGTGCCACGGACGCGCTGATCATCGCCCGCACCGGCCGAGAGCCCGACAAGTCGCCCGACACCACGCGAATGCTGGCGGAGCTTGCCGTCGAGGACGAATCGGTTCGAGACCTGCGTCCGCTGTATGCGCTGGCAAGGGACTCGCTTCATGGTGACTGCTTCTACTCGGGCCTGTGCGATCCGCTCCCCGCAACACTGCGCCTGATCCGCGAGACCAGCGACTACATCGACAAGGCCGAGCAGCTGGCTGCCGACGTTCCCTCCTAGTGTCCTGAGTCGCAAGTTCAGGCCGCTTGTTCGGGCCGCCATGAAATCTCGGGTTGGTTTTGTGCACTCAGTCCACACAAACACACCAAGAAAATCTGGCGGCGGACGTCTGCAACGAATTCCCGACTCAGGACACTAGCGCTTCGCAACGAGACGCCCGCACTGTCACCAACGCCGCCATGAGGGACTCGATGGGCCGGAGGTAGCCTGATCGCTCGGTGCCGCGTCGTAACAGCTTCGGGGCACGAGGGGGCGCACGATGGATGTGGCGGTGCTGGCCGAGGCGGTGGAACTCACAGACCAACGGGTGCCCTATGTGCTGGCCACGGTGGTGTGGCGGCGGGGGCCGTCGTCGGGGCGGCAGGGATCCAAGGCCGTGGTACTGGCCGACGGAACGGTGCGCGGCTGGCTGGGAGGCGCCTGCGCGGAGCCCTCGGTGGTGCGTCACGCCCGCCAGTGCCTGGAGACCGGCGAGCCCGCCCTGCTCTTCCTGGGCCAGCCCGACGAGCTTGACGGGCGCTCACAGGAGGGAGTTCGATCGGTAGCCATGGCCTGTGAGTCCGAGGGAGCGCTGGAGGTGTACCTGGAGCCGCACCGGCCCGAGCCCCAGATGGTGGTGGTGGGCCGGTCCCCGGCGGTGGACGCGCTGGCGGAGATGGCCGTGGCGCTGGGCTGGGGGGCCACGATCGTCGACGACGGCGGCGAGCCCGGCGAGCACGCCCGACCCGAGATCGTCAGGACCAAGCTCGACCTGTCCGCTCTCGGCATCGACGGGGCCACCGCGGTGGTGGTGGCCACCCAGGGCCACTACGACGACCTAGCCCTGGAGGCCGCCCTCGCCCATGACCCCGGCTATATCGGCCTGATCGCCTCACAGAAGCGGGCTGCGGCGGTCGTCGACCATCTTGCCGACAGGGGAGTGGCCCGCTCGGAGACAGACCGTGTGCACGCCCCGGCAGGGTTGGACCTGGGCGCCGTCGCCAACGCCGAGATAGCGGTGGCGGTCATGGCCGATCTGGTGGCCAGACGGGCCCGAGGCGAGCTGGTGGCCGCCGGGACCGGACCGGCCCCGGCACGGGCCGAGGCCACCGACCCGGTTTGCGGAATGACGGTGCTGGTCGACGACGCCAAGTACCACACCGTCCACGACGGCGCCGACTACTGGTTCTGCGCCCCCGGCTGCAAGCGGGCCTTCGAGGCCGATCCTGCCCCGTACGTGAACTCTGGCTGACACGCGGTGAGCCATCACCGCCGCGATCCAGCGCTATAACTTTAATGCATTGTCATTGCATTCATGCATGTTTCCCATGCGGAAGCAGCGCCTGATGAAGGAACTGCGCCAGGTGGCGGGAGACAAGGGCGTCGAGTTGCGCCTTTCGCGTCAGGGCAAGCATGAGGTGTGGCTCTTCGGTGCCGAACTACTCGTGATTCCGAGGCACAACGAAATAGACGAATACACAGCCATGGCTATAGAGCGAGCGCGGATTGATCGGCAAGCAATCGCGGCGCGGGGTGGTCATTTCCGCTCCTGTTCGCTTTGCTCACGGGCCGCTCGGGCCACGGCCCCGCCCCGTATGGGCCGGGTCGCCCGTCTATCCGCGGGGCCTCATAATCCGGCAGGCTCGCGAGTCTTCCAGAAGGAGCGTTCTATGACCGCTGTCCCACCGCGGAGCGACAAGTTCCGGGTAGTTGCGCGGCAGGGCGATGAATGGTGGGGCATTCGGGTCCGAGAACTGGACTGGGTGTTCTCGCAGGCCCGGCGCCTGGAGGATGTGGCCGAGACGGCCCGCGACGCGATCGCGGCCTACTACAACGTTCCGGCGTCCGAAGTGGGCGAGGTCGTCGTTGACAAAGTGATTCCTGCCGACATTCTCCCAACTCATGGCACTCCGGCCGGCGGCGCCGAGTGACCGGCTACCCGCCCTAGACGTTCCGGACTCTGCTCCGCCCTCCATGGTCGCAGGTAGGCGGGCGTTAGCTTGACCCGGTGAGCGCGGAGCACTCGGACGATCGACGGCCATTGGGGTGGCTGCTGGCCAGCGTCGGGATGCTGTCCGTGTCGACCGACTCGCTGTGGGTGCGGGTGTCGGAGGCCGGTGCGTTGGACGTGGCCTTCGGTGTGTCGTGCTGCGCGTTGGTGGTGCACTCCACCTTCGGCCGGTGGTTCGACCGGCGCCCGGCGTTGGAGTCGCTGCGGACCCACCGGTTGCCGCTCATGGGCGTGGGAGCGATCGCATCGGTCAGCCAGCTCGCTTTCATCACCGCCATCACCGAGACCCGGGTGGCCAACGTGGTGGCCATCGTGGCCTCGGCCCCGCTGATGGCGTCGCTGTGCGCCCGGGTGGTCCTGGGCGAGAGGATCACGCGCCGGGTAGCTGTGGCCATCACATTGACGATGGTGGGCATCGGGGTGATCGTGTCGAACTCGGTGGGAGAGCCGACGCTGAGGGGCGACCTCCTGGCGCTGGCCGCGGTGGTGTGCTTCGCCGTGAACATGACCGTCTGGCGGCGCTTCCCGGATCTGAGCCGCAGGGCCGCGTTGTTCCTCAGCGCGGCCATCGTCGTGGTCGTCACGAGCTTCGCGGCGTCTCCTTTCTCGCTCGACGCGCGGGCCTGCCTGGCCATCGCGGCCATGGGCCTGTGCTTCAACCCCCTGGGCCGGCTGGCCAACTCGAACGCCCTCCGCTACGCGCCGGTGTCGGAGGTCTCGCTGTTCGCACCGACCGAGACGGTGGCCGGGACGGTGTGGGCCGCGTTGTTCCTGTCGGAGCTGCCCGGCGCCGGCACCGTGGCCGGCGCGGCGGTGGTGCTGGCCGGCGTGTTCTACGGCACGGTCGCGGCCGGCCGTTCGAGACGCGAGAGGCCGGGCGCGGGCCGGATGATTCGCAGGCTGGCCCCGTGAGAGCCCTGGTCCAGCGGGCGGCCGAGGCCCGCGTGCGGGTGGACGGCCAGGTGATCGGCGAGATCGGTCCGGGCCTGTGCTGCCTGGTCGGGGTGACCCACGGCGACGACCGGGACGCCGCGGTGAAGCTGGCCGCCAAGCTGTGGAACCTGCGCATCCTCGCCGACGACAACGGCCACATGAACCGGTCGGTGGCCGAAACCGGCGGTGAGGTCCTGGTCGTCAGCCAGTTCACGCTGTACGGCGACACCCGCAGGGGCCGCCGGCCGTCGTTCATCGCCGCGGCCGCCCCCGACGAGGCGGTCCGCCTGATCGACGAGTTGGTGGCAGAGTTGCGGCGTCTGGGCGCCACTGTGGCCACCGGCTCCTTCGGGGCCAATATGGCGGTGGAGCTGACCAACGACGGCCCCGTCACCCTGATGCTCGAGGTCTGAGGACGGGGCGAGGACACGGTGCGAGGAC
The DNA here is from genome assembly GCA_009844405.1 of Acidimicrobiaceae bacterium. Taxonomy (GTDB): domain Bacteria; phylum Actinomycetota; class Acidimicrobiia; order Acidimicrobiales; family Aldehydirespiratoraceae; genus Aldehydirespirator. Next base: position 5,234 of record VYBO01000102.1, read on the forward strand.
ATCCGCCCGTCGGGCGCCCGGGCGGAGTATTGTTGGCGTCGGCGGTCCAGCCTGGACCGCCGAACGCAAATGGAAGCCAGTTGATCGGAGGCCCGCATGCCTTCACAATCGTCGGGATCGTCAATCGCGGGAGCGTTGGCCACACTCAATGGAAGGGTCAAGATTGCCGCTGTCCTGAGCTTGCACTGGTGCTTGTTCTGGCTGCTCAACGGCTTCGACAAGTTCTTCAATTCGGCGGACTTCTTCGGAGCGAACTTCAAGGGAATGCTCGAGAACGAACTGCTCGGCAGGTTGGCTCTGGACTCCTCGCTGGCGCAGCCCATCGCGATCATTGTGGGAATCGGCGAGTTGGTTCTCGGTCTGCTGTTCCTGGCGGCCCTCATCGGCCATGTCGGGCACAAGCCCAACCGAGCCGCGGTGCTCTCGGTGAGCATCACCCTGAGCATCCTGTTCTTCGCGCTGCTGACGGCAGGCTCGATCCTGTTGGGCGCACGCGACCAGATGCTCCAGCAGGGCGTGTTCATCGCAGCGCTGCTCGGCTCGCGACTGGCTGTAGGCGCAACCGACTGAGACGACGCCGGCCAGAGGACGTCGCCTGGAGCCCCCGCCTCAGCGTGTGGGGCTGCGGGTGCGTGTGGGCAGCGGGTGGGGGAGGGCACGGGAAGAGGCAGCCTCACGTTCGAGCAGCTCAAGCAGATGATCGTTGAGATGCGAGGCACCGAGCCCGAGGTGGCCGACCAGCAGCTTCAGCTCACCGTCGATGCTCTCAACGTGGTTCTGCTCGAATGTGGTGGCCACGGCTCAGCGTACTGGAGCGGGGCACTCCGGGACGTGGACTGGCCCCCGGCCTGACCCCTCAGGCCCGCGCCATGCGCCCTATCCTGCCGGTGGTGAACGACTCCGCCGCTGAAGGCGACCCGGCCGGGAGCGACGACGCCTCATCCGCTCCCGACCCGGGGAGCGACGACGAGGTGCGCGACCATCTCCCCGCCGATCTCGACGCGGCCGGATACGTGGGGCCCTACCTGTTCCCCAACAACAGCAGACGCCGCATCGCGGGTGCGCTCTACCTGCTGTTAGGGGCGGCCGCCATCGTGATCCTGCTGGCAGCCGGTAGCGACCCCGTGCTCGTCAACGGCGGCTTCGGGGTGGGCGGCGCCGCCCTCATCGGATTCGGCCTGTACTGCATGCAGGCGGGGTGGGATCTCGCCGTCGACGAGAACGACGCCCTGGTCGCCGCCATCAGGGAGGTGGGCTTCCCCGTGGGGCACGCCTCGGCGCAGCTGGCGTGGCGGGGTCTGAGGAGCCGCCCGACATGGCGCATCCTGCTGTACTCCAACCAGGCGCCCCCCGACCGCCGCGGCCTCGTCCTGGTGGACGGCGTGGACGGCGAGATCATGGGTTGCTTCGTGGAGGACAACCCCGAGGACTGGACCGGCTTGGACGCGTAACGGCCGCCGACGGAACCGCATCCCCCGCCGGGGAACACTGCGGAGGCCCGTGCGAGCAAGCGGACGCACGCAGCACCCGCTGGAGGCGCACCGCGGCGAGCTGGTAGCATTCAAGCGAAGCCAACCGGAAGGCCGGCGAATGTTCGACGGAAACTGGCGCGAGGCAGTGGACCGGGGCCTCACACCGATCGGCGTCTCGCTTCGCCGCACCGGAGTGACCGCGGACATGGTCACCATCACCGGCATCGTCATGGCCTCCGGCGCGGCCGTCGCCATAGCCACCGGCCACCTGCGGGTGGGCTTCCTGCTGCTGATACTCGCCGGGATACCCGACGCCCTCGACGGCGCGGTGGCCAAGGCCTCTGGCACCTCGTCGCTGCGGGGCGCCTTCTTCGACTCGGTGTCGGACCGACTCACCGACGCCCTGCTGTTCGGTGGCATCGCCTGGTACCTCGCCGGCGCCCGGCCCGGCCATATCATGATGCTGCCGGTGGCGGTGATGAGCCTGGCCATGCTGGTGTCGTACCAGCGGGCCAAGGCCGAGTCTCTGGGATACGAGGCCAAGGGCGGCATCATGGAGCGGGCCGAGCGCTTCGTCGTGCTCGCTTTCGGTCTGCTCTTCCACGAACTGCTGATATGGACACTGTGGGTGATGGCCGTGCTCACCGCGGTAACCGCGGTGCAGCGGTTCGTGAAGATCTGGAGGCAGGCGTCGGAGGGCCGGCCGGTCCGTCCCCGCTCCCGCCGCCGTTTCCGCCGCACCCGCACAACGCGGACTCAAGGCCGCGTCGCCGAGACCGCTCGGCGGGCGCGGGCGCGGGCGCGCAACCGCCCGCCGACCGACGCCGGCTGAGCATCTGAGAGGCCGAGCGGACAGGGAGCGGCCAATGCGGAAGAACGCGAGGACCGGAGCGGGGCCGTGGCCCGAGCGGCCCGTGAGCGAAGTGAACAAGAGCGGGGGATCCGTTGCTGCACCGCGAGGCGCCATCACCTGCCCGCGCAGCATCTGAGAGGCCGAGATGCCGTCGGCCTCGGCGTATCGGGCCGCCGAGTTCTTCGCTCGCCACGCGCCCCCGCCCGTGGCCCGGGCTGCCGCGCTGGCCGGCGGGGTGGCGGTTTCGATTGCGAGCCGCGACCGGCGCCTGCTGGCGCGGCGCAACCTCGAGAGGGCGCTGGGCCGACCAATGGGGCGCCGCGAGGCCTCCGTGCGGGTGACGGCCGCGTTCGACTGGTACGCCCGCTACTACCTGGAGAGCTTCCAGCTTCCGGGGCTGGACGCGTCGACCATCGACGCCGGCTTCGGCTACGAGGGCGTCGACACTGTCGAGCGCGCCGTTCGCTCCGGCGTCGGTCCGATCCTGGTGATGCCGCATCTCGGCACATGGGAATGGGCCGCCTGGTGGCTCGCGCTGGTCCCGCGCATGAAGGTGACCGCGGTGGTGGAGCCGCTCGAGCCTCCTGAGGTGTTCGAGTGGTTCACGTCGTTCCGGCAGCGGTTGGGCATGGACATAATTCCGGTGGGACCGGACGCGGGCGGGCGCGTCGTCGCGGCCATCAAGCGGGGGGACGTGGTGTGCCTGCTCGCCGATCGAGACGTCACCGGCACCGGTGTGGCCGTGGAGTTCTTCGGCGAGCGGACCAGGCTGCCGGCCGGTCCTGCCGTGCTGGCCCTGCGGACCGGCGCGCCCCTGATCCCCGCTGCGGTGTACTGGCGGGGCAGCACCCGTCACGCCGTCGCCGGGCCTCCGGTCGACACTCGACGGTCGGGGGGCATCCGCAGCGACGCCTTCCGAGTCGTCCAGGACTACGCCGCCGCGCTGGAGGGTCTCATCAGGGTCGCGCCCGAGCAGTGGCATCTGATGTCACCCAACTGGCCCAGCGACTACGAGGCGCTCGGACTGCCCGTCCCAGAGCACCTCCAAGGGCTGTGATCCCCGCTCTTGTTCGCTGCGACCTGAGGGCCGCTCGGGCCGCGGCCCCGCTAGTGTCCTGAGCCGGGAATTCGTTGCAGACGTCCGCCGCCAGATTTTCTTGGTGTGTTTGTGTGGACTGAGTGCACAAAACCAACCCGAGATTTCATGGCGGCCCGAACAAGCGGCCTGAACTTGCGACTTAGGACGCTAGGCGCCCCGCGAGGATCCCGGCCAGAAGTGCTCTGCCCGCTCGGCCCCTAGCCTGCTACTGTGCGGATCGGGATCATCTGCCCGTACAGCCTCACCGTGCCCGGCGGCGTCCAGATGCAGGTGCTCGGGCTGGCCCGGGCGCTGAGCCGCAGCGGGCATCCGACCCGGGTGCTCGGACCGTGCGACGGCCCGCCGCCGGACACCAACGTCACTCCGCTCGGCAACAGCCTGCCGACGATCGCCAACGGCTCCATCGCTCCGGTGGCCCCCGACCCCTCGTGCCAGCTGCGGGCGATCCGAGCCATGCGGGACGAGTCCTTCGACGTGATCCACCTCCACGAGCCGCTGGCGCCCGGTCCCACAATGACCGCGTTGCTGGTGAGGCCCGCCCCCCTCATCGGCACCTTCCACGCCGCGGGAGGCTCGCTGGCCTACGACCTCCTCCCTCGGGCAACCCGCTTCCTGGCCGGCCGTCTCGACCTCCGTGCGGCGGTCTCGCCAGACGCACGCGACATGGCGGCCGGTGCCCTGGGCGGGACCTACGATCTGCTCTACAACGGGGTGGAGCTGGCCCCCTACCGGATCGCCGAGCCGGTGCAGGCCTCCGGCCCGACGATCCTGTTCATCGGACGGCACGAGCCCCGCAAGGGCCTCGGCGTCCTGCTCGAGGCCCTGCGCATGCTCCCTGGGGATGCGAGGCTCTGGATCGCCGGTTCCGGCTCCGAGACGGCCGCGCTGCAGGCCCGTTCGGCGTCCGATCCCCGCATCGAGTGGCTCGGGACTGTCACCGACAGCGAGAAGATCGCCCGGCTCAAGGGTGCCGACGTGCTCTGCGCCCCGTCGTTGCGGGGCGAGTCCTTCGGGATCGTGCTGCTGGAGGCGATGGCGGCAGGCACTGCCGTCGTGGCCAGCGACCTTCCCGGCTACCGCAACGTCGCGCGGCCCGGACACGACGGGTTGCTGGTGCCGCCGGGCGATCCCGCCGAGCTGGCCGCGGCTCTCGGCCGGGTGCTGTCGAACCCTGGGGAATCGTCCAGGCTGGCGGCCGCGGGACTCGCGCGGGCCGAGACGTTCTCGATGTCGGGCCTGTCCGACCATTACCTGGAGCGCTACGAGCGGATTGCGGTGTCCACCAGTCGCTCCAACACCCGGTAGGTTCGGGCATGGCGGCAACCCTGAACCTCCCGACCCACCGCAGAAAGCCCTTGAACCACTCTCCCGCAGCCCTCGTCGCTCCTGTAGCGCTCGCCGTCTCCGTCATTGTTTGGGCCGCCCTCGCGGTGGCGGGAATGTCGCTGCCGGTCGCGGTTGCGCCGGCCGCCGCCGCGGGCCTGCTGATCGCAGTGCTGCTGCACTGGAGGGCGCCCCGCGCCGCCCTCCGGACCCTGCGGGCCGGCCCGCTCGCCAAGGGTGATCATCCACGGCTGGAGAATCTCCTGGAAGGCTCGTGCACCACCCACGGATTCAGCGAGCCTTCGGTCCATGTCGTCGAGAGCCCGGCTATCAACGCAGCCTCGGTCGGGCTCGGGCGGCCTGCGGCCCATCTGGTCATTACACGGGGCGCACTGTCCAGCCTCGACCGGCTGGAGCTCGAGGCCGTGGTGGCCCGTCAACTCTGCGCGATCCGGCGGGGCGTGGCCTTCCCCACCGTGCTGGCCAGCGTCTCCAGGCTCCCCGGCGCAGGGCCGATCACCGCCGGGCTCGCCGGCCGGGTCGGCGGCTTCGACGCCGTCACCGACGTCGATGTCGAGGCGGCGCGCCTCACGAGCTTTCCTCCCGCCCTGGCGTCGGCCCTGAGGAAGGCCGCCGATGCGCCCAGCGTCAACACGTCCCGTGCCGGCGCCCACCTGTGGATGGTCGCACCGCAACGGGACGCCTCCGACGCCGGTGCAAGATCGTCCACACTCCGACGGATCGACGTCCTGAGAGAGATCTGATGGCCGCGCGGCCCGGCGCGAGCCCGGCGGGCGCCGCCCGAGTCGGAACGTCGACCCGCCTGGTTGCCGTGCTGGCCGCCGCCGCGACGCTGGCCGCGGCGTGCTCGGGCAGCCCGCAGGGCGCGGCGCCGGCGGCCGCATCGCTCGATCCCGCATCAGCCGCGACGCCCGGCGAGCCTGCCTCCGCGACTGCCGAGAACGACGGCGGGGTGCACGACGGCGGGGTGAACGACGGCGGGGTGAACGACGGCGGGGTGAACGACGGCGCGGCCGGCGTCCCGGAAGGCGAAGTGGGATCCGCCGCCGGCGACGGGGCCGCCAGCGGCACGACCGACGGCTGGTCGCGTGCGGCCGAGGCCGCGCCGTCCGCAACCGCAGGTAGTGGAGCTTCAGAGGCCGCGCCGTCACCGGGCGCAGTCTCCGAGGGTGCCGCGCGCGAGCAGGCGGCAGCCGGCGACGGGGCATCCGGGGGAGGGTCCGCCGGCGGGGCGTCCGCCCAGCGTGCGGCCTCCGGGGCCGCCGCATCCGGGCGTGGTGCGACCGGGGACGGAGGCGATCTCGAACCGTTCGTGACCGGCCCGATCGCGCCTCTCACCGGCTCGTTGACCACCGACCTGAGCCTGGCCCAGCGGCGGGCTCTGGCCGTGAAAATCGGGAACGGAGACTCCAAGGATCGTCCCCAGGCCGGCCTGGCGGCGGCCGACGTCGTCTATGAGGTGCTGGTCGAGGCGGGCTTCACCCGGTTCCTGGCCGTGCTCCATTCCGAGATCCCCGGCCGGGTCGGCCCGGTCCGGTCGGCCCGGTCCAGCGACTTCGACATCCTCGAGGACTTGGCCACCCCCTACCTGGCCACATCGGGCGCCAACAGCGGTGTGCGGCGGGAGATGAGCGAAGCGGCAAGATCCGGAACCCTGATCGACGTCGGGGCCGGGAGGATGGGCGCGCCGTACAGGCGCGACCGCTCGCGGCCTGCGCCCCACAACCTGTACTTCCGCTACGAGAACCTGGGCGGAGACCCCGAGTCGCTGCCCGGCGGCGTCCCCGACACGCCACCTCCGGCGCTGTTCGAGTACGGCTCGGCGAACTCCCCGCCCCTGGACGACGCAGCCGGTGTCACCGTGGCCTACACGATTCTCTACGGCGGCGAGGCCTCACACGTCTGGGATCCGATCCTGGGCGGATGGGTGCGCATCCAGGACGGCACTCTGCACACAACCGAGACCGACTTCGGTGTGGCGGAGGTCGCGCCGGCCAACGTGGTCGTGCTGTGGATGCCCTACGGCCGGTCGGCAGCCGACCGCCGGTCGCCGCAGGCCCTCTCCTACGGCTCCGGCCAGGCGCTCGTACTCACGGCCGGGTCGGTCCACGAAGCCGTCTGGGAGCGCACCGAGGACCGAGTCGGCTACCGCTTCACCGACGCGGCCGGGAATCCGCTCACCTTGTCGACGGGGTCCACTTGGCTGCTGCTGGCCAACACCAGCAGGCCATGGCCGCAGGCTGAGGTGACGGTGTTGACAGTGTCTGAGAGCAACCGGCTGCTGGCTGACGCCCGGGCGGCCCGTGAGCGGAGCGAACAAGAGCGGGGAAGTTAGGATGACTTCCATGTCCGGCACTCCCAGTTCCGACACGGCCGCCAACGGCGGCGCCGCGACCGGCACCACGCTCGTCAAGCGCGGTCTGGCCGAGATGCTCAAGGGCGGCGTGATCATGGACGTCGTCACGCCGGAGCACGCTCGGATAGCCGAGGACGCGGGCGCCGTCTCGGTCATGGCGCTCGAGCGGGTGCCCTCCGACATCCGGGCCCACGGAGGCGTCTCGCGTATGTCCGATCCCGAGATGATCCAGAGCATCATGGCCGCGGTGAGCATCCCGGTCATGGCCAAGACCCGGATCGGCCACTTCGCGGAGGCCCAGATCTTGCAGGCCCTCGCCGTGGACTATGTGGACGAGTCGGAGGTTCTCACCCCCGCCGATGAGGTCCATCACATTGACAAGTGGGCCTTCACGGTGCCGTTCGTGTGTGGAGCCACGAACCTGGGGGAGGCGCTCCGCCGGATCGGGGAGGGCGCCTGCATGATCCGGTCCAAGGGGGAGGCCGGCACCGGCAACATCGTCGAGGCGGTCCGCCACCTCCGCTCGATCACCGGCGACATCCGCAGGATCGCGGCTGCCGGCGACGAGGCCGAACTGTTCGAGTGGGCCAAGCAGTTGCGGGCGCCGTTGCCGCTGGTGCAGGAGATCTCCGATACCGGGGTTCTCCCGGTGCCGCTGTTCTGTGCGGGCGGCATCGCGACGCCGGCCGACGCCTCGCTGGTGATGCAACTCGGCGCCGAGGCGGCCTTCGTCGGGTCGGGGATCTTCAAGAGCTCCAACCCGCCCAAGATGGCCTCGGCCATCGTGGAGGCGGTCACGCACTACCGCGACCCGGGGATCCTGGCCAAGATCAGCTCAGGGCTCGGCGAGGCCATGGCCGGCCTCGAGACCGCCGGCCTCACCACCAAGATGGCCGAACGGGGTTGGTGAAGCCCCGCGTCGGCGTGCTCGCCCTGCAAGGGGGGTTCGCCGCCCACGCCGCCATCCTTCATCGTCTCGACGTCCGTGTCGACGAGATCCGCACGGCGGAGCAGCTGGCTGCGGTCGACGCGCTGGTCATGCCCGGCGGCGAGTCGACCACGATGTCGATGCTGCTGGAGCGCTCCGGGCTGCTCGAGGCTCTCGCTGAGCGCCTCGACGGCGGGATGGGCGTGCTGGGAACCTGCGCGGGGATGATCCTGCTGGCCGCGGAGGTGGTCGACGGGCGGGCCGACCAGCACTCCCTGGGAATGGTGGACATAACCGTGCGGCGCAACGCCTACGGCACGCAGATCGAGAGTTTCGAGGCCGACATCGACGTGGACGGCCTGGAGTCGCCGTTCCATGCGGTGTTCATCCGGGCCCCGGTCGTGGAACGGGCCGGACCGGGAGTGGAGGTGCTGGCCCGCCACGAGGAACGGCCGGTGCTGTGCCGGTCGGGACGGGCGACGGTGGCCGCCTTCCATCCCGAGCTGTCGGGCGACGAACGCCTGCACGCCCGATTCCTGGCTGACTTGTAGCATCTCGGCCAGAGGCCGAGTGGAGCGAGGCCGTGGCCCGAGCGGCCCGTGAGCGCAGCGAACAAGAGCGGGAACCGCGACCGTCACCGCAAGCTCTTGGGCGGGCACGAGTAGCCTCCGGCGGGTGAGTGGGCACAGCAAGTGGGCGACGATCAAGCACCGCAAGGGCGCGGCCGACGCCAAGCGGGGCAAGCTGTTCGCCAAGCTGATCAAGCAGGTCGAGGTGGCCGCCCGCCAGGGCGGCGGGGACGTCGACGCCAACCCCACGTTGCGGACCATGTACCAGAAGGCCCGCGACAACTCGGTTCCGCTCGACACGATCGAGCGGGCCGTGAAGCGGGGCACCGGCGAGCTCGATGGCGTCAGCTACGAGTCGGTCACCTACGAGGGGTACGCGCCGGGCGGGGTGGCGCTCTACATCGAGTGCCTCACCGACAACCGCAACCGCACCGGCAGCGAGGTCCGCAGCACGCTCACCCGCAACGGCGGCTCGCTGGCGGAGCCCGGTTCGGTCGCCTGGCAATTCGAGCGCAAGGGCCTCGTGCTGGTGCCGTCGGCCGAGGCCAGTGAGGACGACCTGATGATGGTCGTGCTCGACGCCGGCGCCGAGGACCTCGACGCCGAGGGCGACATGTGGCGGGTCACCACCGACCCCGGCGACCTCAACGCGGTCCGTGACGCCCTGGCCGAGGCCGAGATCTCCTTCGCCAGCGCCGACCTCACGATGCTGCCCACCAGCGCAGTGGCGGTAACCGAGCCCGGCACCGCCCGGGCGGTGCTGAAGCTGATGGACCTGATCGACGATCTCGACGACGTGCAGGACGTGCACAGCAACTTCGACATCGGCGACGACATCATGGAGCAGGTGGCCGTCTAGCCGGTTCCTTCCAGTGGGCGGGCTTGTGCGGGGCGGACGGCCCGCTGGAGCGCTGTTGGCGTTCGGCGGGGTCGATGCCCGCCCGGCCACACCGGGAGGGGCGCTCGCATGGTGAGGCCCATGCGCTAGCATTGCCCTCCGTCAGGTTTATTGGTGGCCGGAAGGTTGCCGCTACCAGGAGGGAATGTTGATGCGTGTCGATGTGAGGGGCCGGTTGGTGCGAAGGGCGGTTCTGGTTCTCGTCGCGTCGGCGTTCGTTGCCGCCGGGGGGGGGGGGGTACCCCCGGCCCCTGGGGCGGCCCAGTATAGGAAACCCCCGGACATGGGCAATTGGGCCGGTACCCCCATGTCTATTATAC
>VYBO01000001.1 GCA_009844405.1 Acidimicrobiaceae bacterium
CCACGGCCCCGCCCCGTATGGGCCGGGTCGCCCGCCTATCCGCGGGGCCTCTTGGACTTGACTGTATTTCTACATGTCTGTTTCTTGGGTGGCGTCCCATCGCTGGTGTAATAGCGGCACGGGCGTGGGTTCGTTCAGCAAGCTGCTGACTCACGAAGGGGACCTACACCGGTGCCTGCACGGGTATCGCCCACAGAGGCTGTCCGCGCCGAGGTCGACGGGTTGTTCGGCTCGGGTCGTGACGTCGGAGAGATCCTGGAGGAGGTGGTGCGCCTGTCGGCGCGGCTTGTGCTGCAGCAGGTCCTCGAGGAGGAGGTGGCGTCTTGGCTGGGCCGCGACTGGAACTGTCGCACCGCCGGTGAGCGGGCCGGGCAGCGCAACGGCTTCAGCGACTTGGCCGTCAAGTCCACCGCGGGCCCGATCAGCCTGAAGCGCCCCGAGCTGCGCAACACCGCTGAGGCGTTCGCGTCGCAGCTGTTGGGCAAGGGCGTGGTGCGTTCCGAGCCGCTGGAGGCGCTGGTGATCTCGGGGTGGGTTCGGGGCCTGTCAGACCGCGGCATCGAGGCCCTGCTCACTGAGGCGTTGGGTCCTGAGGCGGCGTTGTCGCGGTCCACCGCGTCGAGGATCTGCGCGAGGCTGCGCGACGACTTCGAGGCGTTCCGGCACAGAGACCTCACCGACATCGAGTTGGACTACCTGTTCCTCGACGGCAGCCACTTCAAGATGCACGACGGATCGAAGGCCGAGCCGGTGCTGGTCGCCTACGGCGTCACCACCGTCGGCCAGCCCGTGCTTTTGGCCGTCGAGCCCGGCGGACGCGAGTCACACGACGCCTGGGCAGGGTTCCTCGACGACCTCACAGCACGCGGCCTGCGACCGCCGCTTTCGGTCATCTCAGACGGCGCGGCGGGCCTCATCGGCGCCGTCGAGACCCACATGGCCTCCGCGCTGCGCCAGCGGTGCCTCATCCACCGCTGCCGCAACATCTTGGCCAAGGTCCCCGCCGAACGCAGCGACGAGCTCAAAGAGGCGTTCTGGGCGATCTTCGCACTGCCAGAGGACATCGAAGCGGGCACCCAGGCCGTCGCCGCGGCGCAGGCCAACATCGACGCCTTCGCCCGCCGACACGAGCGCGAGTTCCCCGCCGCCGTCAAATGCCTGCTCGCTGACCGCCAAGCCCTCACCGCCGGCCACGTCCGCCTCGCCGTCATCGAAGACAACCTCAACACCATGCCCCGCAAACTCCACCACTGGGACTCACCCCACAGCGTCTATGCTGCCCTCACTTGCAACCACCGGTAGAGCTTGCCCACCTTCGGCGAGACCCGCCGAAGAGTCAAAGCCATCGGCCGGCTCCCCGTAGAGGCGTCCTGCCTGACACTGGTGTGGGCTGTGCTCGACCGGGCCTCACACGGCTGGCGCGGCCTCACCTACACCCCCGCTGTCGCCCGGCACCTCGCCGAGCTGCGACACCGACTCCACCAACCCACCCACACCGACCACGAGCCCCTCGCAGCTGTCACACAAGCCGCCCAACATCACCACCCGAACCTGCGCCCCACACCGCCATTACACCAAACCTGAGACGCGACCTCCACCCTTCCACATAGCGTCTTTGAACTTCTCGACTCCGGTGATGCTGCGGGTGGCGTAGACCACGTAGTAGGCACCGTCCCGCTGGCGCGCCTCATCTCGAAGTCGAGCGCATATTGGAACTTGGCGACATCACACAGCTGTTGCTTGTACAGATCGACCAGCAGGGGTATGCGCTCCCCGGCCGGCGCGGCTTCGACCTCGGAGAAGTCACTGGTCCCGAACAGGCTGTCTCGACCGCCCCTCATGTGCTCGGCGCTGAGGAACCGGTTCAAGTGATCGACCATCAGTATCAAGAAGAGCTCGCACTTGCGCGAGTCCAGGAACTTCGAGATGAGCTCCATCGGGACACCCGACACCCCGAAGGGATCAACGAACGCCAGGGTTGGGGCGAGGCGCCGGTTGCGGGAGTCCAGCGACTCTGACACCCCCTCGATCACGTCCTGGAACTCGCCGTGGTGGGGAGACACCTTCACGTTCGATGGGAGCGGATCGAACTGCCGCAGTTCGGTGCGGAGCCTGTGGTGTCTTGACGTGTCCTTCTCGATGAAATGGAAGATGAACTCGCAACGGCTGTACCGAGGAAAGACCTTGTGGTCCAACAGCGTTCGCAGCGCAATGATCGGCGATCCCGGCTGGCCTTCGTCATAGATCCCGGGCCCCGCGAACCCGTCAAGGAAGATGATACGCCGCTCGCGGCTCGCCAGTATGGGGAACCAGGCACCAAAGAGCGAGCGCGGATTGATCGGCGGCCGATCGCGTCGCAGGGTGGTCGTTCCCGCTCTTGTTCGCTTCGCTCACGGGCCGCTCGGGCCACGGCCCCGCGCCGTATGGGCCGGGCCGCCCGCCTATCCGCGGGGCCTCAAAGTAGTGCTCGAGGAGTTCGTGCTTCGCCGCGGTGTGTGGCTCGATCGACCAGACTGTCTGCGGTGGCATCATCTCGCAGGACCCTAACGCTGGCGTCGCTCAGTGAGGTCAGGCCACCTACCGCACGAGGCGAGATGTAGATTGAACTGGGCTGTTCGTAGCTTTGGGTCACCCAGGCTCACCGGTCCAGCCAGCGCCGGGGCCCGTTCAAGCGGGCCCCGGGCTGCCTTTCACCCCATAGAAGAGGGCCTGACTGGGCCGATCCGGCGGCGGGGGGTCGCGGGAGGTACGGT
>VYBO01000049.1 GCA_009844405.1 Acidimicrobiaceae bacterium
TCGGCCGCGCCCATCAGACCCAGCGCGGCCGCCTGCCGCTGCTCCGGCACGGCCCGGGCCACCACCGCGTGGGCCGCGGTGAAGCCGTAGCCGTCACCGAAGCCCACAAGCACCATCGCCACCACGATCGGGACCACGCCACCAATCACGCCGTAGGTCATGGTCAGGAGGCTCACCACCACGAGCCCGGCCATCGTCACCCGCACCGGTCCCACCCGGTCGGCCAGACGCCCAGCTCGCCTACCCACCAGCATTATCGGCAGAGCGACCACCGTGAAGGCGATCCCGGTGGCGGTCGCGCCGGCGCCCCGGTCGGCGAACATCACCGGCAGAACCGCCTCCCAGGCGCCGATGACCATGAAGTAGCCGCCCACCATGATCAACGCGCCCTGCAGGCGCCGCAAGAACAGCAGGTCGAACGACGTCGCCCGCCGGGAGGCGTCGAGCAGGCCCCGGTCGGGCGGCAGGCGCACCGCAACCGGAACGAACAGCAGCATGGCCCCGGCGAACACCGCGAACGGCGCCCGGATCCCGCCGACCCCGACCAGCAGGGCCGTCAGCACCGGTCCGAAGATGAACCCGGTGGTCTCGGCCACCACCATCCGCCCGAGGTTCTCCCCGGCCCGGGCCGGATCGTGAACCGCCGCCGCTCGGCGCACGCCCGGAAGGATCAGCCCTCCCCCGAACCCGAGAACAGCCCTGCTCAACACCCAGACCGCCAGACCCTCGGCGAAGACCATCATCACCATGGCCGCCGCGCTGAGGCCGATCCCCGCGGTGGCCATCGTCCGGGCATGGCCCATGTCGGCCAGCCGGGCCAGTGCGACCTGCGACACGAGGGCCGCGACGAAACCGCCGGCCACCATCACGCCGATGCCGGGGCCGCTGAAGCCCAGCTGGTCGCGCAGCTCGCCGAGCACGGTGACGATCCCGCCGATGCCGCCCGCGGTCACCCCCATAAGCACCTGGAACGGCAGCAGGTCGCGGTTCACACGCCGGCGCGAGGCGCCGGCCCGGCGGATCACGGACTCAGGGAAAGGTCGACAGGTTGATCATCGACCCCGACGCCATCTCCAGGACCTCAGCGGCGGCGCAGCACGGCCCGGCCGTCGGCCCGGAAGATGTGCCGGAACCGCCGGCGCTTGCCGGCCGATACGGCCGAGAGCGGAGCAGTCGTGCTGTTCATGGGTCGGCTGGTCCGCTTCTGTCGCTAATCCGCGGGCGGCGGCGCGCTGAACTCGTCGTCAGCCAGCGGGGTGGCCACGTCGGCCCGGACCAGCTTCATCACGTGGGCGGCCCGTCCCTCCCAAGTGGAAGCCGGACCCACCCGGTAGAACGGCGACCGCAGGTTCTTCATCAGCTCGGTCACCATGTTGGTGTCCTCGAGGTTGGTGGTGGCCAGGCGGTCCAGCTCGAAGTCCTGCTCCTCAATCGACTTGTCGATCCCGTAGATGCGGCTGAACAGCCGGGTGCGGTCCACCGCGAGGGGGTCGGCCCGCACCAGGATGAGCTGCGTCGGGTAGGGCAGCGGCGTGAGGTTGGGGTAGATGAAGTCGGCGTAGTGGCCGAGCAGCTGCTCATGGGTGAGATCGGTGCGCCCGCCGGTTGCGTCCTCGGTGTCGGAGTGGGGCTTGAATCCGCTGCAGGTGCGGCCCTCGAAGCGCACGATGGTGTCCATCTGCTTGCGGAACCGGTTGAGGCGCCGGTGCACGAAGCGCACGTGGTAGTCGTCGTTGGAGTTCTCCGCGAAGGCCTTCCAGTTGATGGGGTAGGTCTCGTCGAGCTCCCGGTAGTAGCGGGTGAAGGTGCCGAACCTGTAGAGGCCGTACCGCTCGGCCAGGGGGGCGATCCACTCCCGGAAGGGCGGCGCCTTGCGGGACAGGCAGCCGAACACGAGCTTGTCCCAGGCCACCTCGATGCGGATCGGCGCCAACCCGTAGTCGGAGGTGGGCAGGTCGTCGGGGTACATGCGGGCCCGGTCGGGGATGCCGATCAGCCGCCCGTCGATGTCGTAGGCCCAGTTGTGGTACGGGCAGGTCATGGTCTTGCCGCAGTTGCCGGCCGGCTCGTACAGCAGCCCCGACGCCCGGTGGCGGCAGTTGTTGAGGAAGCCCCGCACCGAGCCGTCCTCCTGGCGGATCACCATCACCGGCTGGTAACCGATGGTTCCGGTGATGAAGTCGCCCGGCTCGACCAGGTCCTCGGTGTCACCCAGCCACACCCAGGAGCGGGCGTAGACCCGAACCATCTCTAGGTCGAACAGGTCCTGGTCGTAGACCTCGTAGGGCTGCAGCATCGGGCTGTCGATCGGGGCGTCGACCAGCCCCGACGTCTCGCCCACCCTGCGCCGCAGACGTTCCACAACCGGCTCGTGCTCAAGGTCCGCGATCACGCCGCGACCCTACCGGAGCGCTCAGGCCGTCTGGCTTCTCTTTGATCATCCGGCGGTCGCGGTCGCTGAAGTAGGCGCATTGCGCGATCGGGTCGCCGTGCTCGGCCCCAGCCTCGGCGATCTCGATGTGCTGGCGCGTCAGCGGCTTGTAGGGGAACAGCCCCTTCCCCCACTGCTCGACGGGGAACTCCAGGGCCCGCGCCCGGTTCAGATCGTAGCGCGACGCGGCGTCCACGAAGCGCATCGCGTAGGCCGCACGGCGGGGAAGCTCCCCTTCGCCCAGCATGACGCTGCGGTGGGCGACCATCTTGTTGAACAGCAGCACATCGCCGGGCTCGAAGTCGTCCTCGACCCGGTGGACCTCGAGCAGCTCCTCCATTGCGGGGCTGTTCAGGAATCCCGTCCTCAGGTCGAAGTAGTCCTGCGCGCCCGGCCGCGCCCCGGACCGCTCCCTGGCTCTGAGCATCTCGACGACCGCCAAGTCGGCCGAGTACACGAACTCACCCGACAGGACATGCTGGGGAACGTAGGCCATGCCGCCCCCCTGCCCGCTGGCATCGATGGGATGCATGGGCGCCCACAGCGTGCATCCGAACTCCTCGGCGAACTGGAAGCCGAAGCTCTGAACCTCTACATGCCACGGCAGCCCCTTGTTGACGTTCTTCTCGATCTCGAAGGACAGCTCGAACGTGAGGAACAGGTCGTGTCCCGTCAGGCCGCACAGAGCCTGCCGGAAGTAGGGCCGTTGAAGCAGTTCGAAGACGACCCCCTTGGAGGCCTCGAAGTCGTACTGCGTCTTGCTGAACGCCACGGCACGCAAGTCGACGGCCGTGCCGCGGCTCAACTCGACGTCGACGCGATCCTGCAGCATGGCGACCGCGCTGGCGTTCAGGAACCCCTCGATCTTGATGAAGCCGTCGCGCCTGAACTGCTCGGCCTGCGCGCGCGTCACACGGAAATCGTGGTCGAACGGATGGGGTGCCATGTATCGGCTCCAGTCCCGCGGTGCTCCTCGTTGGTGAGGCCCACTCTATAATAGAGACACCCATCCTCGCAGAAGCGGCGGCACGGCACGCCTCGCCGGAGGGCGGCGCCACCCAACGGCTAGGGTCCGGTCGTGGGCGGCACTCGGCAGCGGGACAGCGACGGGATACGGTGACAGCACCAGGAACCGGCGGGGCTGTCTGCTACGAGCCGGACGAGCCGTGCCCGCTGCTGATCGCGCTGGGCGTCGGGCTCCAGGGGGTCATGCTGGTGCTGGCGACGATGGTGCTGGTTGTGGCGGTCACGGCCCGGGCCGGCGGCCAGGACGACGCCTACCTCACTTGGGCGGTGTTCGCTTCGCTGGTGATCGCCGGGGGACTGACCGCGCTGCAAGCCGCCCGCTTCTGGCGGTTCGGCGCCGGACACATCCTGATCATGGGACCCACACCCAACTACATCGCCGTCTCGGTGCTGGCCCTCACCGCGGGCGGGCCGGCGCTGCTGGCCAGCCTCACCGTGGCGGCGGCGCTCATCTACACCGGGCTGTCGGTCTGGCTGCCCCTGCTGCGCCGGATCATCACACCGGTGGTGTCGGGCACGGTGCTCATGCTGATCGCGGCCGCGATCCTGCCCGTCGCGCTCGACCGGGTACGCGAGGTCCCCGAATCCGCGCCCGGCGCGGCCGGCCCGGTGGCCGCTCTCGCGACCCTCGTGGCGGTGGTGGCGCTGGCCCTGCGGGCCTCCGGGTCGTGGCGTGTCTGGTCGCCGCTCACCGGCATCGCCGCCGGCAGCACAGTGGCGGCCGCGTTCGGGGCGTACGAGGTCCAGCCGATCGGCGACGCCTCCTGGATCGGCCTGCCCGACAGCGGCCTCGGTGGGATCGACCTGACCCCGGGCGTCGAGTTCTGGGCCCTGCTGCCGGCCTTCGTGGTGATCGCGGGGGTCGGCAGCGTCAAGAACATCGGCGACTGCATCGCCATCCAGCAGGCCTCATGGCGCAGGCCGCGGGTTACCGACTACCGGCTGGTGCAGGGATCGCTGAATGCCAACGGCGTCGGCATCCTGCTCTCGGGCCTGGCGGGAACGCCGCCGACGACGGTCTACTCGTCGTCCAGCCCGCTGCTGGTCAACCTCACCGGGGTCGCCGCCCGGCGCGTCGGCTACGTCATCGGGGCCGCCATGGTCGGGCTTTCGCTGCTGCCCAAGTTGACGGCTGTGCTGCTCAGCATCCCGAGCCCGGTGATGGGCGCCTACCTGGTCACCGCCATAGGGGTGCTCTTCGTGAGCGGCATTCGGACGGTGGCGGCCGACGGGCTCGACCGGGGCAAGTCCCTCACGGTGGGGATCGCCTTCGCTGTCGGGGCGGGACTCGGCAACCAGACCATCGGCGCGGACCTGCTGGGCGAGACGTGGGGTCCGCTGATCGACAACGGGATGCTGGCCGGAGCGGTGGCCGCGGTGGCGATGACCCGGTTCCTGGAGCTGACCGGCCGGGGCCGGCGGGCCCGCCTGACGGTCGGCCTGCACCCGTCGGCCGGCGTCGAGATCGACGAGTTCCTGCGAGGGTTCGCCGCTGGCATCGGCTGGGACGACGCGTCCGCGCGGCGCCTGCGCTCCGCCGGCGAGGAGACGCTGACGAGCCTGCTCCAGCACGGCGACGACCGCTCAGGGGCCAGCAGTTCGGGGGCCGGCCCGCCCAGCCTGATCGTGACGGCCCGCCGCAGCGGCAAGCTGGTCGAGATGGAGTTCCTGGCGGTCTTCGACGAACAGAACCTCGAGGACCGGCTGGCCCACTTGAGCGAGGAATCCCAGAGCACCCCGGGTGCGGAGGACGGCGATATCTCCCTCAGGCTCCTGCGGCACTACGCCTCGTCGGTCCACCACCAGAAGTTCCAGGGACTGGATGTGGTCACTGTGCGGGTCTCCGACGACGCCGGTTAGCCCGCTCTCCGGCACCTGCCTCCAACCCGTTACGATCGCCGCGATGGCATCGGACGCGGTCTGGACCGTCCCTGAGCCCCATTCCGTCCTCGAAGTCCAAGTGGGGGCGGACGCTGCCATAGTCGTGCGCCGGCACGGAAGCCCCGAAGGCACGAGGCTGGTGCTGTGCCACGGGAACGGGCTCGCCGCCGACCTCTACTATCCGTTCTGGTCGCTGCTGACCGACCGGTTCGACGTCATCGTCCATGACCTGAGGAACCACGGATGGAATCCCGCCGGTCCGCTCGCGGACCACACCGTTCCGACCTTCGTCGAGGACCACGAGCGGATCCTGGACGCCCTCGACCGCCACTACGGCCCGAAGCCGCAAGTGGGCGTGTTCCACTCGATCTCCGCCCTCGCGCCGTTGCTCGCCCCGTCGGCGGGCGACCGGTTCTCGGCTCTGGTCCTGTTCGATCCACCCCTGCGCAAGCCGGGAGCGACCAGCAACGAATTCGACGCTGCGGCCGAGCGAGCCGCCACTGTCGCGGCCCGGCGCGCCTCCCGGTTCCCGACCATGGACGCGTTCATCACGTTGATGGGCTTCCTGCCCGTGCTCAACCACACTGTGCCCGGCCTGGCCGACCTGATGGCCCGAACCACGCTTCGCGATGCGAGCGACGGCCAGGGCCATGAACTGCGGTGCCCGCCCGAGCACGAATCCCAGATCGTCGCCTACGCCCGGATCTTCGCGGTGCTCGTCGACTTCGACGCCCTCAAGTGCCCGACGAAGGTGATCGGCGCCGACCCGACCCTGCCGTACTCGTATCTCCCCACTCTGGATCTGAGCGAAATGGCCGCAGTGGACTACGACTTCCTGCCCGAAACCACCCACCTCCTGCAGTTGCAGCAGCCCGCCGAATGCGTGAAGGCCATGCTCGACTTCCTGGAGCCGATCGGCCTTGCCTGACCCGGTGCCGGGGGCGGGTCGTTCGCCCATCGCGGTGGTGGGGATGGCGTGCCGGTTCCCGGGCGCGCCGGACGTCGGCGCCTTCTGGCGGCTGCTCGAAGCAGGCGCGAGTGCCGTCACCGAGGGCCTGCCCGGCTCAGGCGTGGGCCGTGTCGGGGAGTTGTTCCGCGACGCCGCCGTCCAGAACAGCGCCTGCCGGTTCGGGGCCTTCATCGACGGGATCGACCAGTTCGACGCGGCTTTCTTCCGCATCTCGCCGGTGGAGGCTCAACTGCTCGATCCGCAACAGCGGCTGATGCTGGAGGTCAGCTGGCAGGCGCTCGAGGACGCGGGCATCGACCCGGACCGGCTCAGGGGCAGCCGCACCGGTGTCTACGCGGGGATAAGCAACAACGAGTACCGGGCCCTGGTGCTCGACGGGAACGACACCACGGAGCCGACGGCCAGCCTCTATTCCGTCGCCGGGACCTCGTTCAACACCGCCATCGGGCGTGTCGCCTTCGCGCTGGGGCTGCGAGGCCCGGCCATGGCCGTGGACACGGCCTGCTCGTCGTCGCTGGCGGCAGTGCACCAGGCGGTGTCCGGACTCCAGCGGGGCGAGGCCGACCTGGCCCTGGCCGGCGGGGTGCACGCCATCCTGTCGGGCCGGCTCTTCGAGTTGCGAGGCAACGCGGGGATGCTGGCGCCCGACGGGCGATGCAAGACCTTCGACGCGGCGGCCGACGGCTATGTGCGGGGCGAGGGCTGCGGGATCCTGGTACTGAAGCGCCTCAGCGACGCCGAGGCCGACGGGGATCGGATCTGGGGTGTGGTCCGGGGCACGGCGCTGAACCAGGACGGTGCCAGCCAGGGTCTCACCGTCCCGAACGGCGAGGCCCAGCAGCAGGTGATCGCCGATGCGCTGGCCTGGGCGGGCGTCGCGCCTGCGGACGTGGACTATGTGGAGACCCACGGCACGGGCACACCGGTCGGCGATCCGATCGAGGCCGAGGCCACCGGGATGGCGTACCGCGCCGGACGGGACCGTCCGCTGTTGATCGGGTCGGTCAAGACGAACGTCGGCCATCTGGAGTCGGCTGCAGGCGCGGCGAGCCTGATCAAGGTGATGCTGGCCATGAAGCGAGGGGTCATCCCCTCCCATCTCAACTTCCGTGACCCGAATCCCGAGATTCCGTGGGACCGGCTGCCCCTGCAAGTCACCGCGGAGCCCACGGAATGGCCCCGCCACGGCGACCGCCGGCCGCTGGCCGGGGTCAGCGGGTTCGGTTGGTCGGGCACCAACGCCCATGTGGTGGTGGAGGGGTACGGAGCCCCGGACGCCGCCGTCGAGGGCAACGACCCGCAGCGCTGGATGCGTGGACCGTCCAGACCCGTCGCCATCGATGCGCCGGCCGGGATGGGCGACCCAGCAGCCGCGTCGAAGACTCGCTCCGCCCGTCTGCTGCCGCTGTCGGCCAAGACCGGTGAGGCCCTGAGGGATCTGGTGACCCGCTACGTGGGTTGGCTCGAGGAGCACTTCGAGGATCCGTCCGGCGGCGAGGAGGCAGACCAGTTGCTGGCGGACGCGGCCTGGACCGCAGGGATGGGGCGGAGCCACCTCGCCCGGCGGGCCGGCGTCGTGTTCTCGGACGGGGATTCTCTGAAGGCAGGGCTGACAGTGCTCGCGGCGGGCGACGAGCCGCCGCGCCGGTCGTCCACCAGGGTTGCCTTCGCCTACACGGGCCAGGCCAGCCAGTGGGTAGGCATGGGCCGCACCCTCTACGACTCCGAGCCGGTCTTCCGGGCCATCCTCGACCGCTGCGACGAAGTGCTGCGAGCCGAGCGCGGCGTCTCCATGCTCGAGGTGATGTTCGGCTCCGGCGCCGATGCGGAAGACTCGGTTTCCCGCTCTCGTTCGCTGCGCTCACGGGCCGCTCGGGCCACGGCCTCGCTCAGCCCCCCGCAAGAGCCTCCGGATTCTGCCTCCGACACGCTCGGCCTCTTGGACGATCCGGCCTGGACCCAGCCCTGCATCTATGCGATCGAGTGCGCCCTGACCAGCCTCTGGTCCAGTGTCGGAGTCCAGCCCGATGTGGTCGTCGGACACAGTCTCGGAGAGATCGCGGCCGCCCATGCCGCCGGGGTGTTCAGCCTCGAGGACGGCCTGCGGTTCGCGGCCGCCCGCGGCGAGCTCATGGGCCGGCTGCCCACCGACGGTGCCATGGCCGCGGTGTTCGCCACCCCGGAGCGGGTGGCAGCTGCGGTCACCGAGCTCAACGCCTCGACCGGGGGCTCACCGGCGAGCGTGGCCGCCGACAACGGGATGCACCAGGTGGTCAGCGGCCCGGCCGCCAAGGTCGAGAGCCTTCTCGAAGGCTTCGAGTCCGAGAAGGTGTGGGTGCGCAGGCTGCGCAAGAGCCCGGCCTACCACAGCGCGCTGGTGGAGCCGGCCCTGGACGATCTCGAGGCGGTGGTCGACAGCATCGAGACCGAGGCGCCGTCGGTCTCGTACGTGAGCAGCATGACCGGCCAGGCGGTGGACGCCGGCGAGGCTCTCGGCGGCCGGTACTGGCGGCGCCAGGCCCGAGCCCCGGTCGCGTTCCGCGCCTGTGTCGAGACGCTGGCCGCCATGGGCGTGGACACGGTGATCGAGATCGGCCCCGACACGGTGCTGGGCCCCACCGTCGCGACCGCATGGCCTCAGGAGCCCGGCACGGCTGAGCCGACCATCGCTTCCAGCATTCGGAAACCGTCGGCCGGCATGCCGGATCCGCCCGACGGCAGCGGCTTCCTCGACGCGGTAGCGGCCGCCTACGGCGCCGGAGTCGATCTGTCGTTCGAGGGCCTCTTCGCAACCGAGAGCCGCCGCCGCGTCCCCCTTCCCGGCTACCCGTTCCAGCACCAGCGCCACTGGGTTGAGCCTCCTCGCCGGCGCAGGCAGACCGCAGGCCACCCGCTGCTGGGAACACGCCACGACTCGCCGCGGGGCGAGACCCTCTACACCACTGAGATGTTCCGGTCCGACCCGGCGTGGCTCGACGACCACCGGGTGTACGGGCGGGTGATCACACCGGGCGCGCTGTACGGCTCGATGGCCGCGGCGGCCTGCGAACCGCCGGGTGATTCAAGGTCGCTGATAGTGGAGGACCTTCAACTCCACAGCCCGATGATCTTCGAAGAGGACGATCCGCAGGACGCCGCCGAGGCGGCGGGGCGCAGCGTGCAGTTCGTGCTCGACCCCGCCGACGGGGCGGCACCACGCCGATTCGAAGTGTTCAGCCGGTCCGACGGCGAGGACGGATGGACTCTGCACGCCCAGGGTCAGGTGTCGTCCGGTACCAGCCCATCGCCAAGAGGCCGAGCGGGTAGGGGAGCGAATCCGCTGCCTGCGGGCGAGGCCGTGGCCCGAGCGGCCCGTGAGCGCAGCGAACAAGAGCGGGGAACACCCAGCTCCGAGCCGCTCGAGGGGGAGCGACTCGGAGCCGATCTCACCGCGGTCGGCATCGCGGAGTTCTACCGGGCCCGGGCCGATGCGGGAGTGGACCTCGGCGAATCGTTCCGCACGCTGCACTCGCTGTCGGTCGGCGACGGCGAGGCGCTGGGAGAGGTGACGCTGCCCGTCGGCGTGGACGGCGGCGGCGCAGTGATGCACCCGCTCCTCCTCGACGGCTGCTTCCAGGTGATGGCCGCCGCTCGGCGCACCACCGGCGCGGAGGACGCCTCTCCCTACCTGCCGTTCGGATGGGAGCGACTGTGGCTCGACGGCCCGCTCCCGGACCGGCTGCTCTGCCATGCCCGCCTTCGCGAGCCGGGGGGCGACACCGAGAGCGAACCGGCCGGGCCCCGCGAGGTGATCGCGGCCGACCTGCGGTTCTACACCCTCGACGGCGCCAGTATCGGCGGCCTGGACTCCTACACGGTCAAGCAGGCCACCCGGGCGGCTCTGCTCTCCGCCTCCGAAGGGCTCGACGACCTGCTGTACGAGGTCGGGTGGCGGGACCGACCCCTGCCCGACGGGGTGGTACCCGCCGATTTCCTTCCAAGCCCTGCGGTGGTAGCAGCCCGCTCCAACCCGTTCGCGGCGTACCTGGAGGCCGCCGCGGTGGACACAACCAGCCGGGCCAGCCTGCTGACCGACCTGGAGCGGTTGTCGTGGCGCTATGCGTTGCAGGCGCTGGAACGCCTGGGCTGGCAGCGCACCGAGGGCACCGAGATCGAGCCCGACAGCCTGCGCCAGCAACTCGGAGTGCTGCACGAGCACGGCCGCGTCTTCCGCCGGCTGTTCGAGTTGCTGGCCCGAGCAGGCGTGGTGGAGGCCGCGGATGACGCCTTCGTTGTCAAGTCTGGATCCATCGGTTCCCTGTCACCAGAGATGCCTCGGGACCCGGAGGAGTTCGCGGTTGAGATGGCCGGCCGGTACGAGCACGGCTCGACCGAGATCGGTCTGTTCCGGCGCAGCGCCGGCGCCCTGGCCGAGGTGCTCAAGGGCGACGCCGACCCGCTGGCGCTGCTGTTCAGCAGCGGTGAGCCCACTGCGGCCGACCTGTATCTCAAAGCGCCGGTGGCAAGGGCGGCCAACCAGATGCTGGCCGACGCGGTGACGGCCC
Organism: Acidimicrobiaceae bacterium; assembly: GCA_009844405.1. Classification (GTDB taxonomy): domain Bacteria; phylum Actinomycetota; class Acidimicrobiia; order Acidimicrobiales; family Aldehydirespiratoraceae; genus Aldehydirespirator. Next base: position 10,853 of record VYBO01000049.1, read on the forward strand.
TGCTGGAACAGCTGCCCGAGGACCGGAGACTGCGAGTGGTCGAGGTCGGTGCGGGCACCGGCTCGGCCACGGCCGCGGTGCTGCCGGAGCTGCCCGCGGGGCGGTTGGACTACACCTACACCGACGTCTCCGCCGGCTTCTTCGCTGAAGCCGAGGGGCGCTTCGGCGGCCGCGAGGCAAGCATCGAGTACCGGGTGCTCGACATCGAGAAGGACCCGGCCGCCCAAGGCTTCGACTACCACAGCTACGACCTGCTCATCGCGTCCAACGTGCTGCACGCCACCCGCTACCTGTCCGAGACGCTGGAGCACTGCCGGAACCTGCTGGCACCGTCGGGCCACCTCGTGGCCCTCGAGAACCTCCGGGGACAGGGCTGGCTGGACCTGACCTTCGGGCAGCTGGACGGCTGGTGGCGTTTCGCCGATTCCTGCCGGCCGCACCACGCCCTGGCCGGCACCGCCGTCTGGCGGAAGGCGCTCATCGATGCCGGCTTCGACGGGGCCGAAGTCCTGGGAGCGGACGAGTCCGATCCCGACCAGGAGCCTGATCGGGGCGTGATCCTGGCCCAGGGTCCGGCCCGGGTGACCGAGCGCGCGGGAGTGTGGGTCCTGGCCACCGATCAGACCGGAGTGGCCTACGAGTTGGCGGCCCGTTTGGCAGCCCGCAACCAGACAGTCGTGTTGGCCACCGACGAGACAGAGATCGGGCAGGTTCCGGTGCCCCCATCCGACGGGGTCTCGCCGGCTGTCATCGACATGGAGCAGCGCTCCGATTGGCTAGCACTGTTCGAGAACCTCCCGCCGGAGGTGCCCCTGAGCGGGGTGGGCCACTTCACCGCCCTGGACAACCGTGGCGCCCAGGCCGCCACCCCAGAGTTGGCAACCGACGTGAAGAGGGCAACCGCGACTGCGCTCGCGCTCATGCAGGGCCTCGCCGACGCGGATGTGGCCGTGACCAGGGGGGTGTGGTTCGTGACCCGTGGCGGCCAGGTGCTGGAGCACGAGCAAGTCGACGGTCTGGCCGGCTCGGCGCTGTGGGGTTTCGGAAAGGTCGCGGCCCGGGAGGCAGCCCATCTGCAGCCGAGGATGATCGACCTGGACCCTGCCGAGAACATGGCGTTGCCCGACCTCTCCGAAGAGTTCCTATACCCCGATCCCGAAACGCACATCGCCTACCGCACCGGGCGCCGCCAGACCGCCCGGTTGGTGCGGACCTCCACCGGCACCGAGCGCCTGAGCCTGCCCGAGCCGGCCGGCGAGTCGGCCTGGCTGCTCGAACCCGACCCTCAGGGCGCGCTGGAGGCGATCGGTGTGGAAGCCGCGCCGGACCATCCGCTGGCGGCCGGCGAGGTCCGTGTGGCCGTGCTGGCCACCGGGCTCAACTTCTGGGACATGTTCCGATCACTGGGCGTGATCGACGAGGGCCTGCTGGGCGGCGAGTTCTGCGGGCGGGTGCTCGAGGTCGGGCCGGACGTGACGACGGTGCAGGAGGGCGACCGGGTGGTCGGCCTGGCCTTCGGCACCTTCTCCTCGGAGGCGGTGACTTGTGAGGAGATGGTGGCCCCCGCCCCGCCCGATCTCCCGGCTGCTGCACTGGCGACGATGCCGACCGCGTTCGTGTCAGCCGCCCTGTCGTTCGACTGTTCGGGTCTGGACTCCGGCGAGAAGGTCCTCATTCACGCCGGCGCCGGCGGAGTGGGCCTGGCCGCCATCCAGCTGGCCCAGGCCGCGGGAGCCGAGGTGTTCGCGACCGCCAGCGCTCCGAAGCAGGCCTACCTGCGATCGCTTGGCGTCAAGCACGTGTACGACAGCCGTTCGACGAAATTCGGCGAGCAGATCCTCGAAGCCACCGTGGGCGCCGGCGTCGACGTGGTGCTCAACAGCCTGACCGGCCCCGGCTTCATCGACGCCAGCCTGTCGTGCCTGGCCAGCGGTGGCCGGTTCGTGGAGCTGGCCAGGGTCGACATCCTGAGCCCCGACGAGATGTCGGAGGCGCGGCCAGACGTGGGCTACTGGATCCTGGAGCTGGACGTGCTCAAGGAGCACGACCCCGACCAGCCGGGCGACGCGCTGAGGCGGGTGATGCAACAGCTGGCCGCCGGTGAGTTGAAGCCGCTGGTCCACACCCGGTGGTCGCCGGCGGAAGCCGGCCGGGCCATGAAGTACATGCGGGCCGCCCGCCACACCGGCAAGATCGTCTTCGCCGCGTCGCCACTCGAGACCGGAAGGCTCCGCAACGACAGGACCTACCTGGTGACGGGCGGCCTGGGCGGCATCGGCTGCACGATGGCCGGGTGGCTGGCCGACCGCGGGGCCGGCGCCATCGTGCTCAACGGTCGGCGCGGCCCCGACCCCGATGCCGCGGCCGTCATCGCCGGTTTGCGTGAGCGGGGCGCGACGGTGAGCGTCGAGTTGGCCGACATGACCGACGCGGCCGCGGTGGACGCCATGCTGACCCGCATCGCCGGCACGTTGCCGCCGCTGGGCGGGGTGATCCACAGCGTGGGCGTGCTGTCGGACGCCTCCATCCCGAACCAGAGCTGGGAGAGGTTCGAGCAGGTGTTGTGGCCCAAGGTGCTGGGGGCCTGGCAGCTGCACCGCGCCACCGTGGACCTGGATCTCGACCTCTTCGTGCTGTTCTCGAGCGTGGCCGGCGTGCTGGGCAATCCCGGCCAGTCCAACCACGCAGCCGCCAACGCCTTCCTCGATGTGCTCGCGGCCCACCGCCGGTCGCGGGGCCTCGCCGGACAATCCATCGCCTGGGGAGCGTGGTCCGGCCTCGGCGAGGCCGAGGAGCACCGGGAACGAATCGCCGGACAGCTGGAGGCCGCGGGTACGGGCTGGATCACCCCCCAGCAGGGCCTGAGAGCGTTCGACCGGCTCGTCAGGCAGGATCCTGCGGCGCCCATGGTGGCCGCGGTCGACTGGCAGGTGGTCTCGGAGGGCGACCAGCATCGCTCGCCGTTCGTGGAGGAGCTGCTGGCCGCAGCCAGCAGCTCCGGAGCGCAGCAGGAGACGCAGGCCGACCTGCTCTCGGAGCTGGGCCAGGCGCCGGTGGCCGGGCACGAGCAGATCCTGGCCGAGTTCCTGCGACGGGAACTGCAGGCGGTGATGCGCCTGTCCAACCTGCCCGCTCCCTCGGCCGAGTTCGCCGAGCTGGGGATGGACTCGCTGATGGCGGTGGAGTTCAGGAACCGCGTGAACCGCGGCTTCGCCGGCGCCTACTCGGCGGGCAACACCGTGGTGTTCGACTATCCCAGCGTTCAGAGCCTCGCCGCCCATCTGGCCTCGGAGCTGGCCGAACTGGACACGATCGAACATGCCGACACCGGTGCCGGCGGGCGCTTCGCCATACAGGTACCGACCGGCCCGAGCCCCGGCGAGACGGGCCGACCGGAGCCGCCGACTCAACTGGAGCGGCCCAGCCGACCGGTGCAGGCGGATGGGAGCGACCGTGTGCCCGCCGCCGCCAACGTCCAGGACCGTCCCGCGCCGCCGAGCATGACCGGCAGTCAAGGGATCGCCATCGTGGGCATGGCCTGCCGGTTCCCGGGCGCGCCCGACCTGGACAGCTTCTGGCGCCTCCTGGAAGCAGGCGAGAACGCGGTCACCGACGGGCGTCGGGATCCCGGTCCCTGGAATGGCTCCGCCGGGGATCCGGACAACCCGGATCCCGGCAGCCGGATCGGAGCGTTCGTCGAAGGCATCGACCAGTTCGACGCGGGCTTCTTCCGGATCAGGCCCATCGAGGCCCGAATGATGGACCCCCAGCAGCGGATGCTGCTGGAGACGACGTGGCAGGCACTCGAGGACGGCGGCATCGATCCGTCCAGCCTGAAGGGAAGCCGCACCGGGGTGTACGCCGGTATCGGCGGCAGCAGCGAGTACCGCAGGGTGATCGCCGCGGCCGGCCGCGGCGACAGCTACTTCGGCACGACCTCGAGTGTGGCCGTCGGGCGGATCGCCTTCA
>VYBO01000103.1 GCA_009844405.1 Acidimicrobiaceae bacterium
CGAAGCCCGCGTCGAGGCCGGCTGCAAGTCCGACCCCGTCTGGGGCGCCTACCGGACGATGGCGAGGGCCTGGGCCGCCCATTCCAAGGTGCGCTACGAGGGCGCCACCGGAGGGGTGCTCACCGCGCTCGGCATCCATGCGCTGCGAACCGGCCGGGTCGACTTCGTGCTGCACGTCGGCGCCGACCCCGACCGGCCCATGCGAAGCCGCTGGGTCATCTCCGAGACGCCGGAGTCGGTGCGGGCCAACACCGCGTCGCGCTACGGGCCGACCGCCCCCCTGGCCGGCCTGGCCGCCGCGCTGGAGCGGGGCCAGCCCTTCGCTCTCATCGCCAAGCCCTGCGACCTCGGAGCGGTCCATTCGCTCGCCAGCACAGACCCTCGAGTCGACGAGCTTTGCGCCGTCCGGCTGGCGCTGGTGTGCGGGGGACAGTCGCGGCTCACCAAGTCGACGGCGGTCCTCGACGAGTTCGGGCTGGACGAGACCGAGGTGGCGCTGTTCCGCTACCGGGGCCACGGCAACCCTGGAGCGACCGTGGTGGAGACCAAGGCCGGCGAGCGGTTCACCAAGACCTACCCGGAGTTGTGGGAGGACGAGTCGGGCTGGGACATCGAGACCCGCTGCAAGTTCTGCCCGGACGCCCTGGGCGAGGCTGCCGACGTGGCCTCGGCCGACATCTGGCCGGGCGGAGCCCCGACCGGCGAGGACGAGGGCTTCAACGGCATCATCGTGCGCACCGAGGTCGGTGAGGAGCTCGTGGCGGCGGCCGTGAGGGCCGGGGAGTTGGTGGTGGCCGACGAGATCACGGCCCGGCAATTCGACGACTTCCAACCCCACCAGGTGCGCAAGAAGGAGGCCCTGGCGGCCCGCTTCCAGGGCCTGGCCGACGCGGGGGTCGCCCCCATCGAGACCCGGGGCCTGCGCATCGCCGACCTGGGCCGGCGGCTCGACGGTGAGCGGTACGAGCAGCAGCGGGCCGGCGCAAGGCGGCGGGCCGACCACCTGTAGCGCACCGCGCCCAGCCCGCCCCGGAAATCTCGGGTCGGTTTTACGCGGTAGGCACCCAAAACCAACCCGAGAAAATGCGGCCAGTACTGCCGGGTTCCTTCCGGGCGTGCCGGAGTGGAGGCGTACAATCGTTGTGTGAGCGGTGATGCCGACCAGCGCATCGAGTTGACCCTCCGGCTATGGCGCGCCGGGTCGAAGCGCCAGTTCGAGCGATACATCAACCGGCTGCTCAAGCTGGCTGCCCGTCAGAACGGCCGAGCCGAGCGCCGGGCCGCCGAGGTGAAGGGCGGTCCCGGCCGCCCCGACGCGGTGCTGGTGCTCTCGTTCCCGGACACCGCCGCGGTCGATGCCTATCTGACCGACCCGCGCCGGGACGACCTGGAAGAACTGGCGGCCAAGACCGTCAAGAGGTCGCTGATCACAGGCGGCCGCCAGCACGACAGCTCCGAGCACGACCCCGCAGAAGTCACCGCCCTGCCCATCGACCCCGGCTGAGAACCGGACCGAACTCAGCTCTACACAGGGCTACTCACAGGCCGCTCGCGCCGCCGCCCCGTCCGTATGAACCCTCTTCGTGTGCCTGCCCGATCGGCCCGAGCCGTGCAGCCGGCCTGGGAAGTCAGTCTCGGAACCGGGCCGGGCTCAGGGCGTCAACCGAGCCCGGCGGCAGGGGCGGTGGCTCGCACTCATCGGTGATCAGCGCGGCGGCCAGTTGTCCCAGCGCCGGTGAGGTCTTGATGCCGTAGCCGCCCTGACCGGCAAGCCAGAAGAACCCCGTGTGGTCGGGGTCGAAGCCAGCGACCGGCACCCGGTCGGGAGCGAATGTGCGCAGGCCGGCCCAGGTGCGGCGCACGCCCCGGACCCGGAGCGTGGTGGCCGCCTCGAGCTCCTCGACGCCCAGCGCGACGTCCTCCGTCTCGGGACGGGCGTCGCACGGCTCGCTGGGGGTCTCGTCGACGGGAGACACCAGCAGCAGGGGACCCTCGGGCTCGAAGTAGAACCGGTTGCCGATGTCCCAGACCATGGGCCAGCCCGTGGTGGAGACCCCCTCGGGCGGCGGGAACACGAACACCGAGCGCCGCAGCGGCCGCAACCCCAGCGGCGCCACGACGGCCATCCCGGCCAGCGGATCGCACCATGCCCCGGCGGCGTTGACGACCACGTCGCAGTCCCAATGCTGATCGCCAGCCTGCACCCGCCAGCCACCTGCCCGGGGCGTGAGGGCGGTCACCCCGGCGTCCAGGTGCAGTTCGGCACCCCGGCGGCGGGCGCCCCGCAGGAAGCCCTGCAGAAGCCCGTCCACATCGATGTTCATGGCATGGGGCTCGTGAACGCCCGCAGCCGCGGCATCGGGGCGCAGCACGCCGACCAGCCGGCAGCAGCGGGACGAGTCGAGTCGATGGACCTCGACACCGTGAGCCTCGGCGGCGGCCGCCTTATCCTCGAGCCGGTCCCGCTCGGCGGCCCGAGCGATCCACAAGAGGCCCCGGGGCGACAGCAGCGGGTAATCGGCAAACCCCTCGGGCGGGTCGACCAGGAACGGGCGGCTGGCCGCAGCCAGCGCGCTCACCACCGGAGCGCCCGACGTCTCGGTGTGGAGGGCGGCCGACCGGCCGGTGGCATGGGCACCGGGCTGGGCCTCCCGCTCCACCATCACCACGGAGGCGTGGTCGGCCAGGTGCCAGGCCGCCGACGCGCC
>VYBO01000015.1 GCA_009844405.1 Acidimicrobiaceae bacterium
CGTTGTAGCGGCCCACCCCCGCGAAGGCGATGCGGTCGTAGATCTCGCTCACCTTTCGCAGCGTGCTGGAAGTGTTCTCGGCCACGATGGCGATGCCGCCGACGTAGCGGAAGGCGACCAGGCTGCGGCCCCGGGCGATGCCCTTCTGGGCGTAGTCGGCCTTGTCCTTCATCATCTGCTCGGGCGGGGCGTAGAAGGGCATCGTCATCGCCAGTACCCCCTCGAGGCTCGGACCGAAGGCGTGGTCATGATGCGCTCCCGTCGCCCTCGCGCCGGCTGCGGTGGCGGCGCAGCAGCCGCTCGGTGCGCCGGCGCAACTCGGCGTCGTCGAGGCGCTTGTAGCCGTCGGCGTCGATCACGGCCACCACGGGGAACACGCCGCGCACCGGGTCGGGCCCGCCGGTGGCGGCATCCGCGTCGGAGGCCACGAACAGCGCGTCCAGCACCAGGTCCACGGCCGCAGCCCTCGCCATCGACGGGCGGTATCCCAGCTTGACCACGGTGTCGGCGTGCAGCGAGCCCGAGCCGGTGGCCGCGTGGTCCCGCTCCTCGTAGCGCCCGCCGGTGACGTCGTACTCGAATATCCGGCCCTTGGAGGCCGCCGTGTCGAACCCCGCGAAGATGGGCACCACCACCAGTCCCTGCATGGCGGAGGGCAGGTTGGCCCTCACCATCTGGCCGAGCTGGTTGGCCTTGCCCTCCAGGCTGATGGGCGTGCCCTCGACCTTCTCGTAGTGCTCGAGCTGCAGCTGGAACAGCCTCACCATCTCAGCCGAGGGACCGGCCGCGCCGGCGATGGCCACGCCGGAGTGCCGGTCGGCGGGGAAAACCTTCTCGATGCGGTGATTGCTGATCAGATGCCCCGCGGTCGCCCGCCGATCGCCGGCCAGGACCACCCCCGAGTGGTAGCGCACGGCCACGCAGGTTGTGCCGTGGGGGATCTCCGCCGGGGCCTGCGGGTGCTGGGCGGCCGCGCCGAGCGGACCGGACTCGGGGCCGGCGCCCGTGAGACGCAGCAGCGCGGCGAAGTCGGGACCGGGATCGTCGTGCGGACCGAAACGGGGCAGGCTCACCCGCCAGCCCCCCGGGTGCCGCGCCTTCCGTCGTCCGACGAACGCACGATCCTGGTGCCGCCCATCACTCGCCGCCCTTTTGGATGTAGCTCTTCACGAAGTCCTCGGCGTTGGTCTCGAGCACCTCGTCGATCTCATCGAGCAGGTCGTCGAGTTGGGCCTTGATGTCCGAGCCCCGCTCGGACGACGACGGAGCCTCCTCGACGGACGGCTCGCGGTTCGCCGGTGCCGGCTTGCGGATCTGCTCTCGTTCGGCCACTGCATTCCTCCCGGCTCGAAGCTTCGGCTGGACCCGTCAGGTTACGCGCCCGCGGCCCCCAAGCGGCGAAGCAGGTCGACGGCGGAGACGCATTCGTCGAACATCGTGCCCACATGGGCGACGGTTCCCCTCGCCGGCTCGGCCATGGAGACCCGTCGCAGCGAGCCCTCGCCCACGTCGAAGACGATCGAGTCCCAGTTGGCCGCCACCACCTGCGCCGCGAAGCGCTGCAGGCAGCGCCCCCTGAAGAAGGCGCGGGTGTCGGGCGGCGGCTCGGTCATGGCCAACTCGGCCTCGGCCTCGTCCACCAGGGTCTCGAGCCCTGCCCTGGCCGCCAGCGACTTGGCGGGGCGCAGGTCGTGGTACTGGATGTCGAGGGCCCGGAGCCGGGCGTCGGTGAAGTCGAGGCCGTGACGCTCCCGGAAGCCCTCCAGCAGCCGGAGCTTGGCCACCCAGTCGATCTGGGCAGCGAGGCTCGTCGGGTCTCGCTCCAGACCGCCGAGCACTGCCTCCCAGCGATCCAGGACCTGGTGCGCGACGTCGCCGCCCACCGCGTCCGCGCCCCTCGTCTCCACATAGGCGCGGGCCGCGGCCAGCAGCTCCCACTGCGCGCCCAGGGCGGTGATCGTGGCGCCGTCGACGAGTTCCAGCGGCTCCCGCAGCGACAGGTCGCGGCTCACCTGGCGAAGCGCCGCCACCGGCGTGGCGAAGCGCATCTCGCGGGGCACGGCGTCGTCCTCGGTGAGAGCCATGACCAGCGCAGTGGTGCCGACCTTGAGGAACGTCGCGACCTGCGACATGTTGGCGTCGCCCACGATCACGTGCAGGCGCCGGTACTTGGCCGCGTCGGCGTGGGGCTCGTCGCGGGTGTTGACGATGGGACGCTTGAGGGTGGTCTCCAGGCCGACCTCCTCCTCGATGAAGTCGGCCCGCTGGGAGATCTGGTAGCCGGCGTCGTCCAGGCGCATGCCGGAGGTCTCGCTGCCCACCTTGCCGGCGCCGCAGAAGATCTGGCGGGTCACGAAGTGCGCGGTGGCGTGGGTGACGATGCGCGAGAAGGGCACGGCCCGGCTCACCAGATAGTTCTCGTGGCAGCCGTAGCTGTTGCCCTTGCCGTCGGAGTTGTTCTTGTAGACCACGATCTCCTCGCCGGGCGGCAGCAGCATCCGGGCCGCCTCCATCGAACGGGCCGCGATCAGCTCGGCGGCCCGGTCGTAGACGACCACCGCGCGGGCGTCGGCGCACTCGGGGGTGGACAGCTCGGGATGGGCGTGGTCGACGTAGTAGCGGGCGCCGTTGGTGAGCACTGCGTTCACCAGGTGGGTCTCGATCTCGGGAGCGAGCGAGCCCGCTGGCACGCCGCCCCGGGCGTCGTTGCCGGGCGTCTCGTCGGTGAAGTCCCAGCCCACCGCGGCCCGGCCCGGCTCGGGTGCCTGATGGGTGCCGACCAGGTAGGCGTTGATCAGCAGCGACGAGGCCGAGATCGAGTTGGGCTCCGGAGCGCCCCGGTGGACGATGCCGTATTCGGTCTCAAGCCCGACCGTCTTCGGAACAGCCACAGACCGACGCTAGCGAGACGTGCGAGAAGCTGTCGGGGTTAGAGGATCTGGGAGAGGAACAGCTTGGTGCGCTCCTCCTGGGGGTTGGTGAAGAAGTGCTCGGGGGTGCCGGTCTCGACGATCTGGCCGTCCTCCATGAAGATCACCCGGTCGGCGACCTCGCGGGCGAAGCCCATCTCGTGGGTGACCACCATCATGGTCATTCCCGACAGGGCCAGCTCCTTCATCACGTCGAGGACCTCCTTGATCATCTCGGGATCCAGCGCGGAGGTCGGCTCGTCGAAGAGCATGATCCTGGGCTCCATGGCCAGAGCCCGGGCGATGGCCACCCGCTGCTGCTGGCCGCCCGAGAGCTGGCCCGGGTACTTCTCGGCCTGCTCGGGGATGCCGACCCGCTCCAGCAGCGAGCGGGCCAGCTCCTCGGCCTCGTCCTTGGGCTTCTTGCGCACCCAGATGGGCGCCAGCATGATGTTGTCGAGCACGGTCAGGTGGGGGAACAGGTTGAACTGCTGGAACACCATGCCGACCTCGGAGCGGATCTTCTCGATGTTGCGCAGGTCGTTGGTGAGCTCCACGCCGTCGACGACGATGCGGCCCTCCTGGTGGGCCTCCAAGCGGTTGATGCAGCGGATCCAGGTGGACTTTCCCGAGCCGGACGGGCCGAGCACCACCACCACCTCGCGCTCCTTGATGACCGCGGCGATCCCGTCGAGGGCCTGGAAGTCCCCGAACCACTTGTTGACCCCCTCGCACACGATCATGTCGTCGCGGGCGGCTAGCTCCTCGGTCAATGCGGTTGTGGCATCACTGACGCTCATGGCTTCTTTCCCCCTGTTGCCAGGTCACTGGCACTCGTGGCTCATCCCGGCGGTGTGTGGACGGTCCGCACGGCTAACGCTCCCCCACCCCGAGGCGCTTCTCGATGCGCTGGCTGTGCTTGGACATGTTGTAGGCGAAGATCCAGTAGATGAACGACACGAACAGCAGCCCCTCGCGCTTGACGCCGAGGAACTCCGACTGCGCGGAGATGACCTTGTCGGCGATCCGCAGGAAGTCGAACATCCCGGCGACGGCCAGCAGCGACGTCTCCTTGAACGTGGCGATGACCTGCCCGACCAGTGGCGGTATCGACACCCGCAGAGCCTGCGGCAGCACGATGAACAGGGTGCGCTGCACGGTGCTGAACCCGACCGCGTCGGAGGCCTCGTACTGGCCGCGGCGCACGGCTTGCAGGCCGCCGCGGATGTTCTCGGCGAGGTAGGCGGCCGAGAACAGCGCGAAGCCGATGGTGGCGCCGGCGATGTCGGTCAGCGACATCCCGCCGGGCAGGAACAGGTTGAAGATCAGCACGAAGAAGAACAGCAGCGTGATCAGCGGCACACCCCGGAAAACCTCGATGTAGGCGGTGGCCAGCACCCTGAAGATGGGCAGCTTGGAGGTGCGGGCCAGCGCCAGCAGCACGCCCATCGGGAACGCCAGCAACAGCGTGAAGGTGGCGACCGTGAGCGTGGTGGCGAAGCCGCCGAACAGGGCGTCGGTGGGCGTGTCCACGGTCGAGGGCGAGTTGACCAGCGTCACCAGCCAGTGGAACACGGCCATGATCGCCACCCACGCCACCACCAGCCGCATCCGATGGGTTCGGTCCCCGGCGAAGTTGTGGGCCAGCAGGGCGACCACCGCCAGCAGCAGGAAGCTGATCCGCGCCTTCTGCAGCATCGGGTACCAGCCGAAGAAGGCGGCCACCCAGTTGAGCACCGCCACCCCGACCAGGGCCACCGCTATGACCCGGCCGACCTCGCCGATGCGGGGGTGGGCCAGGAACCACACCGCCAACCCCCCGAAAGCGGCGAAGAACAGCGCCATCGGGATGTCGGTGGACAGCACGTGGTCCCAGTCGAGGTCGGGATCGCGCAGCACCGCCCAGTACAGCACGAACGGCGCCAGCACCCACAGCAGGTTCAGCGGCACCCGCAGTCGCCGCCCCGCGGGGGTCGCTCGCAGCGCCCGGCCCGCCTCGAAGGAGGCCACGAGCAGCACCAGCATCACTGTCCACGGCAGCTTGGTGGTCATCGCCACCGTGCTGCCGGGCTCGGAGATGAACTCACCCTCCAGGAAGGCGTAGTGGCCCCACGGGTACACCCACGCCGAGAGCACCATCAGCGCGCCCGCGCCGAAAAAGACGTACATCGCCGGCACAAAGGTGTTGCGCCGCCGGGCGTCGCCCAGCCCGAACCACAGGGCTCCGCCCGCGGCACCGAGCAACGCCGCGGCCAGCCACCACCAGGCCCGGTCCGCCATGGCGCTGCCGAAGGACTCGCGCACGATCTCACCTTCGCCGTACTGCTGCACGATCAGCACCGCGGCGCTCGCCAGCACCAGCACCCCGTGCGCGGTCCTCGGCTCGGGTCCGCCGCGCAGGTAGACGCCCTGGTAGCGGAACCACACGGCCAGCGCGACGTTGGCCGCCAGCAGCAGCCCGAGCAAGGCGAGCGAGTTGGCGTCGATCCAGCCGGCGAACGAGTCGTCAAGGGCCGTTCCTGGCTCGCGGTGCACGACCAAGCCCTCGCTGTCCACCGTGGCCGAGGGCTCCCGCAGCAGGATCCCGACAGCGATCGCGCCCCCGGCGGCCATGAGGTTCATCGACAGCTTCTTCATCGAGATGCCCCGGCCGGTCTTGGCCAGCAGCCCGATCGACAGCCCCGACAGCACCGCCACCGCCCCGACGCAGAACCAGACGCGGGCGTACTGCTCCTGGGGGTAGGCGTGGGTGAACAGGAACCGCATGTTGGTCTTGACGGCACGCCAGACCCGCTCCTCGCTGAACGTGAAGTTGAGCAGGCCGCGCCCGGCCAGCAGCACCAGCAGCGTGAAGACGACGGTGAGCAGTGAGTTGACTGGCGACGAGAACAGGTTCCTGCCCAGCCACTCGCCCGCCGAGAGGCTCGGCTCCTCGGGCTTCTGCGCGGGCTCGCGCTCCTGAGCCCAAAGGTCCGCGGTCGCTGCGGGCGTCGCCGCCGGGTCGCCCATCGTCGAAGTCATCTCACCGATCCCTGGCGTCTGCGCTCCACCCATGTCACCGATACAGGCATTTCAGCGCTCCACGATCCTCATGCGGACGTTGAAGAAGTTCACGATCACCGAGATCGTCAGCGAGCAGGCCAGGTAGAACAGCATCCACAGCGAGATCACCTCGAGAGACTTGCCGGTCTGGTTGTAGACGATCTGGCCCACCTGCACGAAGTCGCTGTAGCCCACCGCGATGGCCAGAGAGGTGTTCTTGGTGAGGTTGAGGTACTGGTTGCCCAGCGGCGGCAGGATCACACGGAAGGCCTGGGGCAGGATCACACGGCGCAGCATCGTCACCCGCCGCAGACCGACTGCCTGGGCGGCCTCGGTCTGGCCCTTGGGAACGGCCAGGATGCCGCCCCGGACGATCTCGGCGATGAACGACGCCGTGTAGAGCACCACGCCGAAGAACACTGCAGTGCCGCCCTGGGTGAGGTTCAGCCCGGCGGGGCCGGGGTTGGGGAAGTTGCCGACCTGCACCACGTCGGGCGCCTTGACGTCGATGGGCCGTCCGGTGCGGCCGTCGCCGAACTTGTCGGCGATCACGCCGAGCAGGTCGGTGCCGGAGTTGATGATCCAGCTCGACAGGCCGGGCCAGCCCACCAGCACGAACGCGATTACCGCCAGCGCGCCCACCCCGGCGAAGATGATCCGGAACTTGTCGTCGTCGGTGAGCTTCATGAGCCCCGCCGGGGTGCGGAGACGGGCCAGGAAGCGGCGGATCCACCATGCCGCCGCCGCCAGCGCGGCCAGCGACAGGACAACCTGCACGATGATCGGCGTCAACGAGGAGAACCCGTCGCCGATGAAGTCGAAGATGGCGCCCACCCAGCCGAATATCGGGTGGGCGACCCAGCCCACCGCGCCGAAGACGGCCAGCACGGCCAGGAAGCTCAGGACCGGGTAGGTGTCGCGGCCGGTGGCGTCGTGGAGCCGCTCACGGCGGCGCTTGACGTAGGAGCCGGCCAGCCAGCCGGCCAGCAGGAATATGAGCCACTGGTAGAAGCCGTCGTCGATGTGCAGGCGCGGCACCGACACTCCCTTGCTGGAGAGGTGGAGCAGGCCGTTGATCGGGCCCTGGTCCAACTCGACGTTGGGCAGCGTGGCGACCAGCGCCCAGATGAAGATGATCTGGACCAGCAGCGGGATGTTGCGCAGCGTCTCGATGTACACGCTGCACATGCGGCTGACGATCCAGTTGCTCGACAGCCTTCCCACGCCCACGAGCACCCCGAGGATGGTGGCCGCGACGATCCCGCCCACGGCGATGCGGATGGTGTTGACCGCACCAACCCACAGCGCCCGGCCCGCGGTGTCGGGGTCGGTGTCGATGCCCTCGCGGAGGTCGCTGCCGAGACCGATGCTCAAGAAGTCGTAGCGGATCTCGATCCCCTGGCGGTCGAGGTTGTCCAGCGCCTGGGTGGTGAAGAAGACGAGCCCGAAGACTACCAGAGCCAGCGCCGCCACCTGCGCCAGCCACTTGACGATCGTCGCGTCGCGGTAGAACGGCGGACGCTCCGACTGGCTTGCGGCCAGCGTGGCTTGGTCGGTGTTCGACACGCCGGGGCGCCTCCTCGGCGGTTGGTCGCGGGTTTCGGGGCCGGGAACGGCAACGGGGGTCCGGGACCGCTGTCCCGAACCCCCGTAAACCTAGACGAGATTGTCCGTCATGTGGAGTCTCTCGACGCCTCCGCCGTTATCGGGCCGGTGGGGCGTAGATCAGGCCGCCGTCGAGCCAGCCGGCGTTGGCCGAGCCCTCGCGGGTCAGGCCGACCGGGTTGAGGTGGCGGGAGTAGATCTCGTCGTAGTTCCCCACCTGGAGGATCACCTGGTAGAAGGCGTCGGGGGCGAGGCCCATGTTCGACTGCTGCTCGTCGTCGGCCGCGCCGAGCAGGCGAGCCGCCTCGGCGTCGGGCGGGTTGGCCGCCATGTCGGCGACGTTGGCGGAGGTGATGCCCTTCTCATCAGCGATGATGGTGGCGTACACCGTCCAGTTCACGACGTCGGCGAAGCGGGACTGGTTCTGCCCGTAGGTCGGGCCGAGGGGCTCCTTGGAGATCGGCGTGGCCGGGAAGATCACCCAGTTCTCGCCGGCGGGCTGCTGGTTGGCCTTGCGACCCACGAGGGCCGAGCCGTCGGTGGTGATCACGTCGCAGGCGTCGTTGATGAAGTTCTCGGTCACCTGGTCGAAGTCCTCGAAGGTGGTGAGTTCGATTTCGATCCCGGCTGCCTCGGCGGCGTCGGCGACGTTCTGCTCGGTCGTGGTGCCCGCATTGGTGCACACCACCGCGCCGGCGATGTCGGCCACCTGCGAACCGCCTGAGAAGCCGTCGCCCTCGCGGGCCATGAGCTGCTGGCCGTCGTAGTAGGTGGTGGGACCGAAGTCCATGCCGACCTCGGTGTCGCGGCTCTGGGTCCAGGTGGTGTTGCGCATCAGCACGTCGACCTCGCCGGTCTGCACAGCGGTGAAGCGCTCGGCCGCGGTCAGCGGCGTGAACTCGACCGCTTCGGCGTCGCCGAACAGCGCGGCGGCCACGGCCCGGCAGTAGTCGGCGTCGAAGCCGGTCTGGGAGCCGTCGGGCTGGGTCTCGGAGAACGCCACCGCCGATCCGGACACACCGCAGTTCAGCTCGCCGCGGGCGAGGATCGTCTCGAGTATGTCCCCGTCCTGGGTGTCGTCGACGACATCGGCCACCGTCGTGGTGGCGTCGGCAGGCTCCTCGTCGCCAGTCTCGGGCGCCGCAGCCTCGGTGGCGGCCGTCACTTCGGGGTCGTCCCCGTCATCGCCACAGGAAGCTGCGACCAGGGTCAAAGCGAGTAGCACGGCAAGTGCGCGCCACAACGGTCTCTTGTTCTTGGACACTTGTTTTCCCTCCATTGGGGTAGTCGTCAGAATGACGGCTCCATCATATTGGCCGGAGCGACCAATTCAAGGCAATTCGTCGAGCATCCTCGCGTGCCCGCCCGGCTGGGGGAAGGACATGCTCTAGACTGCCCGGCCGGGCAGTCACAGGTACTGGCCGGTCTGCACCCTCTCGATGGAACGGCCACCGGAGGCGGCGTCCTCCTCGTCGCTGGACACGAGGGTGCGCACGAACACGATACGCTCGCCCTTCTTGCCCGATATCCGGGCCCAGTCGTCGGGATTGGTGGTGTTGGGCAGGTCCTCGTGCTCCTTGAACTCCTGGCGCACCGAGGCGAGCAGGTCGGCGGTCATGATGCCGCGGGCCCCTCCGGCGATCTCCCTCTTGATGGCCAGCTTCTTGGCCCGCCTGACCACGTTCTCGATCATGGCCCCCGAGGCGAAGTCCCGGTAGTACATGACCTCCTTGTCGCCGTTCTGGTAGGTGACCTCGAGGAACCGGTTGGGGTCCGCGGGCCGGTACATGTCCTCGACGGTCTGCTCGATCATGCCCCGCACCGCCTTGTCGGGGTCGCCCCCGCCGACGGCGTCGACCATCTCGGCCGCGATGGGCAGGCTCGGGATCAGGTAGCGGGCGAAGATGGACGCGGCCGCCTCGGCGTCGGGCCGCTCGATCTTGATCTTCACGTCGAGGCGGCCGGGGCGCAGTATGGCCGGGTCGATGAGGTCCTCGCGGTTGGACGCTCCGATCACGATGACGTTGCGCAGGGCCTCCACGCCGTCGATCTCGGCCAGCAGCTGGGGGACGATGGTCGACTCGATGTCGGAGCTGATCCCCGAGCCCCGTGTGCGGAACAGCGACTCCATCTCGTCGAAGAAGACGATGACGGGCCATCCCTGCTCGCTCTTCTCCCGGGCCCTCTGGAACACCAGGCGGATCTGCCGCTCGGTCTCGCCCACGTACTTGTTGAGCAGCTCGGGCCCTTTGATGTTCAGGAAGAAGCTGCGGGCCCTGGCGTCGCCCGACAGCTCCGACACCTTGCCGGCCAGGCTGTTGGCCACCGCCTTGGCGATGAGGGTCTTGCCGCACCCGGGCGGCCCGTAGAGCAGCACGCCCTTGGGCGCCGGCAGGTCGTACTCGGCGAACAGGGTGTGGTGCACGAACGGCAGTTCCACCGCGTCGGTGATCTGCTCGATCTGGGCGGCGAGGCCTCCGACGTCGTCGTAGCAGGTGTCCGGCACCTCCTCCAGGATGAGGTCCTCCACCTCGGGGCGCGGCAGGCGCTCGATGACGAGATCGCCCGAGGCGTCGATGAGCACGTTGTCGCCGCTGCGGATCGGCTCGGCCGACACCACCGCGCTGAGTTCGACGACCCGCTCCTCGTCGGCGCGGCCCAGCACTACCGCCCGGTCGCCCCCCGGCAGAAGCTCCTTGACGGTGGCCACCTCTCCGGTGCGATCCGGCCGGCGGGCCAGCACCACGCTGAACGATTCGTTGAGAGCGACCTCCTCGCCGGCCTTGAGGTCGTCGGCGAGCTCGGGATGGACCGCGACCCGCATCTTGCGGCCCCCGGCCCGCACGTCCACGGTGCCGTCGTCGTTGCACCCGAGCACGGTGCCGTATCCGCTGGGCGGCTGGGTGAGCTTCTCGACCTCTTCGCGCAGCGAGCCGATGTGCTCGCGCGCGTCTCGGAGCATGGTGGTGAGCCGCTCGTTCTGCGACACGGCCTGGGTGAGACGGCCCTTCGTGTCGGCCAGCCGCTCCTCGAGCATCCGCACCCGCTTCGGCGCGTCGTGCAGACGCCGCCGCAGCGAGGCGGCCTCGCCCTCCAGCTCGGACACGAGCTGGCGCAGGCGCTCGAGGTCCCGTGCTGAATCGCCGGCGCCGGCCTCGCTCACGGCTCACCTCCTAACACGGCTCGACGGGTTGCGGGTCGGACGACACCCTAGACGGCACCGCCGCCCAGCGGCGCAATCACCTCCGGCGCGGCATGCGGACGGCTCTGCGGAGCGGCTCGCGCGCCCGGGCGCCGGCACCAACTCCGCAGTCGGGAGGCGAGACGTCGGCGGACAGGCTCGCGCGCCCCGGTTCCGGCACTGGTAGTCAAGGGGTTCAGCATTGTCAGCAACGGGTTGGCAGGTTGGGGTGAGTCCCGGTGAAGACCAGTGGCTCACAGGACTTGGTTCAGCATTGTCAGCAACGGGTTGGCAGGTTGGGCCTCCGACCCCGCTATGCTGAGGGTCGTCGCCGTGAGTCGCGGGCGCTCCGGCCCCAACCATCAGCCCCGCTGAAGAGAGGTACCGCTACCGACATGAAGGTCTGGATTGATCAGGACTTGTGCACGGGGGACGGGTTGTGCGAGGAGATCGCCCCCGACGTCTTCACTCTCCTCGACGACGGGCTTGCGTACGTGGTGGAAGACGGCCATGTCTTCTCCGATCCCGGCGGGCCGGAAGGTCTGGCCGCGGTGCCTGCGGGCCAGGAGGAGGCCGTGATCGAGTCGGCCGAGGAATGCCCCGGGGAGTGCATCTTCATCGAGGTGTGAGGCTCGACCAGCGCGGGCTCGCGGGGGCGGGGCAGCGGCACCGCCGATGGTAGGGGCTGCCCATCGAGAATGTGATGCCGCATCTCACGATCCGCCGGTGTGACATACCGATCACTTCGATCTGATTGTGATGTCCATATCACAATCAGTTGGCATGCTCGGCAGCATGCCCGAGACTCAGCCCTCGCCCAGGCCCCCAACCCAGCATCATCCTCTGACAGGCATGAGGTCTCCCCAGCGGATCGGACGCGGCCTGAAGTCGGTCCGACACGCGTCCGGGCTGTCAAGGTCCGAGGTGGCCGCTAGGGCGGGAGCATCGCGTGAAGCGCTGTCGCGCCTCGAGGCCGGGCAGCACGTCGCACGCACGGACACGCTCACAGCCGTTCTCGATGCCCTGGGCTACGAACTCGCGTTCCTGCCGCGGTCTCCGCAAGCACAGCACCTGCGTGACAAAACGGGTCGCTGTACACGTCGCCGGCGGTGGCGAGCGCCGCGGTCTCCGCAAGCACAGCACCTGCGTGACAAGGCAAGAGGGGCCGATGGCCGCTGAACTAGTCGTATTCATCAAGGGGGCACGAGCCAGCACTACACGCGCCCTAGTGTGCTGAGTCGGGAATTCGTTGCAGACGTCCGCCGCCAGATTTTCTTGGTGTGTTTGTGTGGACTGAGTGCACAAAACCAACCCGAGATTTCATGGCGGCCCGAACAAGCGGCCTGAACTTGCGACTCAGGACACTAGCTCCCGAGCACGGGCGGATCCCCGTGCTGTTCCGCTACGACGACGCCTAGCCGCCGGCCTGGATCGCATTCCGCTATCGGTGAGCGTGCCCGTCGACGCGGGGGACACCGAGATCGGCGACTGGCTCGACGGGCTGCTGCCCGACGATCCGGATGTCCGCGACGACTGGGCCGCCAGAGAAGACGCCGACGGGGTCGGCGACGTTCTCGGCGACGGCGGAGATCGGGTCCGCGACGACTGGGCCGCCAGAGAAGACGCCGACGATCCGGTCGATGGCGACGGTGCTTCCGATGGGCGCGTCCGCGACGACTGGGCCGCCAGAGAAGACGCCGACGGCTCCGACGCCATGTCGCTTCTAGCACCCCCGTCGGACTCGACTGCGCCGGGGCGGTCCAGTTCTGCCTGCCAGGCAACGAGTCCGCCGTCACAACCCGTCATTCCGGCGTCGACGGGCGCACGAGACCGAGATCGCCGATTCGGATACAGGACGCGAAGGCCGGTGGACGCTGGAACCACCTGAGCGAGTCCTTGTCGTTGAGCGTTACGACCGCAGCGGCGGCGACGCCGGGCTGCGCCCCGGACACTGCCCCCCCCGGTGCCCCGCAACCCGACGTTACGACCGCAGCGGCGGCGACTCCGGGCTGCGCCGGATCCATCAAGAGGATCTGTGCCAGGCGCTCGGCAGACCGCCGGCCGAGAAATATCAGAGCCTCGGCGGCCCAACACCGGCTGAGATCGCAGACCTGATCCGCCACGAATCCGTCGCTGTGTTCCCCTGACCTCAACCGTTTCGTTGACGCTCTGATCTTCAACTGGGCCGTCGCCGCCACCGACGCCCCACGCGAAGAACCACAGCGTCCGCCAAGGCCGGCGCCGCGCTGGGGGTCGCGCTCGGCACGCCGCCACCGACGCCCACGCGAAGAACCACAGCCTCCTTCTCGAAGCCGACACATGACCAACGCCTGCGGCGCGGTGACCGGCTTCCGGACGCGAAGAACTACAGCCTCCTCCTCGAAGCCGACGTGCGCACCCGCTGCCGGCTCGCGTCGCAGAACTGGGACGCGAAGAACTACAGCCTCCTCCTCGAAGCCGACCGCAACCCGCTTCGGGGTCGCCAGGACGGTGTCGGTGACGCGAAGAACTACAGCCTCCTCCTCGAAGCCGACACCGCCGCACTCGCGCCGCTCTATGGCGTCATGTCGCATCTGCCGTACCGGCAGGATCAGCCTGTGCCCAAGATCAAGACCGCCATGAGAATCGGACGCGACTACAGGCTGGGCGCAGCAGACCATGCGAACGCCTGGGAACGGACCGCGCAACAACTCGGCGTCGACCCCGGTCGCACGGTGGACCGTGCCGAGACCATTCTCCGAGACTGCCCTGAAGCTATCGGCGCCGCCATCGACGCACTCGACCCCTCCGACAGGGCGTCCCCGAAGGTCGCTCTGCTCAGCCGAGAGATGCGCCAACGACGCGACGACGTACTCGGCAGGCTGCATAAGCCTCACCGCCAGGCACCGGTCGGGCCCCCGAAGCCTGGAGCAACTCCGCTGCTTCGATCTGCAAGCGTGGTATGCGGAGCGAAGGTCGGTCCCGGACGCACATGCCAGCGAACCCTGACCTCCAAGCCCTGCCCATTGCATCCCCGAAGCACCGGGAACGCCGAGATCAGACGGCATCGACGCCAGTAGCCAGAAGCAATCCTTCAATGGAGGGCCGGGCACGTGCCCGGCCAAACAACCCGGCACGCCGAAGCATGTTCCGGTGGGCGGGCTCCTTCAATGGAGGGCCGGGCACGTGCCCGGCCAAACCGGGCGCTCGTGGCGACATGCCAACTCGCATGCACCGCCTTCAATGGAGGGCCGGGCACGTGCCCGGCCAAACCCGCGGGCTGTGCCGCCGGGGCGTCTGGGAGCTCGTCCCTTCAATGGAGGGCCGGGCACGTGCCCGGCCAAACGTGGTGCGGGAGGTGTCCGGCCTCGACCGCAGCCGCAACCTTCAATGGAGGGCCGGGCACGTGCCCGGCCAAACGCCGGCGGTCTTGCCCCACGTGTTGGTGATGGTCGTCCTTCAATGGAGGGCCGGGCACGTGCCCGGCCAAACAGGCCGAGCAGCCAGAGACCGCCCGTGAGGATCGTCCTTCAATGGAGGGCCGGGCACGTGCCCGGCCAAACACGCTGGCGCAGGCGCCTAGGGGCCGCCTATGTGCCCGCCTTCAATGGAGGGCCGGGCACGTGCCCGGCCAAACCCTGCGCGAAGCCGGATACATCCGCTCGTTCCTGCGCCTTCAATGGAGGGCCGGGCACGTGCCCGGCCAAACCATGTTCGCGGACGCGATCCGCTGGGCCGAGGAGGACCTTCAATGGAGGGCCGGGCACGTGCCCGGCCAAACCCCGCCGCCAAAGTTTCGCTACGCGCAGGCACCGGCCCTTCAATGGAGGGCCGGGCACGTGCCCGGCCAAACCCGCCGCGCCGCCGGCACC
>VYBO01000003.1 GCA_009844405.1 Acidimicrobiaceae bacterium
ATGCCGGTGCACAGCTGGACCCACGGCGGATCGGCGATCAGGCCCTCGTCCACCAGCGTGTTGGCCAGCCACAGGTGGCCGGTGTCGAAGATCTCCAGCTCGGGCTTGACTCCGAGCTCCCGGACCCGCTTGGCCATGTCGCGGATCATGTTCGGGGTACTCACGTACACCTGGTGGCCCTCGCCGAAGTTGAGCGTGCCGCAGTCGATGCTGCACATGTCGGGCTTGAGGGCCTCCACGTGGGCGAGGCGCTCCAGGCCGCTCACCAGGTCGGTGCCGTCGGACCCGAAGTCGAAGGGGTCGGGATCGCCGATCAGCAGGTCACCGCCCATGCCGGCGGTGGTGTTGATGATCACGTCACCGTTGGCCGCCCTCACCTGCTCGAGCACCTGGCGGTACAGGTCCACGTCGCGGGTGCCCTTGCCGGTGGAGGGATCGCGCACGTGGATGTGCACGATGGCCGCGCCCGCATCGGCTGCCTCCAGCGCGGCCGTCGCGATCTGAGAGGGCGTTATCGGCAGGTCGGGATGCTTGCCGGCGGTGTCGCCCGCACCGGTCACCGCGCAGGTGATGATCGGGTTGCGATTCACTGCCGGAACCCTACCGCTCTCGACGCGTTAGGGCAGCCCGTGGACGGCGCGAATCAAGCGCGTCCGCGCGCCCGACAGTAGATACGGTGACGGAGCCATGAGATGGTCGAGACTGTTCATCCCGACACTGCGCGACGCGCCCGCCGACGCCGAGGCGGCCAGCCACAAGCTGCTGGTGCGCGGCGGCTTCATACGACAACTCCACGCCGGCCACTACTCGCTGCTGCCTCTGGGGCTGCGGGTGCACGACAAGGTCGAGAGCATCGTGCGCCAGGGCATGGAGGAGATCGGCGCCCAGGAGTTCCTGCTGCCGGCCATGCACCCGGCGTCGATCTGGCAGCGCTCGGGGCGCTGGGACTCGGTCGGCCCCGAGATGTTCCGGCTCCAGGACCGCAAGGAGGCCGACCTCGCCCTCGGCATGACCCACGAGGAGGTGTTCACCGAGATCGCCCGGGAGATCACCTCGTACCGGTCGCTGCCCCAGGTGTGGTACCAGATCCAGTGGAAGTTCCGCGACGAGCCCCGGCCCAAGTCGGGCCTGCTGCGGGTGCGCGAGTTCGCCATGAAGGACAGCTACTCGTTCGACCTCGACGACGCTGGCCTGGACCACAGCTTCGAGACCCACCGCGAGGCCTACAGCCGCATCTTCGAGCGGCTGTCGCTCGACGCCATCGCGGTGCAGGCGTCGTCGGGGATGATGGGCGGCACCGGGTCGGTCGAGTTCATGGTGGCCTCCCCCGCCGGCGAGGACGACATCGCCCGCTGCTCGGGCTGCGGCTACGCGTCCAACGTGGAGAGAGCCACCTCCACCCTGGCGCCAGTCGACGACGGTGAGTCCAGCGGCGAACTCACCCGGTTCCCGACCCCGGGAGTGCGCACCATCGCCGCGCTGGAGACGGTGGAGGGCGGCGCGCCGGCCCACCGCCAGATCAAGACCATGGTGATGGTGCTGGACGGCGCGATGACGCTGGCCCTGGTGCGGGGCGACCACCAGCTCAATCTCCAGAAGCTGGCCGACGGCACGCGCGCCGTCGAGATCCGCCCGGCCGAGGCGGCCGAGACGCTGGAGCGCTTGGGCGCCCGCCCCGGCTCACTCGGAGCGGTGGGGGTCGAGGATCTGCGGATCGTGGGCGACCACGCCCTCCGGGGGCGGCACAATCTCGCCACCGGCGCCAACGAGGACGACTGGCACTACTCCGGGGTGGACGTAGACCGCGACATCAACGTGGACGAGTGGCTCGACCTGCGGGAGGTCTCGGCCGGCGAGCCGTGCGTGAACTGCGGCCAGCCCCTGGAGGTGGTCCGCTGCATCGAGACCGGCCACATCTTCAAGCTGGGTCGCCGCTACTCCGAGGCCATGGGCGCCACCGTGCTGGACGCCGACGGGGTGGAGCGCACCATCACCATGGGCTCCTACGGCATCGGCATCGGCCGGGCCATGGCCGCGGTGGCCGAGGTGCACCACGACGACCGGGGCCTGGTCTGGCCGGCTGCGGTAGCCCCCTATACAACGGTCATCACCGTGGCCAGCATGCGCGACGACGCCGCGGTAGCCGCGGCCGAGCGGCTGTACGTCGACCTCCAGGGGCAGGGCGTGGAGGTCCTGCTGGACGACCGCGACGCCCGGGCCGGCGTGAAGTTCGCCGATGCCGAACTGGTCGGCATCCCCTGGCGGATCACCGCGGGCCGGGCGGTGGCCGACAGCGAGGTCGAGCTCACCGAGCGGGCCACCGGCGACACCCAGCGGGTCGGGATCGGCGATGCCGCGGCCCGGGTGGCCGCTCGCCTGGTCGACGCCCGCTCCTTAGACGTCCAATCCGGAGGCGCCCGAGTCTGAGACGCCCGGATCTCAGTCCGATAGTTGCAGCGAGAGGCGGCCGGCCGCCTCGATCACCGCCATGCCGAGGTCGTGAGTGTCGTCGGGGTCAGGGAACCGGTACGCCGGGCCGTGGACGTGCAGGGCGGCCTCCACCTGTCCCCCGCTCTCGAATACGGGGGCGGCCACGGAGTTGAGTTCCTCGGCGAACTCCTCGTACACCCAGGCGTAACCGATGCTGCGGATCTGCTCGAGGCGGTCCCGGATCTCGCCGGGATCGGTCACGGTCCAGGGCGTGCACTGAGCCAGCGGCGAGGCCAGGTACCTGTCGATGAAGTCGGGTCGCTGATGGGCGAGGATCACCAGGCCCGAGGGCACGGCGTGCAGCGGGGCGTGCTCGCCGGTCCAGTCCCGCACCTGGATGTCGGAGGAGGACTCGGTCTGATCGAGGTAGTAGACCTGCCCGCCGTCGATGATCGACAGCCCCGCGACCTCGTCCAGGCTCTCGGCAAGCTCCAGCAGGTGGGGCCGGGCCGCGGCCACCAGGTTGCGACCCCGGGGAGCCGATCCGGCCAGATCGATGAGACCCGAGCCCAGCCGGTACTCGCCGCCGGCCTCGGTCTGTTCGACGGCCTGCTCCTCCTCGAGGGAGGCCAGCAGGCGGGCCACCGTGCTCTTGGGCAGGTCGACCCGCTCGGCCAGCTCGGTGACGCCCACCGGACCCAGCGCCAGCGCCCGCAGCAGCGCGAACGACCTCTTGATCGACTGCACAGTCACGGCAACACCCTCACTCTGCTCATGGCCGGTCCCGGCGGCGGCGGATCTCGGCGTTCATGGCCGGGATCACCTGGTGCAGGTCGCCGATCACCGCCCAGTCGGCCTTCACCACCATGTTGGCCTCGGGGTCGATGTTTATGGCCAGGATGTGCTTGGACCCCATGGCGCCCACCCAGTGCTGGATGGCACCGGAGATGCCCGAGGCGATGTAGATCTCGGGCGCGATGCGGGTGCCGGTCTGACCGACCTGGTCGGAGTGGGGCCGCCAGCCGTTGTTGGTGACGGCCCGGCTGCAGCCGACCCGTCCGCCGAGCAGTGCGGCCAACTCCTCCAGCGGGGCGAACCCCTCGGCGGAGCCGACGCCGCGGCCTCCCCCCACCACGACCGGTGCCGTGGGCAGGGTGACCCCCGCCTCCAGCACCACCCGGTCCTTCACGACGGAGCGGGCCAGTGCGGCGTCGAGATCCACCGGCACGGCCTGAGTCTCGGGGGGTGCGGCGGGTGCGGGCTCGACCGGAGCGGAGGCCACCGTGTGCAGACCGCAGGTGAGCAGCGCAGTGCCGGCAGCGGCGAGGATGGCGTCCTCCAGCAGCGATCCTCCCCACTGGATGCGGGTCATGGACCAGTGCCCGCCTTCGCCGGCGGGCGGGGTGACGTCGGTGCAGTTGGCGACGAACGGCCAGTCGAGGCGGGCCGCGGCCTGGGCCATCACCTCGTTGCCCCGCTCGCTGCCGCAGGCCAGAACGGCCCGCGGGCCGAGAACGCTCACGATCTGCGCGATCGACTCTCCCCACGCCTCCGGGCCGAAGTCGCTCAGCACCCCGTGCTCCACCGCGTAGACACGGTCGGCGCCGTGGGCGCCCGCCTCTTCCGCGACGGGACCCGGTCCCGCCGCGCAGGCGCCGATGACGGCCGCGTGCATCTCCACGCCCATCTTGGCGGCCAGCGTCCGGCCGAAGGTGAGCGCCTCCCGGGCAGGCTCGCCGAGCGTGCCCCGGTCGTGCTCGAGCACCACCAGCAGCATCACAGGACCCCTAGTTCTTCGAGCACATCGACGGCGGCGGGGGCGGCACCGGGGCCGTCGCCGAGGATCGCGGTCTGCGACACGGTCTCCGCGGGCCGGTGCAGGCGGACCAGAGCCTGGTCACCGGCGCCGGCGTCGAGTTCGAGCGTGGTGATCTCCAGCTTCTTGGACGCCAGCCGGCCCCTCATCGTCGGGTAGCGGGGCAGGTTGATGCCCTCCTTGACTCCGAGCGCCGCCGGCAGGTCCAACTCGTACACCTCGAAGCCGCCGTCGATCTCGCGGCGGGCACGCACGCCCGATCCCTCTATCTCGATTCCCTTGATGCCGTTGACGATGGGACGGCCCAGCGCATGGCAGACCCGCACCCCTACCTGGAAGCCGCCGGAGTCGGCCGATTCGTTGCCGAACAGGATCAGGTCGAAGACGCCTCCGTCGGCTTCCAACGACTGGATGGCCGATGTCAGGGCCCGGGCGGTGCGCTGTGGGTCCGAGGCCGATCCGTCGGTGGAGATGAGCACGCCGCGGTGGGCGCCCACCGACGCCGCGTAGCGCAGCTGCTCGGCGGCCTCGGCCGGACCCAGGG
Source organism: Acidimicrobiaceae bacterium (assembly GCA_009844405.1). Lineage (GTDB taxonomy): Bacteria > Actinomycetota > Acidimicrobiia > Acidimicrobiales > Aldehydirespiratoraceae > Aldehydirespirator. Next base: position 4,791 of record VYBO01000003.1, read on the forward strand.
TGAGCACAGTCACCTCGCCGCCGGTGCGCTCGGCGATCTGCACCGCCTCCTCCACACCGCACTCCTCGTGGGGGCTGGTGGTGAAGCCGAGGTGGGCCGCATCCACGGCCAGGCCGTCGGCGGTGACGTTTATCCTCGCGCCGGGAGCCGGCACCCGCTTCACGCAGCACAGGATCCGCATGTCGGCGTACCTGCTAGTTCCCGCTCTTGTTCGCTGCGCTCACGGGCCGCTCGGGCCACGGCCTCGCTCGGCGCTCTGCGAAGATCCTCATGGACTGCTCCCTACCCGCTCGGCCTCTAGCTCTTCATGCGGGCGTCGTCGGGGTCGAACACCGCGCCGGTGCCCGCCACCCGCACCGGGAACAGCTCGTTCATGTACATGACCTGGAGTTCGGTGCGGGGCGCGGCCAACTCCGAGGGCAGGTAGCCCATCAGCAGGTGCTTACCCACCGAAGGGCCGGGGCCGGCGGTGGTGACCCGCGAGACCCGGCCGTGGGAGTCGACGATGCGACCGCCGTCACCGGTGAGGATCGGCTCGTTGCCGCCCTGCATGTAGCGCTTGCGACCCCGGGCGTCGTGCAGGTCCTCCACCGTGAGCACGCACATCTGCACCTCGGGACCTCCCGCTTCCCGCGCCGCCAGGTAGGCCTCCTTGCCGATGAAGTCGGCCGCCTTGACCCGCGGCCGGGCCAGGCCGGCCTCGAGCGGGTTGTACTCGCTCTCCAGCTCGGCGCCCATGAGGCGATAGCCCTTCTCCAGGCGGCCGGATGTGCCGTACACGCCGCCGCCGGTGGGCCGCAGGCCGTAGTCGGCTCCGATCCGCATCAGCGTGTCCCAGACGGCGGGGCCGTCATCCCAGGCCAGGTAGATCTCCCAGCCGGTGTCGCCCACATAGGAGATGCGGAACAGCGTGGCCGGCACCGGCCGGCCTGTCCCGCAGTCAAGTTCGACATCCACCAGTGAGCCGTAGGACGAGCCGGCCTGGCTCAGGTCGGCCTCGCAGACGGCGCCCAGCACGGCCGGGGCGTTGGGTCCCCACAGGCCGAGGGTGGTGATGTCGTCGGTGGTGTTGGCGAAGCTCACCGATCCGTCGGTGGGCATGTGGCGGCGGACCCAGAACTCGTCGCGCCCGCCGTCGAAAACGCCGGTCACGATCCGCACCCGCTCTTCGCCCATGCGCATCATGGTCAGGTCGGAGTGGAAGCCGCCGTCGGGGGTGAGCCACGGCGTGTAGATGGAGCGGCCTACGGGCACGTCGATCTTGTTGACCGCGAGGCGGTCGGCGAAGGCGACGGCGCCCGGCCCGGCGAGCTCGTAGATCTGGAACGCACTGAGATCGACCAGCCCGCAGTTGTCCCGCAGGTTGAGGTGCTCGGCGTTGGTGATCGGGCTCCACCAGCGGTTGTCCCACTCGACCTCCCGCTCGGACAGCCCGTAGCGCTCCACGAGGTCGGCGTTGGACTCGAACCACTGGGGCCGCTCCCAGGTGCGGGCCTGGAAGAAGAAGGCGCCCAGGTCCTGCTGGCGCGAGAAGTAGGGCCCGACCCGCAGGTTGCGGCGGCTCTCCCACTGCTCGGCCGGGTGGACGATGCCGTAGGTCTTGTTGAAGTGCTCGGCGGAGCGGGCCCAGATGTGCTCGTCGGGACGCTCCTCGGGATAGAAGCGGGAGATGTCGGCGCCGTGGGCGTCGATCACCCGGGGGTAGCCGTAGGTCATCCACTCGGCTACCACCTGGGCCATGCCCGGCCCTTCCTTGACCCACACCGCGGCGGCCGACCATAGGTTGCGGACCTCGGGGACCTCGCCCAGGCACGGCATGGCGTCGGGGGTGAGCGAGAGCAGGCCGTTGATGGCGTACTTGATCTCGGCGTCGCCCAGCATGTCCATCAGCTCGATGGCCTGCTCCATCTGGGGGTCGAAGTCGTCGGGGGTGAACGGCATCTCAGTGGGCGAGAGCGCGGCCTCCTCGTTGGAGGGGATCTCGTCGGGGTGGTGGAAGATGGGGCGGTGGGCGTAGGAGCCCACCTCCATCGAGCCGGCGGTCTGGCGCTCGTAGCAGAACGTGTCCATGTCCCGCACGATCGGGTAGCCGATCTCGTTGCCGGTCTCGGCGAGGATGTCCATCGGGCCCACGTCGGCCATCTGGTGCACGGCGGGGACCAGCGGGATGGTGGCGCCGGCCATGTTGGCCAGCCGGTTGGACCACACGCCGCAGGCGATCACCACATAATCGGTCTCGATGGTGCCGGCGTCGGTCACCACGGCCTTGACGGTGTGGTCGCCCGGGTTGGGGCCGGGTTCGGCGACGATGTCGAGCACCTCTGTGTTGGCCAGCACCCGGCACCCGTTGTCGGTGGCCAGGCGGCGCATGACGGTGCCGGTCTCCAGAGAGTCCACCACCGACACCGTCGGGCAGTAGAAGCCTCCCAGAATGACCTCGGTGTTGACGAAGGGGACCAGCTCGGCCACCTCTTCGGGGGTGAGCAGGTGAGCCTCCACTCCCCAGGCGGTGGCCGACGTCATGCGCCTCTGCAGCTCGTCCATCCGCTCTTGGGTGCGGGCCACTTCGATCCCGCCTGAGTCGACCGACAGGTCGAGGTCCCGGTACTGGTTGGCGCTCTGCACGCCGAGCAGGCACATCTCCTTGTTGTGGTCCACCGGGAAGATGAAGTTCGATGCGTGACCGGTCGACCCGCCGGGGTTGGGCAGGGGCCCCTTGTCGAGGAGCACCAAGTCGTTCCAGCCGAGCTTGGTCAAGTGGCCTACGAGACAGTTGCCGACGATGCCGGCCCCGATCACCACGCACTTGGCGCTGGCGGGGAACTCGCTCACAACCAATCCTCCTGTGCTGCCGTGCCACCGGCGTCATTCCCGCTCCTGTTCGCTGCGCTCACGGGCCGCTCGGGCCGTGCCTCCCGCTCCTGTTCGCTGCGCTCACGGGCCGCTCGGGCCCGGGGCCTCGCTCCGCTCCTCGCGAAATCGTTCACAGATCGCTCCCAGTCCGCTCGGCCTCTGGGTTCTCATGTAGTCTGCGGCATCCGCCTTGGGGGCAGGAGCCACATCCTGTTCTGTAATGCGGAATTGTTCCGCGATACGGAACGACAAGCTACCCTCGGGGGCGGTGCCGCGCCAACTCCCCGGCCGGTGCTCGCAACCGCGCAAGACTGCTGCGAAAGGATCCGCATCGATGCCGTTTCCGACCGATCTGGAGATCGCCTCCCAGGCCAATCTGAAGCCTCTCGGAGAGGTCGCCGCCGACGCCGGGATCCCGGCGGAGATGCTGGAGCCCTACGGCGCGGGCGCGGCCAAAGTGAGCTTCGACGCGGTCGAGGCCATGGCCGACGCCGGTCGGCCGCGGGCCCGCTACGTGGTGGTGTCGGCCATCACCCCGACCCCGCTCGGCGAGGGCAAGACCACCACCACCGTCGGGCTCGGCCAGGCCTTCCAGCACATCGGGCGCAGTGCCACCATCGCCATCCGCCAGCCTTCGATGGGCCCGACCTTCGGGATCAAGGGTGGCGCCGCGGGCGGCGGCTACAGCCAGGTGGTGCCGATGGAGTTGTTCAACCTCCATCTCACCGGTGACATGCACGCGGTGACCGCGGCCCACAACCTGTGCTCGGCCATGGTCGACGCCCACCTCTATCACGGCAACGAGGCCGGCCTCGACATCCACAACATCACCTGGCGCCGGGTGCTCGACGTCAACGACCGGGCTCTGCGCAACATCACCCTGGGACTGGGCGGACGGCTCGACGGCGTGCCCCGGGAGTCCGGCTTCGACATCACCGCCGCGTCGGAGGTCATGGCCGCGCTGGCGCTGTGTACCGGTCTCCACGACCTTCGGGCCCGACTGGGGCGGATCGTGGTGGGATACACCAAGGCCGGGACGCCGGTTACCGCCGAGGAGATCGGGGTGGCCGGCTCGATGGCCGTGATCCTGCGCGAGGCCATCAAGCCCAACCTGATGCAGACCCTTGAGAACACGCCTGCGCTGGTGCACACCGGGCCGTTCGGCAACATCGCCACCGGCAACTCCTCCATCGTGGCCGACCAGGTGGGCATCCGCACATCGGACTTCCTGCTCACCGAGGCCGGTTTCGGCGCCGACATGGGCGCCGAGCGGTTCTTCAACATCAAGTGCCGCTACTCGGGCATCGCTCCCGACGCGGCCGTGCTGGTGGCCACCGTGCGCGGCCTGAAGGCCCATTCGGGCAAGCACAAGATCGTTGCCGGCCGTCCGCTGCCGGAGGCAATCCTGGCCGAGAACCCCGACGAGGTGCACGCGGGCGGCGACAACCTGCGCAAGCAACTCGAGAACATGCGTATCCACGGCTGCACGCCGGTGGTGGCCATCAACGTGTTCCCCGAGGACCACCCGGCCGACATCGCCGCCATCGGCGAGATCGCGGCCGAGTACGACGCCCGCTCGGCGGTGACAACCCACTTCGCCGACGGCGGTCGGGGCGCGGCCACCCTCGCCGAGGCGGTGGCCGAAGCGGCCGAGGAGCCCAGCGACTTCCAGGTGCTGTACCCCGACGACGCCTCCCTCAAGACCAAGATCGAGACGGTCGCCACGCGGGTCTATGGCGCCGACGGGGTCGAGTACTCCAGCACTGCCGACAAGCAGTTGGCCACCTATACGGAGGCCGGGTTCGGGAACCTGCCGGTGTGCATCGCCAAGACCCACCTGTCGATCTCGTCGGATCCGACGCTGAAGGGCGCCCCGACTGGGTGGACGCTGCCGGTACGGGAGGTGCGGGCATCGGTTGGCGCCGGGTTCGTGTACCCCATCTGCGGCGACATGCGCACCATGCCGGGCCTGGGCCGGGTGCCGGCGGCGGTGGGGATCGACATCGACGCTGACGGCAACATCGTCGGCCTGAGCTGACCTGCGACGGAGATGCTGTCGAAGCTGCGGCGCGCCCCGCTGTCCGGGGAGACTCTCGGAGCCCGCCACTACCGGCTGCACCTCGTTAGGGATCTGACCTTCGAGGTAATCCCGCTCAAGAGCCTCGACGCGGCGATCGAGGCTCTCCCCGCTGGTTCCCGGGTCTCGGTGACCGCGTCCCCGGTGAAGGGCCAGGACGCCACCTGCGAGATCACCGAGCGGTTGATGGAGCTGGGCCACGAGGCCATCCCGCATGTCTCGGCTCGGATGGTGACCGATCGGGCCCGGGTGTCCGAGCTGGCCGGCTGGTTCCGCTCGGCCGGGGTGTCGACGATGTTCCTCGTCGGCGGCGATGTGGAGTCCCCGGGCGCCTACTCGGACGCGGCGTCGTTCCTGCGGGACCTGCTGGAATGCGACCACGGGCTGAGCACGATCGGCGTGACCGCCTACCCGCACGGCCACCCGCTAATCGCGGAGGAAGTGCTCCACGAGGCCCTTCACGCCAAGCAGGCGCTGCTGACGGAGGCTGGTGTGGAGGGCTACTGCAGCACGCAGATGTGCTTCGACCCGGAGCGCATCGAGGGCTGGCTGCGTGGCGAGCGGGCCGCGGGGCTGACGCTGCCCGTGCATCTGGGGATCTCGGGGGTGGTGGATCGGGCCAAGCTGCTCACCATGGGCGCCCGCCTGGGCGTGGGGCCGTCGCTGCGGTATCTCCGCAAGAACCGGGCCGCGATCATGAAGCTGATGACCTCACCCAACTACGACCCCGACCACATCCTGATGGCCCTGAGCCCGTCGTTGGACGACCTCGGCGTGACCGGCCTGCACGTGTTCACCTTCAACCAGGTAGCCACCACCGTCACCTGGCAGTCCTCCCACCGCGGCTAACCCCGTCACCAACGGCGGCCGAGGCCGTTCTTGATGTCGATGTGCTGCCCTTACACTGAACAACATCTAAAGATACTGATATTGCATCAATCAACCAAGCGGATCGGTTCGGTCTCCAGTTCCTCACGATCGTCCGAGTTCAGGGCGCTCGACTCGCGAAGGTGCTCGATCTTGCCAAGCTGCTTGTCCATCATCCTGCGACGGGTTCCCCCCGGCATGAGCTCGTCAACTCCCCTTCTGAGCAAGTCAGCGCGATTCGACACAGTCGTTATCGCCTCCGTGAACTTGTCCCACTGGGTCTCGAACGCGCCGAGCACACCCAGGATCTCCTGGGCTGAGCGCTCGAGAGCGAACGTGTCCATGGCCTTGCGCACGATGACCAGCACAGCTAGCAGTGTGGAGGGCGAGCAGATCAGAACGCCCTTCTCCAGCGCCTTGTCGGTCTCATCCCTGCACCTCTCGTGAATTGATGCATACAAGCCGTCGTTTGGGATGAACATCAGGACGCAACCGACGGTCTCTTGGGTATCGAGATAGCCATCCCGTCCGACTAGGCCGTTGACATGGCTTCGTACGGCCAGTCTCAGCCTCTTCGTGGCCTCGCGCCTCTCGCTCTCAGAGGCTGCCTCCACGTACTCGGAATGGGCGGCCAAAGGGAACTTCACGTCCATGTGAAGCCTCTCGTCCTTGGGCAACAGGAACGTGTAGTCAGGAATCTTGCCTGTGGGAAGCTTGGTTTGCTTCAAGTAGTTGACGTTCTCCTTCATTCCCGCGACACGGAGAACATCCTCAGCCATCCGCTCACCCCACTTGCCGCGGGCGGTGGGGTTGGACAGCACGTCCTTGAGTTGGCCCGTGGTCTTGGTTAGTTCGGAAGTCCCTCTGGCAGCTTCGCTGAGTTGCTCCGCGATGGTGCCGTGCTGCTTCGCTGCGTCAGTCTGCATCGATGTCAGAGCATCACGCATCGTCTTGACCTCGGCCTTGAACCCTTGAACCTGCTCATCGATGGCCCTGTGTCGCTGCTCCAGTTCTGTCTTGCCTGTTGAGAGGCGCGAATCAAATGCCTCGCGCGCCTCGCCCACCACGCTGGCGATGGCTGCCTCGACGGCGTCCTGTACCGAGTCGTCCCGGCGCCGGACGGCCGCGACCACGGCAAACCCAACCATGATGACGGCGATGACAACGATGATTACGGCGGTGAGATCCATGACTTCCACTGTAGGAAGGGGGTGTGACACGAGGGTGGAGGCTCTCTGATCGTGCTTGACTGCCCGGTCCGGGTTGGTGGCAGAATGGGGTTGTGACTAGGTCGGATCGTGGGTGGCCGGGGATGGAGCCGGTCTTGGCTGATCCCGTGGCGGAGCGGGCTCGGCTGCTGGACGACCTGGCCACCTCGTACCGGCTGTTCGCGGCCTTGCGCTGGGGCGAGCTCGGTGACGGCCACATCACCTGCCGCGACACCGAGCAGCCCGACCACATGTGGCTGCTCCGCTACCGGGTCCCCTTCGAGCGGGCCCAGCCCTCAGACATGGTGCTGGTCGCACCCGACGGCAGCGCCATCGACCAGGACGGTCGCCCCGCGCGCATCAACAACACCGCCTACCACATCCACCACCCCATCCACGAGGCCCGACCCGACGTCACCGCGGCCGCCCACGTGCACACCGCCTGGGGCACGCCGTTCGCGGCCGAGCGGCGCATGATCGAGCCGATCACCCAGGAATCCACACTGTTCTTCGAGGATCACGCCCTCTTCGACGACGAAGAGGTCCAGATCCTGTCCTGCGACGGCGGGAAGCGCATCGCCGTCGCTCTCGGCGAGTGCCGGGCCGTGATCCTGGCCAACCACGGCCTCCTCACCGTCGGCTCCAGCCCCGCCGATGCCATCGGCTGGTTCGTGCTGATGGAACGCGTGGCCGAGGTGCAGATGAAGGCCCGCCACGGGCTGCCCGTCTCAGCCGAGGCCGCCCGGGCCTCCCGAGACGACATCGCGTTCAGCGACTACGGCTGGGATCTGTTCAACTGGGCCATCCGCCGCCACCTCAAGGTCCCGTAGGCGAGCCGTCCGAGCCCGCTCCAGCCCTAGTCCGGGAAGGCCCCCAGCATCCGGGCTGCGGCCAGGGTGTTCTGCAGGAGGCAGGCAATCGTCATGGGACCGGTTCCGCCCGGCATCGGCGTCACCGCGCCCGCCACCGCCTGGACCGTCTCGAAGTCCACGTCGCCGACGATGCCGTCGGCCGTGCGCGAGATCCCCACGTCGATCACAGCCGCACCGGGCTGCACGAAGTCGGCGGTGACCAGCCTGGCCATGCCGGCCGCAGCGACGATGATGTCGGCCTGCCGGCACACCTCCTGCAACTCCGGCGTGCGGCTGTGGGCCAGCGTCGGTGTGGCATCCACCCCCTTGCGCCCCAGCAGCAGTATCTGCGGCAGCCCCACCAGGGTCGACCGGCCGATCACCACCGCGCTCTTACCGGACACCGCCACCCCGTAGCGGTCCAGCAGGCGCATGACCCCCAGCGGGGTGCAGGGCACATGACCCCGCTGACCCCTGACCAGCCGGCCCATCGACCTCGGCGTGAGGCCGTCCACGTCCTTCTCCGGAGGGATCAACTCCAGGACTGCGTCGGCGTCCAGACCCTCCGGCAACGGAAGTTGCACCAGAATGCCGTGCACGCCGGGGTCACGTGCCAGATCGCCGACAGCCTGCTCCACCTCGGCTTGGCTGGCGTCGGCGCCCAACTCGACATGGCGCGAGAGCATGGCCGCCTCGGCCGCCTTGCGCTGCTTGTTGCGCACGTAGATGCGGCTCGGCTTGTCGTCGCCCACCAGCACTGTGGCCAGACATACCTCCGGCCCACCCGCCGCAGTGATCTCAGCGTTGAGCTCGGCGACGATCTCGTCACGCAGCCGGTTGCCGTCCATCAGCACGGCGCCGCCCTCGGTCAGTTCGAACTGTTCGGTCATCAATCCCGCCTGTGGTCTTTCGGGCCCCGCGGCAAAACCGTCGGATCTTTCAGCCGACCCCCGAGACAGGTTACGCCCGCTGACCTACGATTAGCGTTCCGATATGCGGAACCGTTCCAAAACGGTTCCGCCCGCGTACTCCCGCCGCCCTTGAGTTCCCAAAGGTGGTCGCCGCATGAGGATCCTGTTCGCCGACGGCCTATCCGACAGCGCAGTCGAACGGTTGCGCGCCGGTGGCGACGAGTGCGTCATGAAGCCGTCGCTCACCGCGGATGACCTGCCGGCGCACGTAGCCGGTTTCGACGCTCTGGTCGTGCGCAGCACGCGGGTCACCGGGCCGGCGATGGAGGCCGGAACCAACCTGGGACTGGTGGTTCGGGCCGGGGCCGGCACCAACACGATCGACTGCCAGAGGGCCGCCGAACTAGGCGTATACGTGTGCAACGTTCCCGGCCGCAACGCCGTCGCGGTGGCAGAGCTCGCCATGGGGCTCGTGTTCGCGACCGACCGCCACATCGCGTCCTCCACGGCCGACGCGCGGGCAGGCGCCTGGAACAAGAAGGCCTACAGCCGCGCGAGGGGCCTCTACGGCTCCACTCTCGGCATCATCGGCATGGGCGCCATCGGGCTGGAGACGGCCCAGCGGGCCGCTGCCTGCGGGATCAGGGTGGTCACCGACGACAAGGCCCGCAGTCGCAGCGTGCGGCGGCGGATGGCCGAAATCGGCGTTGTGACCCTGCCGGACCTCGACGCCGTGCTGGCCGCCGCCGACGTCGTGTCGTTGCACGTGCCCGGCGGCCCCGGCACCACCGGCATGGTCGATGCGGGATTCCTGGCCAAGATGAAGCATGACGCCGTGCTGATCAACACCTCGCGGGGCGAGGTCATCGACGAGGCCGCCCTGCTCGACGCGCTCGACTCCACCGACATGAGCGCGGGCATCGATGTGTTCGCCGAGGAACCGCCCTCCGGAACCGGCTCGGTCGACTCCGCCCTCGCCCGCCACCCCAAGGTGACGGTCACCCATCACATCGGAGCTTCCACCAACCAGGCCCAGGAGGCCGTGGCCGAGGGCACGGTCGAGGTGCTCGAGGAGTACCGCACCGGCTCGATCATCAACTGCGTGAACCTCGAACAGGCCCCCCACCGGACGGCCACCCTGAGCGTGCGCCACTACGACCGGGTCGGCGTGCTGGCGTCGGTGCTTCAGGAACTTCGCAGCTGCAGCCTCAACGTGGCCAATATGAGCAACCGCATCTTCGCCGGCTCGCAAGCGGCGGTGGCCACCATCGAAGTGTTCGGGGCCGTCGACGAGCAGCTGCTGGACGCAGTGCGTGCCCTTCCCGACGTGATCCAAGTCTCGGCGTTCGACCCATGAGCAAGCCCGAATCGGTGCTGGAGCCCTTTGCAGGCTGGCTGGTGAAGCCCGAATGGGCCGACCGGGTCATCAGCCGCGCCTACGACAACCTCACGCCGGGCCAGCGCCGCTCGATCGCCAGGGAGAACCCGTACAGCTACGTGAACGTGACCCGCAGCAGCGAGGACCTGCTCGACGACGAGAACCTGTCCCTGGACCATCTTGTGACCCAGGGCGCGGCCGCCCTGACCCGCCTGCTCGCCGCCGAGGTGTTCGCCCCGACCGGGCGCCGGGCCCTGTACCTGTACCGGCTGACCCATGCCCGGGGCTCCCAGACCGGCCTGATATGCGCGGTGGCGGTCGGCGGCTTCGAGGAGGGCCGCATCCGGATACACGAGGGCGTGCGCCAAGACCGCACCGAACTGCTCACCGCCCACCTGCTGGGAGTCGGCGCCACATCGCACCCGGTGGCGCTGGCGGTCAGAGCCTGGGCCGACTCGGAGTACGCGACCCTGCTCGACGAGACCGCCGGGACGGTGCCCGCCGACCTGGAGTTCGGCTCGGATGTGGTTCGCCACCAGATCTGGACGGTGCCTGCCGAGCTGACCGACAAATTGCTGGAGGCTCTGGCCGGCAAGGTGCTGTACGTGACCGACGGGCACCACCGTTCGGCTGCGGCGCAGCGGGCCCTGGCCAGCGACCCGTCCAGCCCGGCACTCAGACACACGCTGGCCGCGGTGTTTCCCCACAGCCAGCTCCATGTCGAGGCCTATCACCGCGTCGCCGCCGACCAGCACCACGACAGCCACCGCGACTGCCTGTGGGCGATGAGATCCAGGGTCAGCTATATGGGAGGAGAACTTGAGCGGGTGCCGACCGCCGACGACGCCCGGCCCAGGCATCGTGGCGAGGTCGGCGTGTACGCGGCGGGAAGCTGGCACCGGCTGACGCTGCCCCACCTGGACTCCGAAGCGGGCGCGCTCGACTCCCTCGACGTCGACCGGCTGCGCCGGCTTGTGCTGGACCCGGTCCTCGGCGCCGACGAACTGGCCGCCGCCGGCACCGTCGACTATGTGCCCGACACAGCCGGTCTCGACGAACTGATCCGCCGCTGCGACGACTCCGAGCGGCTCGGCTTCGTGATGTACCCGCTGTCGGTGGACGAGCTGCTGGCCGTGGCCGACGAGGGCAGCAGGATGCCCCCGAAGTCGAGCTTCTTCTATCCCAAGCCCCGAGCCGGAGCGTTCCTGCGGGTGCTGGGGCGGGGAGCCACCGCCCACCTGGACCCTTCCTGAACGCGCGCTGAGCGGACAGCCGTCCTCTCCGGGCTCCAGTGCAGCGTTTGGCGATGCCGTCGGGCCAATGGGCCACCAGCGGAAATGGACCTCCTTGGCATCGGCGGGCAGCTCGTGGGCGAGCTGCGGTCGAGGGCTCAGGCGTCGGCGGCGTCCAGCGCTCCCACCAGGGCGGCGGCGCCCTCGTCGATCTCGGCCGCCGTGACGTTGAGCATGGGGGTGACCCGGATCACGTTGCCGTAGAGGCCTCCCTTGCCGACCAGCAGGCCCCGGTCCCGGCAGGCCTCGAGCACTGCTGTGGCCCGGGCGGCGTCGGGCTCGATGGAGCCGGGGTGCACGAACTCCAGGGCATGCATCAGCCCGCGGCCCCGCAGCTCGGCCACGAAGTCGGCCCGCTCCACCGCCGGGGTCAGCGCATCCACCAGCCGCCGACCCATGGCCAGCGCATTGGCCTGGAGGTCGTCCTCCAGCACCCGCCGCAGCGTGGCCCGCCCCGCGGCGGCCGACAGCGGGTTGCCGCCGAAGGTGGAGAACTGGAGCGTGCCTATGGAGTCGAAGATCTCGGCCCGTCCCACCACGCCGGCCAGGGTGATGCCGTTGCCGACCCCCTTGGCGAAGGTGAGCATGTCGGGCACTATCCCGTGGGCCTCGTAGCCCCAGAAGTGCTCGCCGGTGCGGCCCCAGCCGGTCTGCACCTCGTCGGAGATGAACAGGATGCCGTGGGACGACAGCACCTTTCCCATGGCCCCGAAGAAGCCGGCGGGGGGAACCGCGAATCCGCCCACGCCCTGGATGGGCTCGGCGATCATGGCGGCCACGTCCCCCGAGGTGGTCATGTCGATGAGCTGCACGAGGTCGTCGACGCACGCTGTGGTGTATGCGTCGTCGTCGAGGTGGCGGAACGGGCTTCGCAGCCGGTAGCCGCCCTGGACAAAGGTGACGTTGAGCCCGGTGAGGCTGGTCGACGACCAGCTGCGGTGGGCGGTGATGGCCTGAGCCGAGAAGGTGCGCCCGTGGTAGCTGTTGCGCATGGCCAGGATCTGGTTGGAGCCGCGGTGCACGGTGGCCATGAGCAGAGCGGCGTCGTTGGCCTCGCTGCCCGAGGGGGTGAAGAAGACCCGGGCGTCGTCGATGCCCGAAACCCGGGCCACGTCCTCGGCGAAGGAGATCATCGGCTCGCTCAGGTACAGCGTGGAGGTGTGCATCACCCTGGCCGCCTGCTCCTGCACGGCGGCCACCACGGTGGGCTCGGCGTGGCCGATCATGGTGGTGAGCACCCCGCCGAAGAAGTCGAGGTAGCGACGGCCCTCGACATCCCAGACGTAGCTGCCATCGCCCCTGTCGATCGACACCGGCTCGTCGTGGAGCAGGTGCAGGAAGCTGGGCAGCGCCGAGCCGTAGCGCTCGGCCAGTTCGGCGTTGTTGGTCATAGCGCAGTTTATGTCCGAGCCGAACCGCCGTGCCCTGCGGTCGCGGGCTGGTATCGGGGGTCTGGTGCGGGTGCCGACGCCCGGTCAGTCGTTGCGGATCTTGCGGGCTAGGGCTACTGCGGTTCTGGCTTCGCGGTTGGTGCGGTACTCGTAGATGTCGGCACCGGCCAGCATCCAGCGGCTGCCCCGCACCCCCAGCCAGCGCAGCGGCTCGGGCTCCCAGCGGCGGTGGCGCACGCCGACCCACGGCAGGTCGATCCGTTCGGAGTCGGCTCCGGTGATCAGGTCGGCCAGGGTGCGCCCGGCCAGGTTCGACGGCGCAACCCCCTCCCCCACGTACCCGCCCGCGCCGGCGGTGCCCGCGGCCCGGTCGAAGTGCACGAACGGGGTCCAGTTGCGGGGCACGGCGAGCACGCCGCCCCAGCGGTGCGTGATCCGGGCGCCCGACAGCGCGGGGAACAGGTCCACCAGGGTGCGGTGGATCCGCTCGTGGGAGCGATGGTGGCGCTCGATCGACGGGCTGATCCGAGATCCGTACAGGTAGGGCACCCCCCGGCCCCCGAAGGCGATCCGGTCATCGGCGGTGCGCTGGCCGTAGATCACCATGTAGCGGTCGTCGGCGAAGGTGGGCCGGTCGGCCAGGCCGATCTCGTCGAACACCGACTGGGGAAGCGGCTCGGTGCCGATCATCAGCGAGTAGACGGGCAGCAGTTGGCGCCGACGGCCCCGCAGGTCCCGGGTGTAGGCCTCGGTGGCCCTCACCACCACCTCGGCCCGCACCGTTCCCCGGTCGGTCAGCACCCGGCCGGGCTCGATGGCGAGGGCAGCCGTCTGCTCGACGATGGTCGCACCCCGCCGCTCCACCGCCTCGGCCAGTCCCCGCACCAGCCGGGCCGGGTCCACCGCCGCACACGGGGCATAGAAGATGCCGCTGAGCACGCCGGTGGCGTTGGCGTGAGCCCGTGCTTCATCCGCGGTCAGCAGCCGGATCTCGTCGGCGGTGAGACCGAGTTCGTGGTGATGGGCTGTCTCGGCGGCCTGGCGCTCCGCCTGGGGGCGGTTGCGAGCGAAGCGAATCACCCCGCCCTTGTGATAGCCGCAGTCGATGCTCTCGGCCGCAGCCACCCGACCGATCTCGTCGACGCTGTCGAGGACGGCCCGGGCGAGGCGCAGCGACGCAGGCAGGTCTGCGAGGGCCGCGTACTTCCCGATGCCCGCGGCCAGTTCGCCCACCACCCAGCCGCCGTTGCGCCCGGAGGCACCGAAGCCGCATATGTCGCGTTCGATCACCGTCACCCGGAGCGTCGGGTCGAGGCCGAGCAGGTAGTAGGCGGTCCACATGCCGGTGAACCCGCCGCCCACGATGGCCACATCGGCGTCGGTTTCGCCGTCCAGCGCCGGGCGGGGGGCGAGAGAGCCGGGGAAGGTGTCGAGCCACATCGACCGCTCGCGGTATCGCGCTTCCGGGCTCGGGCCGGGGGGCATCTCGCCAATGTACGCCCGCCACGTCCGACCACACCGCGAATTGGCAGCACAATGCACGCCATCCGTGCACAACGCTGCCAATTCCCCAGCAACGCCGGACCGCACCGCGAATTGGCAGCACAATGCACGCCATCCGTGCACAACGCTGCCAATTCCTTACCGGAGGGTCAGCGGATCTGGACTATCCGGCCCGACTGGCCCCAGGACTTGTCGGCAGTGAACACCTTGGCGTCGAGGCGCTCGGCCAGGGCCAGGCAGAGCCGGTCGGCGAGCGAGAGACCCTCGCCTTGACGCCAGCGACGAGCCGCCCACTCGGCGTCCTTGCGGACCACCGGCTCCACCCGCATGGCGTACCTCGCCAGCAGGGCTTGGGCCAGGTGCCAGTCGCGGCCGGTGCTCATGACCCGCCGAGCCACTTCCGACCAGTTTGCTGCGCCGCACCTGGGATCGTCGGCCAGCGCTCCCTCGACGATTTCAGCACCGTCCTCGCCCAGCAGGAACGCGAGGACCGCTGACGCGTCGAGCACCGAAGTCACCCGGCATCCCCGCTCGCTGCGTCCTCGATCGCGGCCGCTCTGCGCCGGTCGGCCAGGAGTTCGTTCACCAGGTCCAACCCCGCCAAGTCCTTGCGGACCCGATCCCGAAGCTGCTCACGAGTCAGCAGGACCAGGCCGTCCGGCGACTCCAGAAGCACCATCGGCGACCCGGCAACCAGCCCGGCGCGCTCCCGGACGGCGGCCGGCACCACGATCCTGCCGCGGTCTCCCATTGCAACCATGTGGGTCCCACTCATGTATCTATAGTACCACTCACCCCATAGATCTGGGAAGAGTCGCATCTCTCTGATTGCCGCTTGACACGACCGGTCAGGAACTTCGGCAGCATGGTGCCAGCGCTAGCCTGCGGGTATGCGACGGCCGCAGATCAGGCACCTCGAGTTGGCCGGGTCGCCCGAGGCCATGGGCGACGCCCACGGACGGGCCCACGCAGAGGAGATCCGGCGATACGCCCACGAACGGGTGGAACTGGTCGCCGAGGGGCTCTGGAGCGGTGGACCGCTGGAGCGGGGCGCGGTGCTGGAGCTGGCCGAGGCGTGCTTGCCCGCCCATGGGGCGTTCTCGCCCCGGCTGCACGCCGAGATGCTGGCCATGGCCGGCGCGGCCGGCATCACCCCGGCCGAAGCGGTGGTGGTGGGCGGCTTCACCGACTTCGTGGACACGGTTCGAGCGGTCACAGCCGGACCTCATCCGGTGTCGGTGACCGAGGACGACTGCACCGCCTTCTTGGTGCCCGACGCCCGGGCCGACGGCGCCGGGATGATCGGGCAGACCTGGGACATGCATGACACCGCCACCGACCATGTGGTGCTGGCCCGCCTGCGCCCCGACACCGGGCCCGACGTGCTGGTGTTCACCACCGTCGGGTGCCTGGGCCAGATCGGCATGAACTCTGCCGGAGTCTGCGTGGGCATCAACAACCTCACCGGCAACGACGGCCGCTTCGGGGTGATGTGGCCCACCGTCATCCGCGAGATGCTCGCTCAGGAGACTGCGCCCGAAGCGCTCGACGTGCTGCGGCGAGCCGATCTCGCCGGCGCCCACAACTACCTGATCCTCGACGCCGACGGCCGGGGGTTCAACGTCGAAGCCATGCCGTCGGCTCGGCCAGTTCAGACCCTGGCCGCCGAACCGACTGTCCACACCAACCATGTGACCCAACCCGCGGCCTTTCCCTTCGAGGGCGAGCGTTTCAGCGAGCTGATGGCCAACTCGCGCCGCCGCCTGGAGATGGCCAAGGCCATGCTCGCGGGCGACAGCCGTCCCGTCGATCCCGAGCGACTCATGGAGGTCACCAGGGAGCCGACCGCCATCTGCCGCCGGCCCGACGCCAAGTACCGCGTGGAGTCCAGCGGCGCGGTGATCATGCGTCCCCGCACCGGCGACTTCTGGGCCTGCTGGGGCCAGCCCGCCGAGAACGACTACGAGCACTTCTCGCTGACACCCGCCGAGATCGGCCATGTCTGACGCCACACCCGGCCCTCCCCGAATTGGCAGCAGAACGCGCCCCATAGGGGGCAAGACGCTGCCAATTCCCGCCGGCAGGCCCGCCCGAGGGCGTACGCACCCGCCATGGGCGAACTGACCTACACCAACATCAGGGCCGAGTGGGCGGAGGCGCTCCAGCACATCGAGCACACCGCGTTCCCGACCGCGGACACCGAAGACCTCTACTGGGCCGACGAACTGCGGGCCCTGGCCGAAGAGTTCCCCGAGGGCGGCGTGGTGGTGCTCGACGGCGACACGCCGGTGGCCATGGGGCTGGGCATCCGCGTCCACTTCGACTTCAGCCACACGCAGCACTCGATCCGCGACCTGGTGGGGGTCGACGGCGGCACCGGCCACGCCCCCGACGGGCCCTGGTACTACGGCACCAGCATCGCGGTGCTGCCCGACTACCGCCGCCGGGGCATCGGCAAGCGTCTCTACGACATGCGCAAGCAGATCTGCCGGGATCTGGACCTGGCCGGCATCGTGGCCGGCGGGGTCATCCCCGGCTACGCCGACCACAAGGACGAGATGTCGGCCGCCGACTACGTGGCCAAGGTCTCGGCCGGCGAGCTGTACGACGCCACCCTCACCATGCAGATCGCCAACGGCTTCGAGGCCCGGGGCGTGATCGCCGACTACATCACCGACCCGGCAGTGGACAGCTGGGCGTCACTGATCGTCTGGAACAACCCCGACCACAACCCGGGCGCCTGAGTTCCGCAGGGATGTCACACCGCCGCGACATGGTGCGGTGCAGCAAGCAGGAGCGGTTGGAGGTGTCTGTGGTAGGAATTGCCGCTCCCGACGCCGAGGAGGCGGCAGAATGTGGATGGCGAGGCCAGCCGGCGCGGCTCGGCGGCTCGGACGGCGACGGCTGGTGTCCGTGGTGGCGACCGCGGCCGTGGCATTCGGGCCGCTTGCCGGGCTGGCATCGACGCCCGCCGGCGCGCAACCGGGCGAGTTCGGCGACGTGGACGACGACGCCTACTACGCCGAGGCGGTGGCCTCCCTGGCGTCCCGAGGAGTGTTCGCCGGCACCGAGTGCGACGACGGGTTCTGCCCCGCCGCCCCTGTCGACCGCAAGACGATGGCGGTGTGGATCGTCAGGGTGCTCGACGGCGAGGACCCCGAGCCACGGGCCGGGAGCAGCTTCGATGACGTGGACGCGGCCGGCTTCCACGCCCCGTTCGTCGAGCGCATGGCCGACCTGGGGATCACCCGGGGCTGCCGGGACGGCGGCGGGTTCTGCCCCGACCGCAGCACCACCCGGGCCCAGATGGCCGCCTTCCTGGCGCGGGCCTACCATTTCGCCGACGGACCTGACCCGGACTTCGACGACATAGCGGCCGGTGCTTGGTACGCCGCCGACGTGGCCCGGCTGGCGGCCTCCGGGATTACGCAGGGATGCGGCGACGGCGCAGGGTTCTGCCCCGACCGCAGCACCACCCGGGCCCAGATGGCCGCCTTCCTGCACCGGGCCGAGACCCGGCGCTACGACCGCGAGGAGCGGACCGCCTTCTCGATCGAGGAGAGGCCCGGCAACGGCCCGCTGATCTCGGCCTCGCGCGGCAGCACGTGCGCGGTCCGCCTCGACGGAGGGGTTACCTGCTGGGGCAGCGGCCGTCTGCGGGACCGGTACGCGCTCGCTGGCCTGCAGAACGTGGTGGCGGTCAGCACGGGCAACCCCGATCAAGGAGCGCACACCTGCGCGCTGCACAGCGATGGGACCATCTCCTGCTGGGGCGATGCGTCCAACGGGGAACTCGGTCAAGGCGACACGGACACTCACTACCTGCCCGTGAGGGTTCCCGGGATCACCGACGCCGCCGCGGTGAGCGCGGGGCCCAACCACACCTGCGCCGCGCACCGCGACGGCGGCGTGTCCTGCTGGGGAGCCAACACTGTCGGCCGGGCGGACGACGGCCCTCGAATGGCCGGCCACTCGCCGCGCCGAGTTCCAGGACTGTCGGAGGTGGTCGCGCTGGCGTCCGGAACGGACAACACTTGCGCGGTCCACCGAGACGGTTCCGTCTCCTGCTGGGGCTCGCCATACACCCACGCCGACCCCGCCCCCAAGAGGATCAGCACCCGATCCATGATCTCGGTGGGAGCCGGTTGGGGTCGAGTCTGCGCCGCGACCGTCGCGGGAAGCGTCTATTGCTGGAGGCCCAGTTCGGGGAATCCTCGGCTGAACCACATCACGGAGCTGACCGAGGTGGTGGAGGTGTCGGTCGGGAACGAGACCCTCTGTGCTCTGCACCGCGACGGCGGGATCTCCTGCCTGGGGGTGAACGACGTGGGCCAGGTCGGTGACGGCACGACGACCCGCCGGTCCAAGCCCGTGCGGCTCGATGGCGTCTCCGACGCGGTGGCTGTGAGTGTCGGCGTGGGGCGACTGCTGGACTCGGATCCGGTGGGCCCGCACGCTTGCCTGCTGCACGCGGACGGCTCTGCGTCGTGCTGGGGCGCCAACGAGGTTGGGCAACTCGGCGACGGCACGACGGCCAAAAGCCTGGTCCCCACACGGGTGAGGCAACCCCTCCCGATCCCGGCAGACCAGACCCCGGCCACAGCCACGGACCTCCTGCGGGCATGGATCGAGGCGCTCGTGCAAGAGCGGGAGGCGGAGTACCCGTGGATGCGAGTCGCCTGGGACCACATCCGTGACAGCACCGAGGCCGGGCGGCTCGGCGGCGGCAACGTACTCACGTCCTGCCACACAACGGCTGGAGAGTTCGGCTGCCGCGCAGAGGACATGCTCATCACCCGCATGTCGGAAGGCATCGCCGTTCACGAGCTCCTTCACGTCTATGACCTGCACACCGGCTTGGCGCCGCGCGCCGCGTGGGGCGCGGTGCAGCTCTACTTCGCCACCACCTACCCGGACTGCTTTGCCGACAACGGCTATCACGGCGCGGAGATCCTGGCGGACACGGTGACCCGCATAATGGTGCCCAGCGAATTCCTGGCCTACTACAACCTGCCCGGCTGCCCCACCTTGCCCGGAGGCGGCGAGCCCACTGCGGAAGCCGAACGAGTAGCGTCGCAGGGATTGGCCGGCAAGGTGCCGGACTGGTACCGCGAGAACATCACCAACGGCGCCGAACTGTGGGAGGCCTGGCGCCGTGGCCCGTCGCTGCCGGCTCTGGCCAATCTGTCCGACGAGTTCGGCGGGCTGTGCAGCACCGACTGGATCACCCCTCTCCTCGACTCGGACCGCTTCCACGAGGCAGGCAGCAACCCCTTCAGGGACGGCGGCTGCTAGAACCGCGCCCCGAACCGGCGCGCGTGCCCCCGACATCTGTCTCAGCCCCATCCGCTCAGTCGGCCCACCGGCCCGCGGCTCGGGACTCCAGTTCTGCGATCAGGTCGGGGGCGTGCTGGCCCAAGGCTGGGACGGTGGCGTCCAGGTCGCCGGCGTCGCTGAGGTTGAAGGGGGGCTTGTAGACCTCGGTCGAGCCGGTGGGGGTGGTCACCCGCATGAAACGGTCGCGGGCCCTGAGCTGATCGTGCCGCCACAGCGACATCGGGTCCCGCACGAAGCTGTGGGCCACCCGGCCGGCTCGCAGGCGCCGCATCAACTCCTGAGGTCTGACCGATGTGAACACCGACGTGATCAGGGCCTCCAGATCGTCGATGTTGGCGATGCGGTCAGAGTTGTCGGCGAACCGGGGATCGTCGGACAGCGCCGGATCGCACAGGACGTGCTCGGCGAAGTCGGCCCAGTCCCGGTTGCTCTGCACGCCGATCATCACCAGCTCGCCGTCGCTCATCGGATACATGCCGTAGGGGGCGATGATGGTGTGGCGGTGGCCGGCCCTCGGCGGCACCGAGCCGCTTCCCACGGCCGCGTAGGTCGGCGCGGCCGTCCACTCGGCGATGCTCTCCAGCATCGACACCTCGATAGAGGCGCCCTCGCCGGTGGTCTGCCGGCGGTACAGCGCGGCCAGGATCGACGAGAAGGCGTACATGGCCGCGGCGACGTCGGCGATCGAGAAGCCGACCTTGCACGCCTGCCCCGGCGTGCCGGTCAGCGCCACCGCGCCCCCCTCGGCCTGGACGGCCAAGTCGTAGGCCTTGTCGTCGGTGCGGGGGCCGCCCATGCCGTAGCCGGAGACGTCGCAGGCGATCAGGCCGGGCCGGTCCGCCCGCAACTGGTCGGCGAGGATCCCGGCCCGGCGGGCCGCGGCCGGCGACAGGTTCTGCACGAAGACGTCGGCGCCGGCCACCAGCCGATCGAAGCGGGCACGGTCGCCGGGGTCCTTCAGGTCCAGCTCGATGCTCTGCTTGCCGCGGTTGGCCCAGACGAAGAACGCCGAGGTGCCGCCCATGGCCGAGTCGTAGTGGCGGGCGAAGTCGCCCTCACCGGGTCGTTCCACCTTGAGGACGCGGGCGCCCAGGTCGGCCAGCTGGCGGGTGGCGAACGGGGCGGCGACGGCCGCCTCCAATGCGACCACGATCACGCCCTCCAACGGCGCGCTCATCGCGTCTGCGCCCCTGCGCCCTCCACGGGCGCCCTCATGCGGGCGCGCTCATGTGGAGGCGTCCCTGGGCAGGTAGCCGCCGCGGGTCTGGGGCAGCTTCATGTCCAGGATCCGCGACGCCACCACCGTGCGCAGGATCTGGGCCGTGCCACCGCCGATGGTGAACATGCGCACGTCGCGGTACATGCGCTCCAGAGGGTTGTTCCGGCTGTATCCGGCCGCGCCGTGGGCCTGGAGCGCGTCGCTCACCACGGCGATGGCCGCCTCGGAGGTGAAGATCTTGGCCTGGGCGGCGAGGGCGGGATCGGGGAACGGGCTGCCGCCGGGGCCCTGGGAGGCCGCCGCCCGGTAGGTGAGGCTGCGGGCGGCCTCCAGCTTCACCGACATGTCGGCCAGCATCCATTGCAGACCCTGGAACTCGGCGATGGGGCGCCCGAACTGGTCGCGCTCCTTCACGAACTCCAGCGCCAGCTCGTAGGCGCCCGAAGCCAGGCCGAGCGCCACCGTGCCGGCGCCCACCCGCTGGGTGTTGTAGGCGTTCATCAGGTCGGCGAAGCCCCGTCTCAGCCCCGACGGCGGCTGCACCGCCATGTCCGGGCCGACCTGCATGTTGCGGAAGCTGACCACCGTCTCGGGGATGCCTCTCAGTCCCATGGCCGGCTCGCGGGGCCCGATCTCCAGCCCCGGCGTCTCGTCCCCGAAGGCCAGGAACGCACCGACGCCCTCCTCGTCGCCGTTCTCATCGAAGACCCGGGCGAACACGAGGTGCGTCCTCGAGACGCCGCCGCCGGTGATCCAGTGCTTGGTGCCGTTGAGCACGTAGCCGTCGCCGCTCCGGTCGGCCCGGGTGGTCATCTCCGACGCCGCGCTCCCGGCCCCGGGCTCGGTGATGCAGATGGCCGGCTTGTCCCCCGCCAGCACCAGCTCCGCGACCCTGGCCCGCTGGGCGTCGGTGCCGTAGGTCATGACCGCCGAGAGCGCCCCCATGTTGCATTCCACCGCGATGCGGCCCGTGACGCCGCACACCTTGGCCATCTCCTCCACCACGAGCACGGCGTCGAGCAGCGGCCGGCCGGGACCGCCGAGCACGGCGGGCACGGTCATGCCGGTGAAGCCGGCCTGCTGGAGGGCGGCGACGTTGTCCCAGGGATACTGCTCGCTGCGGTCCACCTCGGCCGCACGGGGCGCGATCACCTCGCGGGCCAAGGCCCGGGCCTCCGCCTGAAGGGCCCGCTGCTCGTCCGTCAGTTCCCAGCTCATGCCGGCACTCCCGCGGCCTGTGCGGTCAGGGTGATCAGGTCGCGCTGGACGATGCTGCCGCCAATCCGGCGAGCGGAACGGCCAAGATCGTCAACGACTCCGACGAAGCGGTCGGTGTCGCCGGCGGCGTAGGCACGGAACGCGTGGGCCAGCGGTGCCACCACGTCCATGAACGTCCGGTCGTTCTCGCTGGTGTCGGCCGGGCGCCGGTCGAGGCCCCGGAACCAGCGTGCCGCACCGGGGTGAGCCGGCTTGCGGGAGAAGGCTAGCGCCGCATGCACGTCCAGGAAGCCGCAGGTGTGGCGCTCGACAACTTCGTCCCAACGGTCGGCCAGCGCGTCCCAACGGTCGCCCACCTCGCAGCCCACCAGTTCCAAACGCCACAGCAGCGACGTCTGGTCGCAGAGCTGGAAGGCGGTGGCGGCATGGGGCTGGCGCTCGTCGAAGACGGCCAGCGCGCCGCCGGAGTCGCCCGAGGCGATAAGGCGCAGGGCCAGGTGCCACCAGATGTGGGTGGCCAGGAGTTCCTGGCTGCCCCACCGCTCGACCGACCCCTCCAACAGCGCGAGCGCAGCAGAGGTGTCGTCGGTGGACTCGTACACGTGCGCCAGCGCGTGCCGTGCCCACAGGTCGTCGGGATCGAGGCCCAGAGCCGCCCGACCCAGCGCCTCGGCCTCGTCGTAGCGTCCGACCTCCTCCAGGGCGAAGGCGTGCTGGCCGGCCACGAAACCCCACCCTGGTTCGCCGCGCCATGCCTTCTCAGCGCCGGAGCTGGAGTCCAGACGGCCGAAGTCGTCGCCCACATGCAAGTAGACGTCGTGAGCGAAGCGCACCGCGGCGAAGTCCCGCCCGCTGCGGGCGATCTGATCCCACCGGCGGGCCGCCCCGGTGAACTCCCCCGCCAACAGCATCTCCAGTGCCGCTACGTGGGCCCGTTCACAATCGCCCGCCCAGGCCGCCCGCGCCTGAGCCCGACTGGCATCTGTGGACAAGGCCGAGGAGCCGGGCGGAGATCCGGCCAACACCCGGTAGACCGCGGCGAACACCGGCCCCATGACGAAGGAATCGTCGTTCCGGCCCGCCTCCGAGGCCACTGCCACCGGGTCGCCGCGACAGTGCAGGTACTGCTCCCAGGTCCGTCCCCACGCCGCGACGCTTGCGGGCGCGCCGTCCACGGGGCCTAGGTCGGGCAGGGCCGCTGCGCTCACGCGACCCCGACCTCCGGGCACCCGGCTTCTGCGACGTGCTTCGAGTTGCTGTAGGCAGACTCGCCCGGCAACCCCGCCAGGGAGCCACGGGCAGCTGTGTATTCGATCGAGCACGGCCGGCCCGTTGCTGCTTGCGCGGGATCAGCCGGAGCGGGCACGCTCACCTGACCTCTACCTCCAAGTGCTCGATGCCGTTGACGAAGTTCGAGTCCACGTGGACGGGATCGCCGGCCAGGCGCAGGTCGATGCCCCGGGACAGGATCGCCTCGATGAGGATCGCCAGCTCGAGGCGGGCCAGCGGCGCGCCCAGGCAGAAGTGGGCGCCGCCCCCGCCGAAGGCGACGTTGGGAGGTCGCAGCGGCCTGGTGACGTCGAAGCGCAGGGGCTCGTCGAACACCTCCTCGTCGAAGTTGGCCGCCGCGTACCACATCACCACCTTGTCACCGGCGCGCAGCGGGGTGTCCTGCAGCACGGTGTCGCGGGTCAGGGTGCGGCGGAAGTACAGGATCGGCGACGAGTACCGGATCACCTCCTCGACGGCCTGGTCCAGCAGCGACGGATCGGAGCGCAGCCGCTCGAACTGGTCGGCGAACTCCACCAGGTGCAGGGCCAGATGCGCCATCGACGCCCGGGTGGTCTCGTTGCCGGCGAAGACCATCAGCCGGAAGAAGTTGGTGAACTCGGCGTCGGTGAGGCGCTCGCCGTCGACCTCGGCCTCGATGAGCTTGGTGATCAGGTCGTCGGCGGGCTCGGCCCGGCGCCGTTCGCCGAGGGCGCGGGCGTACTCGTTGATGCCGTGGGCGGCCGGGCTGTTGAACGGCAGCAGCCGCAGGTCGGTGGTGTTGCCGTAGGCGCCGGCCTCCAGCGGCTTGCTGGAGGTGCCGGCCACGAGATGGTCGGTCAGCTCGATCATGTAGTCGTGGTCCGACTCGGGCACGCCCATGATGTCGCAGATCACCCCGATGGGGATGGGCGCGGCCACCGCCTCCACCCAGTTGCCGCCGCCGGCCTGCATCAGCGCGTCGAGGCGCTCGGCGATCCTGGCTCGCACCGCGGTCTCGTAGGACTGCACGTGGCGGGGTGTGAACGCCGAGCTGACGAGCCGCCGCAGGCGGGTGTGGACCGGAGGGTCGAGGTCGATCATCGACGCCCGGGCCGACAGGGCGTCCTCGTCGATGTCGTAGATCTGGATGTGCCCGACCGCGGAGGAGTAAAGGTCGGCGTCGCGGGAGACCTCCGACACCGGCGCATGGCGGGTGACCGACCAGAAGCCGGTGCGGTCGCCGCCGCTGGGCGGGGTCCAGCTCAGCGTCGGGCGGGCCCGCATCTCGGCGAAGGCCTCCTGCGGGATGCCCTGGGAGAAGGTGGCCGGATCCTGAAGATCCGCAGGCGCCAGCAGCCGCTCAGCCCGGGTTGTTGCCATTACCCCAGCACGAAGGGGTCGCGGGTGGCGCCAGTCAGCTCCACCCACACCGTCTTGGTCAACAGGTAGCCGTCGAGGGCCTCGCGGCCGTTGTCCTTGCCGTAGCCGGACTGCTTGAACCCGCCGAAGGGCGCGGTGTAGCTGGCGGTGCGGTAGGTGTTGACCCAGACGGTGCCGGCGTGCAGCGCCCTCGACATCCGCAGGGCCCGGCGCACGTCGAGGGTCCACACGCCGGCGGCCAGCCCGTAGTCGGTGTCGTTGGCCAGCGTGACCGCCTCGTCCTCGTCGTCGAAGGTCATCATGGCCAGCACGGGGCCAAAGACTTCCTTGCGCACGATGGTGGTGTCGTTGGTGGCCCCCGTGATCACGGTGGGGCGCACGAACCGGCCTCCCAGGACGGGATCGACCTCCCCCCCGGCTGCGACGGTGGCTCCCTCGGCCCGGGCCTGCTCGATCATGGCCAGGATGCGGTCGCGCTGCGCGTCCGACGCGGCCGGGCCCATCTCGGTGGCGAAGTCCGACGGGTCGCCCAGCACCAGCTCGCCAGCCCGGGCCGTGACCCTGGCCACGATGTCGTCGGCGACCCCCCGCTGCACGTAGGCGCGCGACCCCGCGATGCAGGTCTGGCCGCTGGCCGCGAAGATCCCGGCCAGCAGGCCGTTGGTGGCGGCTTCAGGGTCGGCGTCGTCGAAGATGATCTGGGGCGACTTGCCGCCCAGCTCCAGCACGGTCGGCACCAGGTTGCCGGCCGCGGCCCTGGCCACGTGGCGGGCGGTGTCGCCTCCGCCGGTGAAGGTGATCTTGTCGATGCCGGGATGGGCGGTCAGCGCGGCCCCCACCGACGGGCCTCCGGTGACCACGTTGATCACCCCCGGCGGGAAGCCGGCCTCGGCGGCCCGCTCGGCCAGCAGCAGCGCGGTGACCGGAGTGAGCTCGGACGGCTTCACCACTGCGGTGCAGCCTGCGGCCAGCAGCGGCGCCAGTTTCCAGGTCAGCAGCAACAGGGGCGAGTTCCACGGGATGATGGCGCCCACCACGCCGACGGGCACCTTCTCGGTGTAGACGAGGAAGTTGGGCGTGGGGCTGGGGATCTGCTCGCCACAGGTCTTGTCGGCCAGGCCGGCGAAGTAGTCGTAGTAGCTCTGGAGGCTCTTGGCCTGCGCCGAGGTCTCGCGGATGATCTTGCCGTTGTCGCGGGTCTCGATGGCGGCCAACTCGTCGGCGTCCCGGGTGAGGATCTCGCCCAGGCGACGCATGAGCCGGGCCCGCTCGGCCGCCGCCATCTGCGCCCACGGCCCGTCACTGACGGCCCGGCGGGCCGCGGCCACCGCCGCGTCGACGGCGTCGGGATCGTCGGCCACCTCCGCCCAGACCTCTCCTGTGAAGGGGTTGGCCGTGGTCATGCGGCGCCCGCCGGCGGGTGCGGCGAAGCCCCCGTCGATCCAGTTGTCGTAGGTCTGCATGCGGGCCTCCTACTCGCTCGGCCTCTGGGGTTCGACAATGGAGACGGCCGCGCCCGGGCACCGGTGCACGACCACATCGGCTCGCGGGCGGGGCAGCGCACCCGACCCGACGACGGACGAGATCGCCTCGTCGTCGTCGACCAGGAAGACCTCGGGCTCCAGCATCTCGCACTGTCCCCCGCCGATGCACCGCTCGGCGTCGACGGCCACCCGGACCAACTCGGTACCGCTCATGGGCCCCATCCTGGGGCCATGTCCACGGACAGCACGCCGTGCACGAAGTTCGACGCCACCCTCACGGGCTCGCCGCGCTGCTCCAGGAGCATCCGCCTCGCGGCCATCTCCTGGAGCAGCACCGACACTTCGAGCCGGGCCAGGAACGCGCCCAGGCACAGGTGCGGCCCGCCGCCGCCGAAGGCGAAGTGCTCGTTGTCGCCGCGGCCGACGTCGAAGCGGAAGGGATCGGTGTAGGCGGCCTCGTCGCGGTTTGCGGAGGCGTACCACATGACCACCTTGTCGCCGGCCGCGATGGGGGTGCCGGCCAGCTCGCAGTCGGCGGCCGCCGTTCTGCGCATGTGCAGCACCGGGGTGGCCCAGCGGATGATCTCCTCGGTGGCCGGCTCGACCAGATCCGGGTCGTCCACCACCCGCTGCCACTGGTCGGGATGGGCGGCCAGGGCCATGGCCCCGTGGCTGATGGCGGTGCGGGTGGTCTCGTTGCCGGCGAAGACCAGCAGGTGGAACAGGTGGCGGTACTCGTGGCGGGAGATTCGCCCGCCTTCGGCTTCGGCCTTGACCAGGTGGGTGACGAGGTCGTCGCAGGGCTCGGCCCGCCGTTTGGAGCGCATCTCGTCGCCGTACTCGAACAGGGCGTGGCTGGCCGGGCTGTTGAACGGCAGCAGGCGCAGCTCGGTGGTGTTGCCGAAGGCGTCGGGCGGCAGCGACTGGGTGTCGCTGGTGCCCTCCACCAGGTAGTTCGACAGCTCGACGAGGTAGCCGCCGTCGGCGACGGGCACGCCCAGCATCGACAGGATCACCCGGATGGGCAGCGGGGCGGCCACCATCTCGACCCAGTCGCCGCCCCCCTCGGCCAGGAACTCGTCAAGCAGCTCGACGGTGATCTCCCGCACCGCGTCCTCCCAGCGGCGGATGTTCTTGGGGGTGAACGCCCCGGCCACCATGCGCCGCAGGCGGGTGTGGTCGGGGGCGTCGGTGTCGATCAGCGAGCGCCGGGCCTCCAGGGCGTCGGCCTCGAGGTCCCACAGGTTGGTGTGGCCGATGGCCGACGAGAACACCTTCGGGTTGCGCGACACCGCCCTGACGTCGGCGTGGCGGGTCACCGCCCAGAACCCGTTGTCGCCGTAGGGATGCCAGGCCAGCCCCGGCATGGCCCGGATCTCGGCGAACCGCTCGTGGGGGATGCCGTCGAGGTAGAGCCGCGGGTCGGCGATCTCCGGGGCCAGGGTCGGTGTGGAGGCGGCTGAAGGGCTCATAGGTCGGGTAGGTCAGCAGTGCGCCAGGAAACGGTCTCGCTCCCAGTCGTTGACCGTCTCCGGGTCGGGAGAGTTCTCGGCGGCCAGGGCGAGCTCGTGCTCGGCGGTGCACAGGTAGTTCGTCGAGAAGTCCGTTCCGAGCGTCTCAGCCAGCGGGGAGCCGCGGTAGGCCGCGATGGCGTCGGCCAGGGTCGCGGGCAGCGGGGCGCAGTCGCCGGGGTTGGTGTACATGTCGCCCTCGCTCATCGGCGGGACCGGTAGGCCCCGCTCGAGCCCGTCGCAGCCGGCGGCCAGCACCCCGGCGATCATCAGGTGGGCGGCGGCGTCGGCGCCGGCGGACCGGAACTCCACCCGGTTGCCCGACGAGCCGGCCTCGGTGATGCAGCGGGCCATCACGGTGCGGTTGTCCCCGCCCCAGTGCACGTGGGTGGGGGCGAAGGTGTAGGGCCTCACCCGCTTGGCCCCGTTGTCGGTGGGCGCTCCGAGCAGGCTCATGGATCGGGCATGCTCCAGCAGGCCTCCGAGCCACTTCGACATCAGCTCGTTGGGGGCGCCGTCGGAGTCGGCGAAGGCGTTGGCCCCGCCGACGTTGAGGCTGGTGTGGACGTGCATCCCCGAGCCCGACTGGTCAGCCCACGGCTTGGGCATGAAGGTGGCCCTCAGCCCATGGCGCACCGCCACCTGCTTGACGATGCTCTTGAAGACCGCCGTGGCGTCGGCCGCGGTCATGGCGTCGGCGTAGGAGATGTTGACCTCTATCAGCCCCGGTCCGTACTCGGCGTTGGAGGACTCCACGTCCAGCCCCGCGCCGAGCAGCCCGGCCCGCAT
Organism: Acidimicrobiaceae bacterium; assembly: GCA_009844405.1. Taxonomy (GTDB): domain Bacteria; phylum Actinomycetota; class Acidimicrobiia; order Acidimicrobiales; family Aldehydirespiratoraceae; genus Aldehydirespirator. The sequence goes on from VYBO01000003.1 coordinate 33,311, forward strand.
GTCGGAGATACAGTCCTCGAGGACGACCGCGTCGGTGAGCGATGAGTACTTGATGTGGTCCTGGACCGGGCTCCAGTCCTCGCCGCACAGGTAGAACTCGAGCTCGGTGGCCGCTATCGGCTCGAATCCGAGGCCCCGGCAGCGCTCGATCTGTCTGGCCAGCACGCGCCGGGGGGACAGCTCGTGCGGCCGGCCGTGCTCGTCGAGAACGTCGGTGAAGACGATGGCGTAGCCGGGCTGGTGGGTGAAGATCCTCCCGGTGGACAGGTCGGGCATCAGCTTGCAGTCCAGATAGCCGGTGTCCATGTTGATGAACGGGTTGTCGGTCAGATCGTCCTGAGCGTCCATGATGAAGATGGCGTCGGCGATGGCCACGCCCGCGGTCGCCACGGTGCTGAAGAACCGCTCGACCGGCACCCGCTTGCCTCGGAGATGCCCCTGCGTGTCGGGCGTGGCGACCTCGACGGTGTGCACTTCAGCGTCCCGGCACTCGTCCCGGAACCTGTCGGCTGCTTCTTTGTCGATCATCGATGCTCCTAGTGGTTGCTTGACGTTTGGTTGACGAGAATGAGAATCAGGCGACGGCCAGCACGACCCGCGACTCGACCTGGCCAGCTCGCAGCCGGTCGTGGGCGGCCTGGGCGGCCTCGAGCGGCAGCGTCTCCACCGGATTGAGGACCGAGGGCTCCCGCCCGGCCAGTTCGAGCAACTCGTCGAGCTGGGCTCGGCTGCCCCAGACGCTGGTCATGAAGCGGGCTTCGTGGGGCACTGCCCCGAAGCCGAACGGGATCCGGCCTCCGTAGAGCCCTACCGCCGCCACCAGTCCGAGCCGGGCCACTGCGCCCGCCGCGGCCGCCAGCGTGGCGTCGGTGCCGATGAAGTCGACGATGAAGTCGAACCGGGGCAGCTCGTCGCCCGGCCCGTACGCGTGGTGGGCGCCGCGCTCGAGCGCGGTGGCCCGCTTGGCCTCCGAGAGATCGAGCGCACCGACCTCGGCGTCACTGAGCAGCCGCAGGTACCGGAGGGCGTACTGGCCGAGTCCTCCCGCGCCGATCACCAGCGCCCTGCGGCGGCGGCCCGGGCGGCGCAGCGTGTCGAGACCCTGCGTCACGGCCCGGTAGGCGGTGAGACCGCCGCAGGCCAGCGGGGCGCTGACGACGGGGTCGAGGTCGCCGAGGGGCGCCAGGTAGGCGGTGTCGGGAACCCGCATCTTCTCGGCGTAGCCGCCGTCGGAGAAGATGCCCGCCTCCCGGGCGTCGACGCAGATCATCTCCACGCCCTCATCGCAGAGTTCGCAGGCGCGGCATCCCCACGGCGCGTAGACCATGACCGGGCCCAGCCGCGGGTGCACGCCGGTCACCTCGTGGCCGAGGACCAGCGGCAGGGGGCTCGGGATCACTCCCTCCACCACGTGCAGGTCGGAATGGCAGACGCCGCACGCGGTGACTTCGATGACCTCGGCGGCAGGGTCGGGCTCGGGGTGGTCGCCGACGAAGCGTAGGCCGGTGTTGAACTCCTCCAGGACGACGGCTCTCATCCCACGGCCTCCTCAGATCCCGCTCATGTTCGCTTCGCTCACGGGCCGCTCGGGCCACGGCCTCGCTCGGTGCCTGTCCAGGATCCTCACACGCTTCACCTACTCGCTCGGCCTCTGGCTAGTAGCTCTTGGGCAGGCCCAGGCACTTCTGGGCGATGAAGGCCAGCACAAGGTTGTTGTTGACCGGGGCCACCTGGTAGAGGCGGGTCTCACGCAGCTTGCGCTCGATGTCGTACTCGACCGCGAACCCGAACCCGCCGTGGGTGTTCAGCGCGGCGTTGCCCGCCTCCCAGGAAGCCTCCGAAGCCAGCATCTTCGCCATGTTGGCCTCCGCGCCGCACGGCTCGCCCCGGTCGAAGAGGTCGGCCGCCTTCCAGCGCATCAGGTCGGCGGCCTGGAGGTTGGCGTACGCCTTGGCCAGGGGGAACTGCACTCCCTGGTTCTTCCCGATGGGGCGTCCGAACACCTCGCGCTGGCGGGCGTACTCGCTGGCCCGGTCGAGGAAGAACCGGCCGTCGCCGATGCACTCGGCCGCGATCAGGATCCGCTCGGCGTTCATGCCGTCGAGGATGTGGGAGAACCCCATCCCCTCGGTGCCGACGAGAGCGTCACCGTCGATCACCACGTCGTCGAAGAACACCTCGGTGGTGTTGTGGTTCATCATCGTTCCGATGGGGTTGATGGTCAGCCCCGGCACCAACTCCCCGTCGGGGCCCCGCAACTCGAAGATGAACACCGACAGCCCCGATGTGCGGTCGCCGGACTGGCCGGGCGCCGAGGTGCGGGCCAGCAGGATCATCAGGTCCGAGTGCAGCGCCCGCGACGTCCAGATCTTCTGGCCGTTGATGCGCCACTTGTCGCCGTCCCGTTCGGCGCGGGTGCGGATGGCGGTGGTCTCGGATCCGGCGGCCGGCTCGGTCACGCCGAACGCCTGGAGGCGCAGCCGCCCGTCGGCGATCGGGGGCAGGTAGCGCTGCTTCTGGGCCGCCGATCCGTGGCGCAGCAGGGTTCCCATCACATACATCTGGGCGTGGCAGGCACTGGGGTTGCCGCCGCCGGCCGAGATCTCCTCCAGGATGACCGACGCCCCTGCCAGGCTGAGCCCGCCGCCCCCGTACTCCTCGGGGATCAGCGCGCCGAGCCAGCCCTGCTCGGTCAGCTCGGCCACGAACTCCTCGGGGTAGCGATCAGGCTCGAGCTCGCGCCAGTAGGCGTTGCCGTACTTGTCGCACAGGCGCCGCACCTCGGTGCGGATCATCTCGAAGTCCTCGGCCGCGGCGACGGTGTGGGGCGGTGGCGGCGCGACGGCGGAGACGGTCACTGCTCCGCCTCCTCGTCCCAGTAGCCGTGGCGCTGGAGCAACTCGGCCGCGGCGAGGCCGCTCCGGTGCAGATGCTCCTCCATAGCTCGGCGGGCGCCGTCGGCATCGCGCGCGCTGATCGCCTCGAGGATGGCAGCGTGGTGCTGGACGGCCTGCGAGTCCCAGCCCTCGATGAACTCGTAGTAGCGCGACGGCACCGAGCTGACCAGGTGTCGCAGCAGCCAACGGGTCCGGCGGGGTGCGGCCGAGTTGATCACCCGATGGAAGGCGTTGTTCAAGGCCGACAGATCCTCGCCGCTGTCGTGCTCGAAGCGCTCGTGGATGGCGGTGAGTTCGGCGATCTCGTCGTCCTTGAGCGACTCGGCGGCCATGGCCGCGGCTCTTCCGGCCACTACCCCGAACAGTTCGTAGTGGTCGATGATGTCGTCGGGCGTGAGATGCGCCACCGACGCGCCCCGGCGTGGGGTGACCTCCACCAGGCCCTCGCGTCCCAGTATCACCAAGGCCTCGCGCACCGGGCTGCGGCTCACGTCGAGCACCTCGCCGATGGCGGCCTGGTCGATCTTGGCGCCCGGCTTGAGCGCGCCGGCCAGGATGAGGTCGCGGACGTAGGTCACGACCTCGTCCGCGAGGCTGCCGCGCCGGCGACGCCCCGGATCGACGGGCGGGTACTCGACGTTCACGTCCGGTCCTCGCTCACGTCCGGTCCTCGCCCGGCTGGGGGGCCTCGCTGTTCTGGAACTCCTCGCCCGGCTGGGCGGCCTCGCCCAGGTACGCAGCCTTCACCGCCGCGTCGGCCTGCACCTCGTCCGGCGTGCCGATGGCGATCATCCGGCCCTGGTCCAGGCAGTAGACCCGATCGCAGATCCCGGTGATGAAGTTGAGGTCGTGGTCGATCACCAGCACGCCCGCGCCCACGGCGGCCGCCATGCTCCGGACACTCTCCACCATGGCCAGCGACTCGGTGCCGCTCATGCCGCTGGTCGGCTCGTCTAGCAGCAGGAAGGCGGGAGCGGCCGCCGCCGCCCGAGCCAGCTCCAGGCGCCGGGAGTTCCCGTAGTCGAGCTGGCCGGCCCGGCGGTTGCGCTGCTCCCACAGGCCCGCTCCGGCGACGATGGCGTCGATGTCGGTCCGGGCGCCGCCGTTGCGATGGACCGAGGCCATGAGCGCGGCCACCTCCACGTTCTCCCGCACGGTGAGCGACGAGAACAGCCTGAGGTTCTGGAACGTGCGGACCAGGCCGGCACGGGCGATCGCGTGGGACGGCTCCGACGCCAGGCCCATCTCGCCGAGATGCACCTCGCCGGAGGTGGGATCCACCATGCCGGTCATCACGTTCACAAGCGTCGTCTTGCCCGCTCCGTTGGGGCCGATCAAACCCACGACCTCGCGGTTGGAGACTTCGATCGAGGCGCCGTCGAGCGCCCGGAAGCCGCCGAATTCCACCGTCACCCCGCTGACGGAGAGATCGAGGGCGTCGGGTTCTGGAGCCGCGCCCGCCGCGGCCGGGGGCTTCTGGCGGCTGAAGCGGCGCCACAGCGAGGCGTCGACCTCCCAGTCGTCGAGCACGCCGTTGGGTCGCCAGATCATGAACACGACCATGGCCAGGCCGAGCAGCACGGTCGGCAGTCCCTCCCGGAACACCCAGTCGAGGGGTCCGTCGAGACCGAGTCCGAAAACCTCGTAGCCGTCGGAGCCGAGGCGCCGGGCGCTCTCGCGCACTGCGGTGATCACCCCCACGCCCAGCAGGGCGCCGGTCACCCCGTTGCGGCCGCCGACGACCAGCATCACCAGCGTGAGCAGGGTGTACTGGAAGAAGAAGAACTCGGGGAGGAGGCTCCCGATCTCGTAGACCCGCAGCGAGGCGGCCACCGCGACCACCGCCACCGACAACAACAGCGCGATCGTCTGCTGGACCACCGGGTTGATGCCCATGGCCCGGGCGGCAAGGTTGTCCTCGCGGGCCGCCTGGTTCAGCCGTCCGATGCTGCTTCGAGCGAACAGCAGGGCCAGCACGATCGACGCGAACAACACGATGTAGATGGGCGTGCGGGTCTGGAGCGTGTCGCCGATCCCGAAGGTCAGACCGGCCCGCTCGCCGCCGGTCAGCTCGTTCCAGCTGGCGGCCACCTCGTGGGTGAAGAAGAGCAGGGCCAGGGTGATGACGGTGGCCGCCACCGAGCCCGACCGGGCCCCGGACCGTCCCAGGCCGATCCCGACGATCACGGCCACGATGAGCGTGATCCCCAGAGCCACCGCGGTCGCAGGCAGGGGTCCCATCTCCACGTCGGCCAGTCCCCAGGGAGCATTCGGGATGCGGGTGTGCTTGTCTTCGGGCGCGATGGCGAAGATGGCGAAGGCGTACCCGGCCACCGCTCCGAAGCCGATATGGCCGAAGGAGAACACGCCGGTGTTGCCCACGTAGATCTGGATGCCGATCACCATGATGGCGTCGATGAGCATCGCGGTGATCAGCTTCTCGGCCGACGCGCCCTCCACCATGACCGTGTACAGCAGCCCCGCGCCGACGAAGGCCGCGAACAGCACGATCGCTCCGGCCAGCGGGAAGGCGACGTCGCGCCGCAGGTTGGGGAACAGCAGTCCGGCCTCGCGCCGGCGGTTCCCGGCCCATGCGGACAGAAGCGACGATCGCGCCGCCATCACACCCGTCCCCGGCCGAGGGCGGCCGCCGCCATCACACCCGCTCCGCGTGGGCCACGTTGACGAGACCCCCGGGCCTGAAGATGAACAGCAGCGCGATCAGACTGAACACCACGCCCTGGGTGAGGGCGGCGGCCGTGCCGGGCAGCCAGGTTCGCAGCATCACCTCGGCGAGTCCCAGGGCGAAACCCCCGATCACCGCGCCCTTGAGGCTTCCTAGCCCGCCGATGAGCGCGGCCAGCACGCCGCTGAGCATCGGGTTGATGCCGGAGGTGGGCGAGGTGTGGCCGGCCCGCATCAGCCAGAAGATCCCGGCGATCCCGGCCAGTGCACCCGACAGGGCGAACGCGCCCCGGATGACGCGGTCGGAGTTGACGCCCATCAGGCGGGCCGCGTCGAAGTCTGCCGCCGCGGCCCTTATCGACAGCCCGAACATCGTGCGCTGGAGGATGGCGGCGGTGAGGAACAGCGTCACGATCGTCACGATGATGACGACGGCGTCGAACACCTCCACCCGAATGGGCCCGATCGAGTAGGTGTCGGCGATCCAGCCCGGCTCCGGGAAGGTCTGGACCCGGGCGCCGATGTACATCAGGAAGATGGCCGCCACCAGGAAGTGGATGCCGAAGGAGGTGAGCAGCTGGGTGAAGTCCGACGAGCCCCGCACCCGGCTGAAGGCGATGCGCTCGATGGCCAGGTTGGTGACCACGCACACCACCACGATCAGGGGAGCCACCAGATACCACGACCAGCCGTTGTTGAACGCGGCGTAGGCCGCGTAGCCGCTCACGGTGATCAGTTCGCCGTGGGCGAAGTTCAGCAGGTGCATCACGCCGAAGACCACGGCCACACCCAGCGCCAGAAGCGCGTAGATGCTGCCCCGCCCCAGCCCGTCGATCAGGTTCTGGACAAGTTCGGTCATGCCGCGCTCCCCCGCACGAAGGTATCCAAGTCGGTTTCGGCTGAATGCGACTCCGCGAGCGTGTCGGGCGGCTCGGCCTCGCCCGCCCGGTCGGAGCCGGTGAGGCGGATCACCTCACCGACCCCGAAAGGGGACGGGACCGCGTCGAACGGTGCGGCTCACCTCATCTCGATGAGGACGTCCTGCCCGTTGACGATCCGCTTGATCGGCACCGACTTCGGCGGTGTGCCCGTGGTGCCGACGTAGGTGATCATGCCGCTGAAGCCCTCGAAGCCCTCGATCTGGGCCACGGCGTCGCCTATCTGGGCCGAGTCGGTGCAGCCGCAGTTGACGATGCCCTGGATGCCTAGCAGCAGCGAGTCTACGTAGAGGCCCATGAAGCCCTGGCTCTCCAGCACCTCGCCGTCGTTGGCGGCGGAGTACCCCTGGAGCAGGCGGTCGTTGAGGCCGCCCGGCTCGACGTTGATGTGGGGGGTGTGGACGATGCCCTCGTTGTTCTCCTCGATGGCGATGCCCGTGGCGTCGAGTGCGTCGGTGCCGATGTAGGTGATGTTGTCGAACCCGGCTCCCTCGAGCTGGCCCCTCAGCGCGGTGACCTGGTAGCCGAGCGCGGCCGAGAAGAAGGCCTCGTTGTCCTGGAGGACCTCCGACAGTTCGGCCACCTGGGCCGAGAAGTCCGTGTCTTCGAACCACACGTAGGTGTGCTCGGCCACGATCTCGCCGCCGCCGGCCTCGAAGACCTCCTTGAAGACGTCGGGGTTGTATCCGGTGTACGGGCCGGGCTGGGTGAACACGAAGGCCCGGGTGATGCCCTGGTCGAGGGCCCACTCGGCCGCCGCCGAGGACTGGCCGTAGTCGTCGAAGGACACCAGGAACGAGTTGTTCTCGATGTCAGAGAGTGTGGGCTCGGTCGAGGCGGCCACGAAGACCGGCACCTGGCCGCCGGTGGCCTGCAGGATCGGCAGGGTGAAGTCGGCGAAGGGCGGGCCGATGAGGAAGTGCGCTCCCCAGTCGAGCAGCTGCTCGGCGGCCACGCCAGCGGTGGTGGCATCGCCGCCTACGTCCTCGACCCTCACCTCGACCGGTGACCCGTTGACCCCGCCGATGCAGTTGATCAGGTTGGCGAAGTGGGGAACCAGCTTGGAGCCGGGGATGTCGACGAAGCCGACCACGTCGCTGAAGTCCATGGCCATGCCGACCCTGATCGGCTCACCGGACGGCGCAGGCCCGCAGTTGTCGAGGTCGGCGTTCAGCGCGGCCCGGATGTCGACGGCCTGGACCATGGGCTCAGGCCCGGCCATCGCCGCCTCCGCGGCCGCGGCAGCCGCCTCCGCCGCGGCAGCCGCCTCAGCCTCAGCCGCTTCCAGCTGGGCTTCGAGTTCGGCCACGACGGCGGGGTCGATGGCTCCCTCAGCCTCGGCCGTGGCGGCCTGCAATGCAGCCTCAGCCTCAGCAGCCCTCGCGGCCGCCGCCTCAGCCTCAGCCGCCGCTTCCTGGGCCGCCGCCTCAGCCTCAGCCGCCTCAGCCTCGGCAGCCGCGGCAGCCGCCTCGGCGGCCGCGGCCTCTGCCGCGCTGGTGTCGGGGGCTGCAGGTTCCTCGTCCTCGCCGCAGCTGGCGGCGACGAGGGCCAAGACCGCTGCAAGCGCGATCACTGACTTGAACTTCATGGGATTACCTCCTCCTGGGAGCGTTCGGCGACGGACCGTAGCACACCAACCGTTCGGTAGCGAACGAATTCAGGTCGGGGGCCTGAGAGCGTTCGGCGCGGACCGTAGCCCACGCCTCAGGAGACTGCAAATACTTTATTAGAAATCCAGAATGCGGCTATCGATCAGGTCCAGCAGATCCCCATAGGCCGTGCAGCAGGGGTACTGCGGGTGCTCGGCAATCACGTTGTCCGGTGCCCGGAACAGGATCCCGGAGTCGGCCGCGGCCAGCATGGTCATGTCGTTGTAGGAGTCCCCCGCCGCGACCACCCGGTAGTTGAGGGCGCGGAAGGCCTCCACTGACCTCGCCTTCTGATCGTCGACCCGCAGCCGGTAGTCGGCCAGGCGGTCGCCCTCCACCACCAGCGTGTGGCACAGCAGCAGGGGCCAGCCCAGTTGCGCCATCAGGGGGCGGCCGAACTGCTCGAAGGTGTCCGACAGCAGCACGACGGGGACGCGGGACTGGAGCTCCTCGAGGAACCGGCGGGCGCCGGGCAGCGGATCGAGCCCCTCGACGACCTCCATGATGGTGGTCATGGTGATGCCGGCCGCGTCGAGCGCCGCGATCCTGCCCTTCATGAGCACGTCGTAGTCGGGCTCGTCGCGGGTGGTGCGGCGCAGGAAGTCGATGCCGGTGCGCTCGGCTACCGCGATCCACACCTCTGGGGTGAGCACACCCTCCACATCGAGCACCACCAACCACTGCGGACGGGAGGGCACCTGCGTTCAGCCTCCGCCCATCATCGCGGCGGCGCGCCGGTCCAGCTCTTCGTCGTCCACGTCCTCGATGTGGGTGTGAACGCTCCACTTGTGGCCCCACGGGTCGAGGAACTGGCCGGCGCGGTCACCGTAGAACTGGTCCTCGGGGGGCCTCAGTTCCGTAGCCCCGGCCGCCAGCGCGGCCGCGAAGGTCGCGTCGCAGTCCTCGACGTTCACGGTCATGGACACGGGCGTCCCGCCCAGCGTGTTGGGCCCCACGACCCCCTCCTCGGGCCACTCGTCGGACAGCATGATCAGCGAGTCGCCGAGGCGCAGCTCGCAGTGGCCGATCCGGCCGGCGAAGGTCATGCGGCGACTCTCGGTGAAGCCGAGAACGCGCGTGTAGAAGTCGATGGCGTCGGCCGCGCCGTCGACGCAGAGGTAGGTCGAGATTCGCGGGTAGTCGTCAGGAAGCGGGTTGACCATGTGGCGTTCCCTCCTTGGCAGTAAGCGAACAGCTGGACCCCGGCGGGCCCATCCGTCCGTGTCGGCCCTGCATTATCGCCGCCCCACCGGCCGCTTGCTCAGACGAGGCTGAAGCAATGCTCCTGAGTAATTTTACTCAAGAGCAAGTAGACACTGATATCGTGAAGGTATGGCCCAGTTTCGGCGTCCCCAGGTGGAGACCCTAGTGAAGCGGCTGTCGGAGCCGCCGGGGCGCATCGTCGCGATCTTCGGACCGCGCCAGACGGGCAAGACAATGGCTGTCGGGCAGGCTCTCGATGCCATCTCGCGTGAGAGCCGATACGTGGCGGTCGATGAGCCCGCATCGATGGATGCCCCCGGTCCCTTCGAGGAGGTCGGCAGCACAGCGTCCCTGAGACCCGCGGAGCGAGACACCGCGTGGCTTCAGCGAATCTGGGAGAGCAGTCGGCGCAAGGCTTGGGACTCGATCCGAGGCTACGTCCTGGTGCTCGACGAGATACAGAGGATCAGCGGATGGTCAGACACAGTCAAGGGCCTGTGGGACGCCGACCGTCGAAGCGGGTGCCCGATGCACGTGGTGATTCTTGGGTCTGCGCCACTGCTGATGCAGGCAGGGCTGACCGAGAGCCTCGCGGGCCGATTCGAGCCGATCCGCTTCACCCACTGGTCCTACGCCGAGATGTCGCAGGCATTCGACTACAGCCTCGACGAGTACATCTACTTCGGCGGCTACCCCGGGGCCGCAGGCCGAAAGCGCGACGGCGCCCGGTGGACGAGGTACATCCGGGAGGCCCTTGTCGAGCCGAACATCGAGCGTGACGTTCTGGCGATGACACGGGTGGACAAGCCGGCGCTGCTGAGGAGGCTGTTCGAACTCGGCGCGCGGTACTCGGGGCAGGAGTTGTCCTACAACAAGATGCTCGGTCCACTCCAGGAAGCAGGCAACACCACGACTCTGACGCGATATCTCAAGCTGCTGTCCGATGCCGGGTTATTGACCGGGCTGCCCAAGCACACTGCGCGACCAGCAGCGGCGCGAGCCTCGACGCCGAAGCTGAACGTTCTCAACACCGCACTGATGGCCGTCGCCTCGGGATACACGTTCGAGGAGGCCCGCGCCGACCGCTCCTACTGGGGCCGCACGGTCGAGAGCGCCGTCGGTGCCCACCTCATCAACACGGCGTCGCCCAACACAATCGTGAGGTATTGGCGAGACGGCCCACACGAAGTGGACTTCGTTCTCCAGCGAGGCCCCAACACGGTCGCGATCGAGGTCAAGAGCGGAGCGACACCTGGTGCCCTCAGCGGCCTCTCCGAGTTCCAGCGACGCTTCAGCCCTCGCGCCGCGATCGTGGCCGGTGCTTCGGGTTTGCCACTCCATGAGTTCCTGTCATTCCCTTCCGATCACTGGATCGACTCGGCATGACCATCACCGTCGCTCGCACCTGCACCGAGATCCCCGCCAAGGGGAACGGCCGCCTCGCGGCGAGCGATGCCAAGCCGCTCAGCGCCTACCGATCAACACCCGCCTACGTGCTGCTCGGCGACCCCGGCGCAGGCAAGACAACCGAGTTCCGCAGGGAGTGCGAGGAACTCGAAGACACCGCGGTGTTCGTTACAGCACGGAATTTCGTCGCCGACGTGTACTCCCCCGAGGAATTGAGCGGCCGGACGCTCTTCATCGACGGACTTGACGAAATGCGTGCAGGCACCGCGGACGCACGAGAACCCCTCGACGAGATCCGCAGGCGGCTCGTTCGGCTCGGCCGACCGAATGTCCGGATCTCATGTCGGGAGGCGGACTGGCTCGGCCCGAACGACCGCCGCAGCCTGGAAGAGGTCGCACCCGACGCGAGAATCACCGTGCTGCTGCTCGACGAACTGAGCGAGCGCGCCACGCACGATCTCCTCACTGAGGAGTTCGGCATCGACAATGCCGAGACATTCGAGAAAGAGGCGAGCAGTCGGGGCCTGGCCGCAATGCTGCGCAACCCCCAGACGCTCAAGCTTCTTGCGAAGGCTGTGGGGCCCGGCGGCGCCTGGCCAGAGAGTCGGCTGACTACCTTCGAACTCGCCTGCGCCAAGATGGCGTCTGAACACAACGACGAGCACCGGGCAGTCGCTTCGGGCCAGGCACCCGAGGCCGTCCTCGATGCCGCCGGTCACCTGTGCGTCCTACTGCTGCTGTGCGGCCTGGAGGGGTTCAGGCTTGCGCCGGACGGCACCGCAGCGGACTTGCGGACTGACGGGTTCGTGTCTTTCGACGCTCTCGAAGAGGCTCACTGCGGTCGGCCTCGTGAACTTCTCCGCGGCGCGCTGTCCACGAAGCTGTTCAAGCCCGACTGCGAAACGGAACTGGTTCCCCGCCATCGCCAGATCGCCGAGTTCTTGGCAGGCCGCCATCTCGCCAAGCTCATTCGGGAAGGCATGTCGGCTCGAAGAGTCGTGAGGCGCATGACCGGTCCGAGCGACGGACGTGTGGTCACCGTGCTGCGCGGTCTTTCGGCTTGGCTGGCGGCATACCGGGGCGAGGCGCGCCGACTGCTGATCGACGCCGACCCGGCGGGGGTTGGCCTCTACGGCGACCTCAGCGGATTCACACTCGAAGACCGGGCACTCCTGTTCAGGTCTTTGGTGGAGTTCGCTGAGCAGGGGCCGCTGTTCGGCCACGCAATGCAGGACGGCCGAGCCGACGGATATCGAGACGAGACGGCCCGGGCCTTCCGCTCCCTGGCTTCAGCCGACATGCTGGAGTCGATCAGGGGTGTGCTCCGCACCCCGGTCGGTCAGCCTCAACGCGACCGAACCACGGCTTTCGTGCTGGAGGTGCTCTCCGAGGCTGAAGAGCACGAGAAGGAGTCCCTGGCCGGGCTGGCACCCGACCTTGCGGAGATTCTGCGCGACGGCGACCGACCGTCCTGGGTCACCGTCAAGGCGCTCGACGCGTTCACCCACATCGCCTCTTCGTGCAGCGAGACCGACCAGACTCTCCTGTCGGTCCTGGATGAGATTCAAGAGGGCACCATCGCCGACCCCGGCGACCGCCTCCGCCGGGCTCTGCTGAACCATCTCTACCCAAGGGTGATCGAGCCGGCGACGCTCTGGCGCGACGCGCTCCCCCGCCCTCAAGACCACCGGCTCAGCGACCTAGGGAACTTCTGGACCCGGCACGTCCTGAGCCGGTCGTCAGATGAACACATCGCATCTCTTCTCGACTCGCTCTGCAAGGACGCCCCGACGTTCGTACCAGCCCTGGGGAAGGCGTACCTCGATGATCTGCCGCTTCAACTCCTCGCTCGCGCCCTGCCTGCCCTTGGAGACACGCTCGGCACCGAGCGTCTCCTCGACTGGCTCGATGTGGCCGGGCGCACGCACGGTGCTCCCATGCGGGAGGATGAGACTCGTTCCGTCCGACAATGGCTGGAGAGCCGCCCGCAGGTGCAGAAGTCGGTGTTCCTTGCGTGGCTGCGTCGCGGCGTGGCCACAGACCCGGACAGGCCGTACCGCCATTGGTTCTGCGACGCCCTTCATCGAAGCAAGCTCCCCGAGGACTTCGGACTGTGGTGCCTCGAACAGGCCACCACCCTGGAGAACAGCGAGCCCGCTCTGGCAAGGGAACTGCTGACCCAGGCCCACGCCTCTCTGGAAGACCCGGCCGTCAGCGAGGGGCTGTCCCCCGCAGTCATGAGTCAGCGAATAGTAGGGGGCGGGCTGGCCTGCCATCTTGAGAAGCTCCGCGCCCGCCGCGCGGCCAGTCGCTCCGAGGATGGCGTTCAGGAACGCGAACTCGAAGAAGCCAGAGAACAGCGAAGGCAGGAACGGCGTCAGCGCCAAGCGGACTGGGCCGGGAACCTCAGCGCGGAACTCGACGACCTACGCAACAACCGGTTCTTCGCGCCGAATCTGAGCACTCTGGCGAAGGTCTATCTCGGCATGTTCATGGATTTCGACAGTGACGCGTCTCCTCGACAACGTATCGGCCAACTCGTTGGTGGCGACGAGACCCTTGTCGATGCCGTCATGGTTTCGATCCTGGGGGCCATCTCGCGAGACGACCTTCCTGAGGCCGATGAGACGATTGCGCTCCACCTGAAGTCGCAGCACTCTCCGCTGGCCTACCCAGTGCTTGCGAGCCTGCACCTGCACAACGAGGAGGATCCCGCCCGTCTGGACGGAATCAGCAGGGATCGCAAGCGGAAGGCTCTAGCGATCCACTACTGCGTTCCGAGCGACGATGAGTTCCCGCCCTGGCACAACCGCTGGCTCCAGCAGGAGCCCGAGTTGGTGCTGGATGTTCTCTACCGGTGCGCGGCGCCGGCGGTGCGAGCCGGCCATGAGTTCGTGCCCTGCCTCAACGTCCTCGACCGTCTCGGCCGGTGCGACGCCCCGGTCCCCGTGTGGGCACTCGACGAGAGCACCGAACTGTTCGAGACTCGCTCCCCGGCGCCGCTTCTCGACGGTCATGACGACTTGGTCCACGCCACCACGCTGCGGCTGCTCGAAGCGGTCCCCGCGCGGGCCTCGAACAAGCAGATGACCCTGCTCGACAGTCTGCTCGCTCGCGCGATGCAGCATCCCGACAGAATCTCGCTCCGAGAGTTGGCCGCAAGGAAGCTGTCGCTGCAGAGTCTGGCGGTCAGCCAGCGGACGCGCTGGCTGACCGTTGATGCGCTGCTTTCCGACCACGCGAACCTTGGACCACTGAAGGAATACGTACGCCACAACGAACGGAGAGTCAAACATCTTGCAGAGTTTCTGCGCCGCAGCTCGCACCGCGACAACATGCACCAATCGGCCCTGGCCGGCGTGCGTGAACCGGAGGTGCTCAGAGACGCGATCGAGATCCTTGGTGCCTCGTTCGGACCAGTCGAATGGGGCGGCGGCTACATCACGCTCGGGATGGAGATGTCGGAACTCTTGGGGGTGCTGATCGAACAACTCGGCACCTTGGCGGGCAACGACACAGACCGAGCCTTCAGGGATCTGATCGCCAATCCTTGGCTGGAGCGCTGGCGAGACCGGCTCACCATGGCGCATGAGCGACAGCGCGTCGTCCACCGGGACGCGTCCTACAGCCATCCCAGCATCGAGGAAGTGCAGCGCATGCTCCGGAACGAGGCGCCAACCTGCGCGGCCGACCTGGCAGCGCTCCTTCAGGACCGAATCGCCGACATCGCGGCCAACATCAGAGGCAGCAACGACAATCCATGGCGGAACTACTGGAAGGACGACCGACGACGGCCCCCAGCCGAACCCAAACATGAGGACTCGTGCCGTGACGCCCTTCTTGCGGACCTCAAGAGTCGGCTGCCCGCCGAGGTCGACGCCGCGCCGGAGGGTCGCTACGCCGCGGACAACCGAGCCGACATACGCGCCAACTGTTCCGGGTTCAACGTGCCCATCGAGATCAAGAAGAACTCGCACCCCGACCTATGGACCGCCATCCGCAGGCAACTCCTCGGCAAGTACACTACGGACCCGGCAACGTCGGGCTACGGCATCTACCTCGTGCTGTGGTTCGCCCCCAACGCGACCAAGACCCCGCCCGACGGCAATCGACCCGACATCCCCCAGGCGCTGAGGGCGAAGTTGGAGCAGGAGCTGACCGCTGATGAGGCTCGCAAGATCTCGGTGATCGTCATGGACGTCACCAAGCCGGGCTCGTAGTGCCACCGCGGACATCGCGGACTACGGCAGCGGCAGCCAGAGTGCGCGGCTGGAGCTAGAGGGAACTCGAGCCGCAGGCAACGGCTTGGGTAGCCTTTCGGCCCCGTGGGGCAGTCGCACACCGCGGACGAGGTTCTCGATCTAGCAGGGCAGGTTCGACAACCAACAATTGAGGGCCTACCCGACGGCTATCGATACGGAGTCACGCGCTACGCCGACGTAATCCTGCAAGAGGCGTTCCGTAACCGATTCGACGACTTGCAGGTGGCGCTTGAGGACTTCCGTCCGACGTTGGACGAACTCCGAGCGGGCGGCGGAGGCCGGACCGTCTTTGTGAGACGATTCGACGAATCGCTCGCGAACATGATCGACGAGTCCGACAGCGGCAACGAACACACGGATCGAACGATTTGGGCAAGCAGAACATCACCATCGAGAAGGCCATCGGGTTCGACGGCCAAACCGAACCCGTCTCGAAGGTCCGCGGCCATGAGATCGACATGTTCGGGAAAGGCTCGCTGGCGAAGCCATTCCCGGGCGTGGCCGTGGAGATGGAGTGGAACAACAAGGATCCCTTCTTCGACCGCGACCTGATCAACTTCCAGGCTCTCCACCATGCGGGAGCGATCGCCGTTGGAGTGATTGTCACCCGCGGGCCCAATCTCCAGAATCTGATCTCCGGAGTGATTCGCAGCCAGGACGGCGGCTTCAAATACGGCGCTTCGTCAACTCACTGGGACAAGCTCGAGCCCCGCGTGAACCTGGGCGGTGGCGGCGAGTGCCCGCTGCTGCTGATCGGTATCGAGCCGGACAGGATCGATGGCATCGGACTCGCCCACAAAGTTAGGGCGAAACTCGACGAGGCCGAGGCACTCAAGGGGTCATGGCGGGACGCATACTCGAAGTGGAGCGACGCCAAACCGGTCTACGAGGCCCTCCGCGCCGAAGCACTAGCAATGATGCCGCCTCTTGCTGAGCAGTAACAGCCAGTGGATCAGCTGTACGCGGCGTAACGCTTGGCCCGCGGCTCGACATCGTCATCGGCCTCCAGCCCCCAAGATGTCCAACCCGGGCGTGAGTACCGGGCGAACAACTCCAAGTAAGGGCCGGGAGAGCAGGCCTCAATGATGTCGTATTGCTCGTCAGGCTTGCGCGAGTGCTCCCTCTTGCGGGTCTCAATCATGTTCACCTGTCGGCGGCCCGGCGGTAGCGTCCGCATGCTGCCTCGTACGCCGAACAGGATGACCTCCGTTACGTTTCGGAAGTAGAAGCCGACGTCGCGGCCATCAGGGCCACCGTCCTTGCGGCGTTTGGCCCACACCAGGTTGGACTTGTAGACGAAACCCCACGACTCCATCACCGCGAGGCCGTCGGCTATCAGAGCGTTGGGCACCCACAGGTAGAGATGGGCCTGCTCGGCAACAATCTCCGCAATTGGCAGAGCACGGATCTCGGCGGTTGTCATCGTGTCATAACGCGACAACCGACGATGCTCCGGGGCGACCTTCCCCGTGCGGTTCATGAAGCGCCAAGGCGGATCGGCCAGCAGCGTCGAGAACGAGCGGCCTGCGAGTCGCCGCAAGTCATCAGCGGCGTCGCCTGAATTGCCATTGTCCCGCGATGCGAGCCTGCCACGCGGCTTGGGCACCACACGTATCTCGTGCCCAAGCACATCGGCGAGACGCGAAATGGTCGATACCTGCGGGTTGTGACCGTTACCGCCAAGAAGCCGCCGAACCGAAGCAGGCTGAGTATCCGCGAGCCGGGCAAGCTCAGCCTTCGATACACCCGCCCTCCGTCGGGCCTGGTCGAGTTCTCTGGGAAGGTCGGTCATCGAAGATCGGTCATCGCCTGGGCCGACCGTAACACCTGCGTTACGGATTGTCGAGTATTTGACGTTAGTCGCAGCGTGTGACTTCTCAGCTTTCGACCATGGCGATGAGTTCCTCGTCGCTGGGGATCTCCACGCCGGGCACGTAGTAGGTGTAGAGGCTGGCGATCACCTCGCCGAGCCCCGAGTCGTCGCCGGCGGCCAGCTCGGCGGTTATCACCGAGCCGTGCATGTGCAGCGACGACAGCCTGCCGGTGGCCAGCATCCGGCGGGCCAGCTCGTCGGAGGGACGGTCGCCGATGATCTCCTCGCCGGCCCGGTAGCGCTCGTGGCCCATGCCGGTGATGGTCCGGTTCAGCTCGAAGCGCACGAGGCCCGGTCTCGGCGACGAGGTTCGCAGGAAGGTGACGGGCTGACCCATGGCGACCGCAAGGCTACAGCCGCCCGCCCGTCGCGACGGCGGGTCCCGGAGGGGTGGGGAACAGTTGGGGGTGGGCGTCCTCAGGGGGCGGCAGGACACGGGGGACGCCGCTCCAGCGCAGATCGTCCATGAACACCCAGCGACGGCGGTGGATGGCGCACGGGCCCCATGCGGCCAGCGCGGCGATGTGGCGCGGGCAGGGGTAGCCCTTGTTGGACGCGAACCAGTAGGCCGGATATCGCTGCGCGGCCGCGACCATGAGGCGGTCGCGGGTCACCTTGGCCACCACGGAGGCGGACGCGATCGACAGGCTGGACGCGTCGCCCCGCACGATGGTGGTGACCCCCGGCCGACCGTCACGCTCCGCGTCATCCTCTTCGGAGTCTCCGCGCGAGGCCAGGAAGTCCCACTTCCCGTCCACCAGCACGTGGTCCACGTCGAGACCCAGCCCGTCGACGGCCCGCCGGGCAGCCAGGCGCTGGGCGTCGGCCATGCCCAGCTCGGTGCACTCGTCGACGGTGGCATGGCCGACCGAGACCGCCCGGGCCCAGGCCCTGATGCGGTCGTGCAGAGTCTCTCGCTCGGCCGCGGTGAGCATCTTGGAGTCGCGCACCTTGTAGATGCGCCGACCGGGATCGGCGACCACGGCCGCCACCGTGAGCGGCCCGGCCCAGGAACCTCGACCCACCTCGTCGACGCCGGCCACCACCCCGGCGCCGGAGTCCCACAGGGCCCGCTCCGCCCGCAGTCCGGGCGCCCGTCCCCGCAGGGCGCGCCGGAGAGGCGCCGCGGTCGGAGCGGTGGAAGCCATCGGCGCGACCGTAGCCGCGCCGGTAAGTGGCCTAAAGCGTCCAGGTGGAGAGGACCAGCGCCCTGTCGCGCCAGGCCTGGATGTTGGCGTCCAGGACGTCGAGCGGGTTGAACGGGGTCACGCCCTCCATGACGTCGTCCTCGCGCATGCCGTACAGCGCGCCCATGGCGAAGCGGCAGCAGTAGACGGTGGCGCCCTCGTTGATGAGGGTCTGGAGCTGGCGGTTGTAACCGAGGTTGCCGGGGAAGCCCTCCTGGCCCACCGCCGGGTAGCCCCGGGCAGCGTTGGCCATGAGCACGGCCGGGCCGTACAGCACGAACGTGAGCTTGAAGCCCTTGCGCTGCAGGCGGGTGGCGGTGAGCATGTTCACCAGGCCGACCGAGCCCTCGAAGGGCACCGTGTGCATGAACACGTACGCCTGGTCGCCCTCCTCGGCCTTGTAGTCGGGGAAGACCTTCTCCTCGATGTTGTGCATCACGTCGCCTTCCTGGGGCGGCGGGATGGTCACTGTCTTGGGCATGGTTGCCTCCTTGTTGTTGTGTGGGTAGTTGCTTGTCGGATCTCAGATCGCCGGTCCCTGGGGCCGGCCGGAGCGGATGGGCCAGGCCCTTCGATGGGATCCCGGCAGCGCCTGAATGACGCGCCGCCGCAAGCCCCAGGGCAGCAGGCGGTAGGCCGGTGTGAACACATGCATCCAGAAGTGCTCACGCAGACCGCTGGCCTTCTCCGGCATCGGTGCGCCGTAGCGGGAGCCGACACGCCGCTGGGCGTCGATGGCCAGGTAGTGCTCCGAGTTGGAGCGGAGCCACTGAGCGAACCCCATGACGGCGCCGCCCCTACAGCCCGGCCAGCAGGTTCTGGGCGGCCACCGAGATCGGCTCGTTGAGAGCGCCGATGGCAGGCGAGTAGACGTTCTCCATGGTGGCCAGCTCCTCGACGGTGAGGCCGACCCGGACAGCCATGGCCAGGAAGTCGGCCCGCTCCTTGATCCCCTCGCCGCCGATCATCTGGGCCCCGATGAGCCGCAGCGATCCGGGCTCGGCCAGCAGCTTGACGGTGATGGGCCTGACGCCCGGGTAGTAGCGGGCCCGGGTGATGCCCTGGGCCTTGCCCACGACATGCTGTATGCCCAGCGCGGTGGCCAGCGTCTCCCCGAAGGACACCCCGCCGATCATCCACTCGCCGGCCAGCAGCCCCCACGGCACTAAGACCGGCCGGTAGTGGCGGGTCCCGCCGGCGGCATTGGTTCCCGCCGTCTTGCCCTGCGCGTAGGCGTGGGAGCCGGTCAGACCCTGGATCGGGATGTCGGAGACCCCGTGGGGGATCTCGGTGCAGTCCCCCGCGGCGTAGATGTTCGGATCGGAGGTCTGCATCCTCGAGTCGACGATCAGGCCGCCGGTCGAGCCCAGATCGAGGCCGGCCGCGGCGGCCAGAGGATTGTTGGGCACCTTGTGGGTGCCGACGATGACGATGTCGGCCTCTATACGGCCCTGCTGCGTCTCGACGCTGCTCACGGTCCCGTCGCCCCGGAACGCGGTGACCCGGTTGCCCCACTGCATGTCGACGCCGGCGTCCTCCCAGGCCTGGCGCACCGGCTCCACGATGTCGGGGTCGAGCACGTCGGCCATGGGCCAGGGGGCGGGATCGACGACGGTGCACTCGATCCCCCGGTGGCACAGGGCCGCGACCATCTCCATCGCCACGAGGCCGGCGTCCACGACCACCGCCGATTGGCAGGAGTCGAGGCGCTTGTCCCACTCCATGGCCTCGCGGATGTACTTGACCTCGTAGATGCCGTCGAGATCGGCTCCGGGGACGTCGACTGCGGCGTAGTTCCATCCCGATGCGATCACCAGGCGGTCGTAGGTCGCCTCGCCCTCGCCCGCGACAACGAGGGTGCGCGACTTCGGGTTGATGGACTCCACGGTGGTCTCGTAGTGGACGTCGATGCCGGTGGCTACGTACTGCTCCTTGGTGGCCAGGAAGAGCCGGTCGAACGAGTCGATCTCCTTGCCGTGGACGTAGGGGATGCCGCACGGGCTGTAGGCCACGTCGGTGTCCGCGGTGTAGACCACGACGTCGGCGTCCGGATCGACGCCCTTGGCCGCGCCGGCAGCACCGATGCCTGCCGCGCCCCCGCCGATTACCGCTATCCGCATCGTGACCCTTTCGTCACCGGCTTTCTCCTGGAGTAAACCCGTCGTGTCGGATGAGAGAACTGCGTATCGGAACCTAAAGCCGACCCCGCGCCAGTGTCAAGCCGCGCCTGTCCGATGCACGCCGGTCAGACGGCCCGCACCGACATCTCCGGAGAGTTGCGGATGGTGTTGGACACGTAGCAGACGCGTGCCGCCGCCTCCAGCAGCCGGTCCTTGACGGCGTCGTCGCAGCCGACATCGACCCGTATCTCGAGGGCCGAGAAACCGGGGCCGTCGTAGGTGCCGGTCACTTCCACCCCCAGATGGGACAGCTCGATGCCCCGCTTGCCGGCCGCGTGGGCCACCGCGAGGGTTAAGCACGACGACAGCGCGGCCAGCAGGAGCTCGGTGGGCTGGGGACCCCGGTTGGTCCCTCCATACCTCTCGGGCTCGTCCACGGGAATGGTGAAATCGCCCGAGGACACGTCGCAGCGGTAGGCGCCCAGCCACCGGGCCGAGACGGTAAGGGTCGGGGTACTCACGGCGGGCCGTCCTTCAAGCTGCCGGCAGCGAGCCGTCAACTATACGACACCGCTGGATCACAAGCGAAAAGGCCGTGGTCTAGGATGCACGCCCGTGATGGAGCCATGACCGGCCAGGCGGCGGCCAGCGCTGGGGGCGCGGACGGGCGGCCCAACCACGTGAGCGGCGAGACGCTGAGCGCGGTCGTGAACTCGATCGGGCCCAAGATCCGCCACCTGCGCAAGCAGTGGAACCTGTCGCTGCAGCAGCTCGCCGACCGCTCCGACGTGTCGACCGCGGCCATTCACAAGGTGGAGCAGGGCACCATGGTGCCCACCATCACAACCCTGCTGAAGCTGGCCGCGGCCCTCGAGCAGCCGGTGGCGTACTTCGTGGACGAGGAGCTGGAGTCGCCGCCCTACGTGGTCTTCACCCCTGCGTCCGAGCGCCGATCGATCTACACCCCCCATGAGGGCCTCACCCTGGAGGGAATCTCCGGTCCCTACGGCCAGTACTTCGTGGCCACCGCCATCGCCGAGGTGGCGCCAGGCGCCGGCAGCGGCCAGTCCCCGCTCCACCACGCGGGCGAGGAGCTGATCCACATGCTGTCGGGGCGACTCGACGTGGACGTCTCCGGTCAGACCTTCCAGCTGCGCAAGGGCGACTCGATCCACTTCCGGACCGACCACGAGCACCGCTGGCGCAACCCCGCCAAGCACCCGGCCCGCGCCGTGTGGACGGCGCTCAGGCCCTCCTGAATCCACGGGCCCGCGACCGAACCGGGTTGAGATCAGCAAGCAACGCTCCAGCACCAGCCCTACAAATGCAATACCCCGGACGCATGCCACAGGGGCATTGGCGACACCGGGGGAATTGGATTGCGGTCGATTATACGCCTAAGAGGGAGCGCGGATTGATCGGCGGCCAATCGCGTCGCAGGGTGGTCATACCCGCTCCTGTTCGCTTCGCTCACGGGCCGCTCGGGCCACGGCCCCGCCCCGTATGGGCCGGGTCGCCCGCCTATCCGCGGGGCCTCTAAGGGTCTCCCGTCGCCGGCCCACCTAAATCCAAAGCTCGCAAAAAATCCTAAGCTCGCAAAAGATCTAAAGCTCGCAAAAGGGTATGCTGGGTTACCCCGCGAGCAAGGTCGGGATACGGGTGACAACACGACTAGCAAATCCCTCAGGCCGTAAGCGCCACTTCATGGCGACGGCCCAGGCTCAGCGGGCGTAGCGCATGGCGAACGGCAATCCGTTCAAGCCGTCCTTCGGGGCCTCGCCACCTGTGCTCGCAGGGCGCACGGGAGTCCTAGATGCACTCGGGGAGGCCTTGGACAGCGGTACGGGCCACCCCGATTTCACTTCGCTGCTCGTCGGAGTGCGCGGAGCGGGCAAGACGGCGACGCTCAACGCCGTGCAGGAGTATGCGCGAAACCGCGGTTGGCTGGTGATCGCGGAGACCGCCCACGGGGATCTGTGCAACAGACTGGTCGCGGCGGTCTTGGAGCTGTCGGGTGGTGGCCACGATCGGGGCGGGCGGCCGCGGTTGGCGGGAATCAGTGCACTCGGCGTGGGCGTCGAGTTCACCCGAGCCAGCCCGGTGGGCGTCGGGGCGACCGAAGTCCGGCTGCGGTCCGTTCTGACGGACCTGGGCTCGCTCCTCACGTCCGAGCGTATAGGGCTGCTCATCACGCTCGACGAACTACAGGGCGGCGAACCGCCGGAGTTGCGCGAGTTTGCCACAACACTGCAGCACGTCACACGGCGTGAGTCGCTGCCGATCGCGTTCGTGGGCGCGGGCCTTCCCAGCATCGACGACACCGTGCTCCGGGATTCAGCGATCACGTTCCTGCAGCGCTGCTCCCGCCATGAGATCGCTGAGTTGTCCGACGCGGCCACTGCGACGGCCTTCGCTGAGCCGATAGCCGCGCATGGGGGACGCATCAGCGACGACGCGCTGCGCCGCGCCGTTGAAACCAGCAATGGATACCCCTTCATGGTGCAGCTCATCGGCTTTCACTCCTGGCGGGCCGCATCCTCCGACCCGCCGAACCTGCAGATCGCAGACGTGTCGTCGGGCATAGCCGAGGCTGAGCGCCGGCTCCCCCACCTCGTGCTGGCGCCCATGTGGCGATCGATGTCGGGAGTGGACCGCCGGTTCGCCCTAGCCATGGCCCAAGACGACGGCGAGACCTCGACCGCTGATCTCTCAAAGCGCCTCGGTCGCAGTTCAAGCTATATCAGCACCTACCGGTCGCGGCTCATCCGCGCCGGCTTCATCCGCAGCACCGGCCACGGCCGCGTCGAGTTCGCCCATCAAGCCACCCGCGCCTGGCTGCGATCCCCCGACCGGACCCCCTGACAGTTCGGCCACGGGCCAGCCCGAGCTTCAGGCGAGGCGGCGGTCCAGGTCGAGGAGGGCCTGCCGGAAGCACTCGATGGGGGCGTGGGCCACCCCGGCGCCGACCTGGCCCGAGCCGTCGGAGACGTGGACGATCCCGGTGTTCACCGCAGGGGTTGTCGAGCTCTCGACCACCCGCCGGACGTCGACCCCCAGCGGGGTGCCGGCGTTGTCGAGAACGGGCAGCCGGAGACGGGTGCTGGTCCCGGCACAGATACGGCTCATGGCTGCGGTGACCGCGGCCGCGTCGGCCATCCTGCCCCCGAGGAAGCCGGCCACCGCGGGCGAGTTGGCCGCGGCCGCTCCACCGAGGCCCACCAACTCCAGCACGGCACTGTCGCCGATGTCGGGGGCGCTCGTGTCCGGTCCCTGACTGGGGTAGTACAGGGCGTTCTGCACCGGCGGCGACGCCGCGATGTGCCACGTACCGGAGTCGCCGGCCAGACGGATGCCGTAGGTGGTGCCGTTGCGGGCCATGGAGGTGACGATGCTCGATTCGGGCACCTGGCCGGCCCACTCGGTGAGGGAGCGAGCGCCCGCCATGGCGATGTTGAGGAACATCAGATGGTTGGTGCTCAGGAAGTCGGCCACCTCGCCGATCCTGTCCGTGCCGGCGCGGACCAGGTGCGGCAGCAGGTCGCGCAGCAGGAGGTTGGTGGTGGCCTGGACCCGCATGTGGACGTCGTCGCCCATGGTGATGCCCTGGGCGGCCAGAGAGAAGACGTCGATTGGACCGACCCGGTCGAGGGCCCGGGCCAGCGTCGGAGCCAGCGCGTCGCGCAGGAATCTGAGGCGCTCGATGGCTTCATCGGAGTCCACCCCGAACCAGGGGACGGCCCCCGAGCCCTGGTTGAGGCTGGAATAGGCCGTGGCGCCTCCGGCGTCGACGGAGACCACGTACACCGGAGCGCAGGGCCCGATGGCACTGGCCATGGGCACCACCGTGGAGTGCTCGTTGGCCGCCCCGAGCCGGATCTCGCCGGCGTTCAACATGCGGTCGGCGGCGTCGCGGTCCGGGGCCCACTCCTCGGCCACGACCGCGGCGCGGACCGAGCGCCGGAGCGGGTCGCACATCTCGGGCCAGCCGATGGGCGGGCCGCAGTGAAGGATCGTGCCCGACTCGAGACCCTCGATGACCGCGCCGGCCGTCTCGACGCCGAGCAGCATCGGCACACCCCGGTCGAGGCGGTCGATCACCTCAGCGTTGGCCGCGTCGATCCGGTCGGCGGCGGGGCCCAGCAGCCTGGCAAGGGCGGCCACCGCCTCCGTGTCGCCGCCGGCCGGGATGCGCCAGTCCACCCCCACCGCGGGCGCGCCCTGATCGCGTACGGCCGTCTCGAACCGCTCCAGCCCGATGTTGACGACCGCGACCCGTTCGGGCAGCCCCACGATGCCCTACCGACCGTTCTGTGAGCAGATGTGCCGGCTGAGGCGGCTTCGTTGCTCACAGAAACGATGAACTAGCAACTCGGGGCCTTACGACATCGTGACCAGCAGCGCGCTGGGCGCGTCGCGGGCCGCGGGCAGGCGCAGGCAGGCGTCGTCGGGAATCTCGCTCTCGGCCAGGTTGCCGGCGCGGGAAAGTTCGAATGTCATCGGCTGATGGGGCAGCCCGTAGTAGGCCACGGGCGGGCCGTTGTGCTCCCATCCCAGACGCTCGAAGAAGTTGACGTTCTGGAGTTGAACAAAGGCGTCCATCACGTCGCCCCCCGCGGCGGCTGCGGTGGAGACCGCGAACCGCACGAGCCGCATGCCCACGATGCCGGCCCGGTGCCCGGGCAGCACGGCCAGCCGGTCACCCTTCCAGCGGCCGGCCGTGTCGGTGCGGTACAGCCGCACAGTCCCGATCGCCACCGATCCCCGCCCCGCCAGAACATGGACGGTGTCGGGGTCGCGATCCCAGTCGTCGACGTCGGTGAAGGGGATGACCCGCTGCTCCTCGACGAAGATGCGGTGACGGATACGCATATGCCAGCTCTTCGCGGCCGGGTCGACGGCCCGCCAACACACGATCCGCTCGGAAGGCCTCAACTGCGTCAACCTGTCGCTCGCACCGGAATGAGCTTGCGGTCGCCGTTGGCCTGCAGCTCTCGCTCCAGCGCCCCCACCGGCGAGCACGCCTGGCAACGTGCGCAGCCCGCGGCGACCAGGTCCGCGGTCAAACCCCGCTCCACCAGGAACGGGGCGACCTTGCGGGCGACGTTCTCCACGTAGTCCGATGGGGGGGGCATCCAGTCGCCCATGAGGGAGCCGGGCACGGGCCGGAGCGGCACGATGAAGGGGTACACGCCGATGTCGGCGGCCCGCCGGCAGCCCTCCACGATCAGGTCCGGGTCCTCGCCCATGCCCAGGATCACATAGGTGGAGACCTGGCCCTCGCCGAAGCGCTCGACGGCGTACTCCCAGGTCTCGAAGTACCGCTCGACGCCGGTGCGGTACTTCGGGGGCGCGACCCACTCCAGCACGGCCGGGTCGAAGGTCTCGATGTGGATCCCCACCGAGTCGATGCCCCGGTCGGCGACCTGGTCGATCACGCTCAGGTCGTCGGGCGGCTCGAACTGCACCTCGACCGGGAGGCCCGAGGACTCCTTCATGGCCTCCCCGCACCTGGCCACATAGAGGGCTCCCTTGTCGCGGCCGTAAGTGGAGCCGGTGGTCAGCGTGACATCCACGGCGCCGTCCAGTTCCTTGGCCGCCACCGCCACCTCGGCCAGCTGCGCCGGCCGCTTCACCAGCACAGTGCTGCCTGAGGCCAGCGACACGCCAATGCCGCAGAAGCGGCACTGGTCCTCGTTGCCCCAGTAGGCGCAGGTCTGCAGGACGGTGCTGGCCAGCGAGTCGAGGTGCATCAGGGCAAGGTGCCAGTACGGGACGCCGTCGTCGGTGGTCAGGCCGTAGAAGCGGGGCCGGTCGGCCGGAGCGGCGCCGGCGAGGCGGATCCCGTCGGCGTATATGCCGAAGCCGACGTCCTCGGGCTCCAGCGTGTAGGGGGAGTCGGCCACGAAGGAGGCGTCCACCGGAACCGTCACCGCGGTTCCCTCGATCCAGACCATCCCCGCGTCCGAGGGGCCGGCCCCGCCGGGCCGGCGCTCGAAGGGAGCGTTGATCCTCAGACCCTTGAACTGGAGGTCGATTATGAGCTCGGCCAGCGACACTGCGCCATTATTACCACCGGACATGGGGATGCGCCGTGTCCGCCGGTAGACCCTAATGGGCGTGGTCGTGGTGGTGATGGTCGTGGCCGCCGTGGTCGTGGTCGTGGCCAGGCGGGCGGGCTGCGTAAGCCGCGGCCAACTCGTCCACCTCGGATCCCGCCACGATCTCCCGTTCGGCGACGATCGACTCGAGGGCCTCCTGCCAGCGCTCGTAGTACCGGTACTCCCCCACCGGGTCCGACTCCCAGCGCTGCACGGCCGCGATCAGGTGGTCGCGGAAGTCGTCCCAGGTGAAGTGGCCGCCCTCCACCAGAGCCATGGCCATCGCGAAGCTGCGCCCCTGCCAGGGCGCGTCGAACACCAGCTCGCCGTTGAGCCGTGGCGGAGCGGCCGGGCCTTCGATGTCGAGAGTGAGAGCCACCGCCGCCCGTTCAGCCTGCGCTGACCTTGGCCACCCCCACCATGGCGTCGCGGGTCACCAGCGCAGCCAGCTCGTCCTCGCCGAGGTCGTCGGTGCCTTCGGGGCGCTGGGGAAGGACCAGGTAGCGGTTCTCGGCGCTGGAGTCCCACACCCGGACCTCCACATCGTCGTCGAGGTCCAGGCCCATCTCGCTCAGCAGCGTGCGGGGCTCGCGCACCATGCGACTGCGGTAGGCGGGGTCCTTGTACCACTCCGGCGGCAGGCCCAGTACCGGCCACGGGTAGCACGAGCACAGCGTGCACACCACCACGTTGTGCACGTCGTCGGAGTTCTCGACCACCACGATGTGCTCGCCCTGGGGTCCGGCGAAGCCCAGCTCCTTGATGGCGCCGGTGCCGTCGGCCAGCAGGTGCTGGCGGTAGTCGGGGTCGGTCCACGCCTTGGCCACCACCTTGGCGCCGTTCATGGGGCCGACGTCGTTGACGAAACGGTTGATGAAGCCGTCGAGCACCTCGGACTTGACCAGGCCGCGCTCGGTCAGCAGGGACTCCAGCGCCTCGGTCCGCACCGCGGGCGGGAGCCGGTCGGTGGTGTTGGTGTCAGCCATCTAGGTCGCCTCCAGGTAGCTCTCGAACAGGTCGATGCGCAGCGTGGCCGCCTCCGCGTCCGGGCCCCACAGCTCGGCGGAGTCGAACTCCACGGTGTACACGTGCTGGGGGTTCTCGCCCTCGAAGTGGGCGTTGGTGTCGGGCAGCAGCGCGGCGGGGCGCAGCGCGTGGACGGTGCCGGTGCGGCCCCGGATGTAGCCGGGCATCCGGGTGTGGCCGCCGGTGCGAATGTCCTTGGCCCGCACCCGGTCACCCGGTGAGAAGGCGGGCTCGTCGTCGATCTCGCGCAGCGAGCCGGCGCCGCCTCGCTCGTAGACGGGCTTGTTCTCCTCGACGTCGGCCGGGTCGTCGACCGGCTCCCCCATCAGGTTCCGGGCCCTGGCCTCCACCGCTCCGGGCGAGAGCACGCCGCTGTCGACCAGCAGCGTCTCGGCACAGGCCAGCCAGCGACCGTAGTAGCCGTCGGCCAGGTAGTCGTACGGGTGCAGGCGCTCCAGGCCGTGGCGGAAGGCGTCGAGGTTGGTGCCCGACAGGCCCATCGACATGGCTCCCATGGCGAAGGCCCGGCCGTGCCACCGCTCCCGGAAGACCGGCTCGTCGGGGTCGATGGCCACGGTGCCCCAGCCCTGCATTCCCCCCATGTCATGTATGCCGTCCATCGGTGCCTCCCGTTCTGGTGGATTACTCGATCGCCGACCCAGAATGCCAACTTTGCCAACTATATGGTGGGAGCGGGCCGCAAGAGGAGCGAAGCGCCGCCTAACGCGCGCCGGCCCTCGTCTCAAGCGACGTTGTGCGCTCGCCGAGCGCCGCTGTGGCGGCCAGGGCCTGCAGATGGAGTTCCACCATCCGGTCATGGAGTGCGACGACCCGGTCGCCCTGCTCGGCGATGGCCGCCATGGCCTCACGGTGCAGCCCGTCGGCATGGCCCCGCAGCCCGATCCCCTGCTCGGCGATGGCCGCCAAGACGGTGGTGTGCTCCTCGGCTCGCTGAGCGTTCTGCTTGAGCAGATAGTGCATGAGCACGCCGACGACCCCCGCCAGTCCCGACCCCATAACGGAAATAAAAGCAATCATCATGAAAAGCATCATATAGTACTGAGGAGTCAGTGGCAACATCGGCGCTTGACCGGCTCTCTCACCCCCGTGCAACGAGAGCCCGGGCCTGGGCTAGGAGGCTCTCCTCGGTCTGGGCGTGGCGCTTCCGGGCCTCGACCGCCCGGGCTCGTAGCCGGGCCGCGTGGTCGGAGAACTCCTCGGCCATCGACCTGACTTCGCCGGGGGATGCTCCGCCGGTCGCCCGGCGGGTGGCGACGATCCGTCGGGGGTCGAGCGCTTCGGCCAGATCGGCCGGATCGAGCCCGAGATGCCGGCCGCAGACCGCCTCCGCAGCGTCGTCGAGCATCTCCGGGGTGATGTCCAGTCCTCGCAGCCCCCGACCGCTGGCAGCCCGAACTGCCTGTCCCACCACGTTGTAGGCCGTGCGGTAGTCGACGCCGCCGGCGACCATCACGTACTCGGCGAGGTCGGTGGCTTGGGTGAAGCCCCGCTCGAGCTCGGACCACATCCGCTCGGCGTTCACGGTCAGGGTCTTGACGACTCCGGTCGTCAGGGCGCTCACCCGGATGGTGAAGTCGAGGGCCCGCGGGATCTCCCCGTAGGCGAAGATCAGATTGTCGCTGCGAGCCGACGGGCTCTTGACCACGGCCAGGAATCCGCTCATCCTGCCGATCAGAACGCCGCTGGCCCCCCTGATGATGGACAGCGAGTAGGGATTGCGCTTCTGGGGCATCAGCACCGAGGCCCGGGTGAACGGCCCAGCGAGGTCGACGTAGTCGAACTCCTGGCTCGACCAGATCTCGAGGTCCTCGGCCAGCTTGGCCTGGTTGGCGATCATGCTGGCCGAAGTGGCGAGCAGGTCGATGAAGACGTCGGTCTGCCACATGGCGTCGCGGGTGTGGGCGATGACCCCGTCGAACCCGAGCGCGTCGGCGATGGCGTCCCTGTCGTCGAGCAGCCGGCTGCCGTTGACGCAGCCCGCGCCTCCAGGGCTGGTGTTCACCTGGTCGAGGGCGGCCGAGAACCGCTCACCGTCACGCAGCGCGGGTGGAACGAACGCGAGGAGGTAGTGCCCGAATGTCGACGGCTGGGCCTGCTGGAGGTAGGTCTGGTCGCCCATGAAGGTCTCAGCGTGGTCGGCGGCGACCGCAGAGGCCGCCGACGCGAAGTCGGCCCCCACCTCGATGAGGTGTGCCGTCTGGGACCGCAGCAGCAGCCTCAGCGCTACCCGGGCCGCCTCCCGCCGGGGACGACCAGCATGGAGCCACCCGGCGGAGTCGCCGATGCGTTGCGCGAAGTGGCGCTCCCGCGAGTTGTAGACCTCCCCGGTGGCGGCGTCGTACGGGAAGTCGGCGGGGTCGGTGCGGTGGGCTTCCAGCAGCACGCCCAGCAGCGCGGCCGCGGCCGGCTCGGGAATGAGGCTCCGGGCCCGTAGGTCGAGCACGTGACCCAGGTCGGCCAGGTTCAGACCGTGGTGCAGCAGCGGTGCGTCGGCGATCTCCCAGGCGAACCCGGCGTCGACCAGTTCCCGGGCCGGCGCCTCCGACGACGGCCCGGCGAGCCGCGGCACCGGGTTTGATCCCTTCGGGTCCACACTCACCGGTTAGGCCCACTCATCGGTCTCGGCGGATCGGCGGCCGGAGGCGGCGGCTACGACCGCGTCGACCATCGTCGCGGCTGCGCCGGTCTCGGGCTTGTCCAGTCCTTCCAGCTCGGCTGGCGACGCGACTTGCTCCAGGACCTCCTTCAGCGGGCGGCCGCTGAGCCGGGCGGCCCGGTACGCCTGCTGGAGTTCGTCGTTGGCCCGGTGCTTGCCCAGGCGGGCCGACAGGCGCCTCAACAGTTCCTGGGATCCGAAGTCGCCCATGGTCTCCAGGTTGGCCGCCATCGCCCCGGCGTCCACCTCGATGCCGGCCGCGAGGCCGCGGGCCAGGCTGAGCTGGGCCAGCAGGTAGTGGCCAATCTCCGGCAGCAGCACCCACTCCGTCTTCCAGGTCCGGCCGTCGCGCTCGTGGTCGCCGACCATGGTCTCGGTCAGGGTGCTTGCGGCCGAGCGCACTAGCCGGGCCAGGGTCACCATCTGCTCGCTGCGCTCGGGGTTGCGCTTGTGGGGCATGGTGATGCTGCCCATCGTGGTCTCCGACGCGGCCTCGGCCACCTCGCCGATCTCGCGCCGCTGGAGGTTGTACACCTCGTTGGCCATGCGGGCCATCGTGGCCGACACCAGAGCCGCGTTGCTGGCGAACTCCGCGATGCGATCGCGCGCTGCGATCCAAGAGATGGCCGGCTCGCCCAGCCCGAGACGCCGGCAGAAGCGGCCGCGCAGCTCCGGGCCGAGGTCCCGGTAGAAGCCCAGGGCCCCGACCGCGCCGGCGAGCTGGCCCACTACCAGGCGGGGACGGCTCTGGCTCCAGCGCTCCAGGTGCCGGGCCGTCTCGTCGGCCCAGGAGGCGACCTTGAGCCCGAACGTCACCGGGGCGCCCGGCTGGCCGTGGGTGCGGCCCAGCATGGGCGAGTCGCGATGGCGCCCGGCCAGATCGAGCAGCGAACCCTCCACGGCCCGCAGGTCCCGCCACACGATCGCCCCGACGTCGCGCATCTCCAGCGCGGCCGCGGTGTCGGAGACGTCCTGCACGGTGGCGCCGTAGTAGACGTGCTCGCGGGCCTCAGCGGGCAGCTGGGCCTGTAGCTCGCGCACCAGCCCCGCGGCGGAGTGCGAGGTCCGCCGGGTCTCGGCGCCGACCGCAGCCGGATCGAGGCGCTCGCCGTCCAGCCCGTCGATCGCTTGGGCCGAGGACGCCGGAATGATCCCAAGGTCGGCCTGTGCGGCTGCGAGGGCCTTGAGGACATCCACCCAGCGAGACAGGCGGGCCCGCTCGCTGAAGATGGCCACCGATTCCGCGGTCGACCAGCCGTGCCCGTAGATGGCTGAATCGATCAGGTGCGCGTCCACGTGCCGTCTCCGGAACCGGCCAGTGTGCGGAGGCCCTCATGCACCTCGATGAGGGTGGCCCCCCAAGGCACCATCACCGTGCGTGCCTCTTGCTCGAGGCCCTCATCCAGCATGCAGCAGCGGCTCAGCACGAGCCCGTCGACGGACTCGTCGGCGCCGATCAGGCGGCGCGGGCACCA
Source organism: Acidimicrobiaceae bacterium (assembly GCA_009844405.1). GTDB lineage: Bacteria > Actinomycetota > Acidimicrobiia > Acidimicrobiales > Aldehydirespiratoraceae > Aldehydirespirator. The sequence continues at coordinate 64,808 of VYBO01000003.1, forward strand.
GTCGATGGTCCGGGCCGGCTCGGCGCCGTAGAACCAGCGGTGGATCTGCTGGGAGCGCTCGCAGCCGAGCAGGGTCGATCCGGCGGAGCTCGGCCGCTCGTCCAGGTGCGACACCGCTACGCCCGCTATGCCGACCCCGCCGCCCCGGCAGGGGACGATCAGCCCTTCGGGTACCGGCTCGGTCACCAGCGCCCGGCTGTCGACGATCCGCTCCTTCACCGCGATGGGAGGCAGATCCTCGGCGAAGTCCAAGACCCTGGCCACCTGGTCGGCGAGCTTCGAGGGCTCGGGCGGCACCACGTCCACCACGGTGATCTGAACCGGCGCGGCATTCAGGAGGAAGCTGACATGGCGGTACCGGCCCTCCACCACGACGCAGCGCCGGTCGGGGCATCGACGGGCGAGCCGGGCCAGGTGGGAAGCGATGCCCAGGTCGGCGTCGTCGTCCTTCATGTAGGCGCAATCCTCGGCGGAGGCCAGCACCCGGGCGGCCGCCGCCGGCGAGAACAGCTCGTCGCTGCCGTCGCGGGCTAGCTCCACCAGCGCGCAGCGGCCGGGATCGCCGTCGAGGCGGGCCACCACGAACCGGGTGCGGTAGTAGGCCTCCCGTCCGGTGAACCGGGCCACCAGATCATCCGGCGCCAGGCTCGGGACCGCGGCGACCGACACCTGCCGGTACCGCGACGGCATGATGTTGGGTGAGGCGGGATCTAGGTCGAACATGCGGCAGCGAGGCGGGTTCGGAGTGTGTCGGATCGCAGCCCGCGCCGGAGGGCCTCCACTGCGAGAATCTCGTCGCGCGAGATGTTCGCCAGGTTGACGTTCGCCCCCAGGTGGTTCACGAGCCACGCCTGCTGTTCGCGCCGGGGGGCCTCGTACACCACCGGCGCATCCGTTCCAGCGCCCTCGAGGGCGTCCACGAGGTCGGCCCTCACCAGCCCGTCGGCGGTGTAGAGACCCACGGTCCCGCTCTCCCGACCCTCCGCCACCAGCCACGAGGCGCCGCTGTCGATATCGCGCCGGGCCTCCTCGGCCCACTCGTGCGGGACGGCCTCATGGCGCGGATCCTTGCTTCCCACCTCGGCGAACACCTCGAAACCGCGGGCTCGGGCGCCGACGATCAGGTCCCGCTTGGCTGCGGCAGGCAGGCCGGTCGCGCCGCGCGACACCTCCACGCAGTCGAAGCCGAGGCCGCCCGCCCAGTCGAAGAAAGCCTCGGTCCGTCCCTGAAGCCAGGCCGCCTCCAACAGCGTGCCCCCGGGGCAGGCCTTGATGTCGTGGGCTTGGAGCAACTCGATCTTGGATGCGATCGCGGCGTCGACGTAGGCGGTGCCGAAACCGGACTTCCAGACGTCCACGAACGCACCGTGGGCCTCCACCAGCGCTTCGATGCCCGCCAGCGGCGTGCCGGGGTCGATGACGTGGGTGATGCCGAGCCGGCGCGGTTTGGTCGTCCGGGCGGCCGTTCGAAGGAACCGGGGAGACTCAGGAATGGGCATCTGGACGATCTCCTGACCTGCGCCGCACGTCGTTGGGCCGGGGGCCCATTCTACGTGTGCTTGCCCGAGCGAGTTCGGTGGCGGCCAGCGCCACGCCGGCCGCGAGGGCCCGGCCTGACGTGGCGCCCGCGCCGGCCAGTGACGCCGCCGCCCGGCGCATCCCGGACTGATCGCCCGACGCCGCCGCGTCGAGCAGGGTGTGGGCCGGCTGGACGCTCTGGCCGGCCGCGGCCCACCTGAGGAAGGCGCGGCTCAACCGGGTGGTGCGGGCGTTGCCGGCCAGTTCGGCGAGGGCGCGGCGCCGGCTCGGATCGATGGCGGCGACCAGCAGGATCCCCGCGAGCACGTCGTCGCCGCTCGGAGTCAAGCCGTCGCCGCGTCCCTGGAGCCGGCGGGACGCGGCCGTCGGGTCCCAGCGGCGCAGATCGTGGGTCACCGGCTCCCAGACAGCTGCCAGTTCGGGGGCAGCACACACAGCCAGGTCTCGCCATGCCGGCAGACCGGCGCAGAGACGCTCGGGCAGGTGCGGCGCCCAGGGCGCGCCCCCGTCGAGGCGGACTTGCAGCCGGCCCGCCCTGAGCACGTCGCCAGAGACGCTCACCCGGTCGTGCAGGGCCGGCGGTTCGGCCAGGTCCTCCACGACGAGGTGCAGCGGCCCGGGCCAGGATCGGGGACCCAGCACCGCGAACAACGTCTCGGAGGGGCCGGAGACATAGAAGCCGTCGCGGAACACCCCGGCCACCCGGCCGGCGAAACCCTCTGACGCCGCCTCCAGCGCGGCCTGGCCGACCGAGACCGCGGAGACGGGGCCGGCTGCTGCTGTACGGTGCGGCCGTGCCACCGCCGGACCAGCCGTCGCCGGAGGAGTTCCCACTGGAGCAGTCATCGCCCGGGCAGCCGTCGCTGGACCGGCTGGTGACCGCGGTCCGCGACCATGCGGGGCTGCGGGCCAAGAGAGCTGTCGGGGCTGTGCGCCGGGTCGTCGGAGCCTCCGATCCGGTGACCGGGCCCGGCGACGACGGCGCCGTCGTGGAGACGGGCGGAGGAGCCTCGATCGTCGTGTGCGGGGAGGCGGTGCATCCGGCGTTCGTGGCCTCCGATCCCCGGGCCGCGGGGATCGCGGCCGTGCTCGCCAACGTCAACGACCTGGCGGCCATGGGCGCGGCGCCCAGGGCCATCGTCAACACGGTGGTGGCACCAGCTGCCGTGGCCGTCGAGGCGCTGCAGGGCATGGCCGAAGCGGCCGTCCTCTATGGCGTGCCCATCGTCGGCGGGCATATCAGCGAGCATCCGGGAGAACCGGCGCTGTCGGCATTCGCGGTGGGAGACGCCGACCGGGTCCTTTCGGTTAGCCGGGCCCGGGCCGGTCAGGACCTCGTATTCGCTTGCTGCCTCGAAGGCCGCATGCGGCCCGACTTCGCCTTCTTCACCACACTCCGGCATCAGGGCTCCCGCCTGGCCACCGACGTGCGCCTGCTGGCCGAGGTCGCTCGCATGGACCTGGCGCAGGCAGCCAAGGACGTCAGCATGGCCGGCTCGATCGGCTCGCTGGCGATGCTCCTCGAACCCGGAAGGCTCGGGGCGGAGATCGACCTGGACGGGTTGCCGGCACCGGCCGGGGTGAGCCTGGATCGCTGGCTCGTCTGCTTCCCGACGTACGCTTTCTGGCTCACCACCGACCGGCCCGGCCGGTGCGTGGACCTGTTCCGCTCGGCAGGACTGGCCGCCGCGGTGGTTGGTTCCATCAACGGCAGCGGCGTGCTGACCTTGCGAGCGGGCGGCGAGCGCCGCGAGGTGTTCGACCTCAAGAGCGAGCCCATCACCGGACTCTGGAGCTAGATGCAGGGCCAAATCAAGCTCCCGCGGCCTCGACGCGACTTCGCATGGCCCGCCGGTTGTCCTCGAACAGCTCCGGGTCGGCCGTCTCCAGATCCTCGAAGGAACTCAGGTCGATGCCGGAGGTGCCGGCCGCTTCGGCACCCATGGCCGTGACCGTCACCACGTAGACGGGGGTCATGGTCGACGGGTCGGGCTCGACCATGCTCACGACGGCCAGCCCGGTGGGCAGGTGCATCTCCATGCACTGGCAGGGGTCGGCGAGGCCGGACGCCAGGTCACCCTGCTCGTGGATCACCACCCACGTCTCGCCCGCATCCCGGGCCGCCGTGATGCGTTCCCGGCGCTCACGCTCGGCCCGCTCGTTCAGCAGCTCGCGGCGGCGGATGGCGAAGCCGCATCCCGCGGTCGCCTCGATGAGGCCGTAGGCGACCGTCTCACCGGTGGCGCGGACCGCCGCGTCCAGCACCGCGGTCCGGTGCTCCCAGCGCTGGACCAGCTCCCCGAGATCGGAGACGTCGGCTAGAGCGTCGGCCACGGCCCGGACCAGCTTCACGGCCGACTGGTAGGCGTCCGGGTTGGTGGTGGCCGTCGGATACAGGCGGCGCTCGCTCTCGTTCCAGTGGGCGGCCAGCACGGCCGTGGGGTCTGCGTCCCCGTGCCCGGCCTGCACCGCGATGGGGTCTGCGTCGCTCACACCTTCGGACATCGTGGTCGGCTCCTTGCCGGCTCCAGCCTCACCGCCGGTGGACCCGAGGCTTGGCATGGTCCCTCGCCTCTCATCTACTATAAGAAAGTCGGTTCTGCTATCGGCAGATCCGTGGGCTCGGTGCCGGTCCCGGCGGACCCGGCGGTCTGGCGAGAGGAGTGAGTCTTGGCCGAGACCGCAATTCTCGCTCTCGGAGGCAATGCACTCATCCGCGAGGACCAGCGCGGCACCTTGGAGGAGCAATACGCCAACGCCCTCGCCATGGCCCTGTCGGTGCGATCACTGATCCGGAAGGGATGGAACGTGGTGATCGTCCACGGCAATGGCCCCCAGGTCGGCAACCTGGCCATCCAGCACGAGGGCTCGACCGACCTCGTGCCCGCGCTGCCGTTGTTCACTCTGGGCGCCATGACGCAAGGGCAGTTGGGGAGCCTGATCTGCCTGGCGCTCAATGAAGTGTGCAGGCGCGAGATCACCGGCGCGGTGTCCGTCATCACGCATGTCGAGGTCGACCCCGGCGATCCTGCCCTGTCGCGCCCCACCAAGCCCATCGGCCCATTCTTCGACCGGACCGAGGCGGACGCGCTGACATCGGTGCGGGGGTGGACCATGGTCGAGGATTCGGGCCGGGGCTACCGGCGGGTGGTCCCGTCGCCGCGGCCGATGGCCCCCATCGAGGCTCCGGCCATATCGACGCTGGTCGACCTCGGATACATAGTCGTGGCCGGCGGGGGCGGCGGGATCCCGGTGTCGCGCTCGGCCGACGGCGCCTACCGGGGGGTGGACGCGGTCATCGACAAGGACTTCGCCGCGGAGAGGATCGCCGATTCCGTGGGTGCCCAGGCCCTGGTTATGGTGACCGGTGTGGACGCGGTGCGCCTCAACTTCGGCGCCTCCCAGGAGCAGACCGTCACCGAGATGACCGCTTCGGCTGCCCGGCGCCACCTGGCCGACGGCCAGTTCCCTCCTGGCAGTATGGGACCGAAGGTGGAGGCCGCCATCGAGTTCGTGGAAGCCGCGGGGCGGATCTCAGCCATAACCACGCCCGAGCTCGTGTACGCGACCCTCGACGAGCCCGCCGGCGTGATCGAGGGTCCCCGGGGCACACGGATCGTGCCCGACCCGGCGCTGTGACCGGGGCCTGCCATCCGTCGGCGGCGTGCCCGCGCCGATCGCCTGGCGGATCCGTGCCGTGACCGCCAGAGCCAAGATCGTCGCAGACTGCTACGTCGACAGCGTGCGGCTGCTCGAGGCGACCCGCGCCATGCTGGAGGCGCCCGGCGTCGACTGGGCTTGGGCGCTGATGGCCACGCCGGCCAACCTGGAGCTACTGCTCGACGAGGGAGTGACCGAGGGGCTCGACGGTGCCTCGGCCAACGACCTCGTCCTCGCGATCAGGGGCGCCGACGAGCACTTGCCGGCGGCCCTGTCGAGAGCCTGGGCGGTGCTGTTCGAGGCGAGCGGGTCAACTGGCGCGGGCGCCCCGCCGGCAGCCACACGCCCCGGCGGCCTGGACGACGCTCTGGTCCTGGCACCGGAGGCCAACGTCGCCATCCTCTCCGTTCCGGGCCCCTACGCGGCCCTGGAGGCTCACAAGGCCCTGACCCGCGGCCTCGACGTGCTGCTGTTCAGTGACAACGTCCCCCTGGCCGACGAGATCGACCTCAAGCGGCGGGCCTGCTCGCTGGGCCGGTTGGTGATGGGCCCGGGAGCGGGCACAGCCGCGCTGGCAGGCGTGGGGCTCGGCTTCTCCAACCGGGTGGCGCCTGGGCCGGTGGGAGTGGTCGCGGCCGCCGGCACGGGCGCCCAGGAGGCCATGACGCTGCTCGTCCGCTGGGGATCCGGTGTCACGCATGTGATCGGCGTGGGGGGCCGCGACCTGTCCGAGGACGTCGGCGGGCTCATGGCCGAAGCCGCGGTGGAGGCGTTCGACCGTCACGACGCAACGGAGCTGATCCTGCTGGTCTCCAAGCCGCCGGCTCCGGCTGTGGCCGAGCGTCTGCTGACCAAGGCTGCCAACAAGCCGCTTGTGGCCGCTCTGATCGGTCTGGACCGGCCCGTGGCGGCGGCGCCCGGAGCGGCAGTGTGCAACACGCTCGAGCAGGGCGTGGTGGAGTCCCTCGATCGCCTCGGCCACACCGGCGCCGACCCGATCGGCACGATCGACGCCGAGACCGCCCGGCTCTCCACCTCCCTCGACCAGCGCCGGAGACGGATGGTGGGGCTGTTCAGCGGGGGCACCCTGGCCTACGAGGCGATGACCATCGCCAGCCGCCACATCGGCCCGGTGTTCTCCAACACGCCGCTCGACCCTGAATGGGGGCTGCCCGGCCCACCCGGCGGCCACGTGTGCCTGGATCTGGGCGAGGAGGAGTTCACGGTGGGACGCCCCCACCCCATGATCGATCCCGAGGCAAGGCTCGAACGGCTGCAAGGCCAGGTCTCGGACCCGACGGTGGCGGCGGTGCTGCTCGACGTGGTCATCGGAGACGGCGCCCATCCGGACCCGGCCGCCATGCTCGCTCCGGCCGCGGCGGAGATAGTGGCGTCGGGGGCAGCCGTCGTGGCCTACGTGCTGGGTACCGACCGGGATCCCCAGGGCTTCGAGCGGCAGCGTTCGATAATGCGGGAAGCGGGCTGCGTCGTGGCTGAGACCAACGCCCGGGCCGCTCTGGCCGCGGCCGCGCTCGTGAACCGCGACCCCGCGCTCGTCCATCACGACCTGTCGACAAGCCTGACGGCGTGACCCTGACGGCGTGACCCTGACGGCCCGTGTCGCCATCGCCACCTACTCGGTGAGGCCCCGGGGCGGGGCGGTGCACAGCGTGGAGCTGGCCGAGGCCCTGGCCGCGGAGGGCGTCGACGTGACGCTGGTCGCCTTGGGCGACCCGGCCGAGGGGTTCTTCCGGCCCACTTCAGTGCCGGTGCACATCGTCGAGGCGCCGACCCGGGCGGGCACCCTGACCGAGCGGGTGTTCTCCCACATCGATGCTCTCGAATCGGGCCTCGGCGCCGACCTCGCGGACCGTTTCGACATCGTGCACACCCAGGACTGCATCTCGGCCCGAGCCGCGGCCCGGGTCCGCGACCGGGGAGCCGGGTTCCGGCTGTTCCGCACGGTCCACCACATAGACGACTTCACCACCCCGGCGCTGATCGAGTGTCAGGACGCGGCCATCACCGAGCCGGACCGGGTGCTGGTGGTGAGCGAGCCGTGGCGGAGGCGCCTGCTCGACGACTACGGCGTGAAGGCGGCGGTGGTCACCAACGGCGTGCGCGTCGAGCGGTTCGCGGGTGCGGCGCAGTCGCCGGAGGAGCGCGACGCCCTGCGGTCGAGGATCGACGCCGGCGAACGCCACCTGTACCTGACGGTGGGAGGCGTCGAGCCCCGCAAGGGCTCGCGCTACCTGGTCGAGGCGCTGGGCCTGCTGAAGGCCATGCCGGGCCCGAGCCCGATGCTGGCCGTGGTGGGCGGCCACTCCTTCCAGGACTACCAGGCCTACCGGGACGAGGTGCTGGGGTCGCTGGACTCCCACGGCTTGCGCCTCGGAGACGACGTGGTGCTGGTGGGCACGGTGCCCGACACGGAGCTGCCCGGCTGGTTCGGCGCCGCCGACAGTTTCGTGTTCCCGTCGATCAGCGAGGGCTGGGGCCTGGTCGTGCTGGAGGCTCTGGCCGCCGGGCTGCCGGTGGTCGCCTCCGACATCGAGGTCTTCCGGGAGTTCCTGACCCATGATGTCGACGCGGTGCTGACCGGGGCGGCCGACCCCTCGTCGCTGGCGGCCGGCATGGCCCGGGTGCGAGACGACCCTGAGCTGGTCCGCCGGCTGGGATCCGCTGGAGCCGCTACGGCGGACCGCTACTCGTGGACCAGCACCGCCCGACGCCACCTGGAGATCTACGCCGAGGTTTACGCCGGGGCCTGAGTCCCCGAGGACTCCCCCGCCCGGCCCGGCCGCGACAGCAGCGTGCCGGTGACCAGGGCCAGCGTCGCCCAGGCCGCGGCCAGGCCTCCCAGCGAGGCGAGGCGGAACCGCCACACGAGGTCGGCGGGCGCGTCGATGGCATCGGGGTTCCCGGGCAGGGCCAGGAAGATCACGAGGAGCCCCGCGCCGTAGAGCGCGGCCGTCGCCCAGGCCTTGGCCACCGGAGACAGGGAGACCCCTAGATGGAACCGCCACACGGCCCAGGTGAGCAGGATCGAAAGACCCAGCACGGCGAAGTACAAGACGGTGCGCTCGTTGACGGTGTCGGGGTCGCCGACGGCCGGCGGGTTGGCCGGATACTTCAGGAACGGCACCAGGACCACGGCCACGAACCCGAAGAACCCGAGTCGGATAGAGGCGGTCAGAGGGGTGGACGCGACCAGCCGGGGTCCGACCGCGGCGAGCACGACCGCGAAGATGACGCCCAGGGCCAAGCCGAACACGATCAGCCCGATCGCTCCGCCGATCTCCTGCACTCCCCGGCTGAAGAGGTCATCGTGATGGGCCCCGCTGGTGCCGTGGCTGATGCTGTCCTCGAGGGCGATGGCGTCGCGTATCGGCCCCCGGCCGGCGGTCGCCGCGAACAGCGCCGCCGCGGCGCCCGCGGCCAGCCCGGCCAGGCAGCCGATCCCCAGGATCCGCTTCATGCGGCCGGTGGAGTGCTCAGTGGCAGGGGACGCCCGCGAAGTGGCGGCCGTCGTGGAAGAACTCGTGGAGGGTCTCGGCGACATGGCTGAGCACGACGCCGTTCTCGAGCATCACGAAGTACGAGACCACCGCGGCCAGCGCGACCAGGGCCCAGGCCCAGATCGGAATGTCGATCTCGGCGATGGCGGGGGCGGATGGCGCTGGGAGGGCACGCGATTCCATGGGTGCAGTGTGGCACACGAGCCGCTCCGGCACCATCCCCCGCTCGTCCGCCGCGGCCGGAGGACCCCGGCCGGTGATCGCATGCCCGCGGATGGTTCGACTCGACCGCAGGCGGTACGCCCGGAGCGGGCCTGGCCGAGTGACGCCGACTACTCTCGCACGCCGTGAGCCCCGACTCCGGCACCGTGCAGAGCGCAACCAGCGACTCGATGCAGGTCACCGAGCGGAACCTGAGGCTGTCGAGACGCGAGCGCCGGACAGTCATCAACGATGCTCTGAGGACGCTGCAAGAACGGGCCCCGCTCGCCAGCGACGGCAGGTGGCTGGAGGACTTGACCGCCCAGATTGCCCCTCTGCTGGCTGACTGGGACGTCGAAGCGTGCTACCAGTGGGCCGACTGGCCCGAGCGCCGGCACTTCTTCCCGGACACGACCAACCAGGACATCGGCATCGACCTTGTGGCCGTGCGGCGCTCCGACGGTCGACCCATCGCGATCCAGTGCAAGGCTCGGAGGCTCGATCCCGACGGAACCGGGCCGGAGATCGGCAAGAACGAGATCGCCAAGTTCTCCGCGGTCGCCGCGAACGACCTCTTCGCCGAGCGGTGGCTGGTGACCAACGGCGCGGCGCCGCTCAACGAGACGGCTCTGAGCGCCGTCAAGGTTGGCGGCAGGCCGATCAAGCTCGTCAACCTGGCCGCCGACACGGCGGCGCAGGCTGCGAGCGACGCCGGCGAGGACGACGTGGACTGCCCGCACTGCCGCGACGGCGACGCCATCCAGACCCGATCGTGCATGCAGCGCGAGGCGGTCGAGCGCAGCGTCCACCTCCTGCGCGAGCACGCCGAGTCTGACTCGGGCGGCCTGCCCCGGGGCCAGGCGAGGGGCAGGATCATCCTCCCGTGCGGGTCCGGCAAGTCCCGCGTGGCGCTGAGGATCGTCGAGCGCCTGACCGGGGCCGGCAAGCTGTCGGTGGTGCTGTGCCCGTCGATTGCTCTGGTGGCGCAGCTGCGGCGAGAGTTCCTTCAGCACGCTGATCGGGAGATGCGGGCGCTGGCAGTGTGCTCGGACCGGACCGCGGGCTACGACCCGTCCAAGGAGGGCCAGCAGAGTCGCTCTCTCGATCCGACGCAAGACACAAGCAATGTCAGCGCCTCCGAGGTGAAGGGCATGGTCACGACCGGCGCCGAGGAGATCGCCGGCTGGATCGTCGCGGGCGGCGACGACGAGCGGATCAGCGTGATCTTCGGCACCTACCAGAGCGCCGGCCGCGTCGCTGAGGCACTGAAGATCGCCGGCACGCCGGTCGAGGTCCTGGTGTGCGACGAGGCGCACCGCACCGCCGCGCTGCAACGCCGCAGAGCGTCAGCCGAACAGACCCGTGTCAAGGAGTTCACGCTCTGCCACGACCAGGACGCGTTCGATGCCCGCTACCGCGTGTACCAGACGGCCACGCCGCGCATCTACAACCATGCGGCCTCCAGGAGGCGGGTGGACCCGTCGGAGTTCGTGGTCCGCTCGATGGACGACGAGTCGGTGTTCGGCGTCGAGCTGTTCCGCCGCAGCTACGTCGAGGCCGTCGAGAACGGCTGGCTTGCCGACTACCGGATCATCGCGCTGGGCGTGAACGATCCCGAGGCCTACGCCGCAGCCAACGAACTGGCCCGAACCACCGAGTCCAAGGGCCGCTCGAAGCTGACCACGGTGGACTATCTGCGCGGCCTGGCGCTCGCGCAGGTGATGGGCGGCGCCACCCGCACCGACGACGGCGCCGGGGTGGCCGTCGAGTCGTGCATTGCGTTCATGAACACGGTCGACAAGTCCAAGAACATGGCCAAGGATCTGCAGACCGGAACCGTCCGGGCATGGCTGGCGAAACGGATGGAGGGCCGCGCGCCCGCGGCGTTCACCCTCGAGCACCTCGACGCCACCCACAACGTCGCCAAACGCGACCACGCCAAGCACCGGCTGGCGGCGGTCTCCGAGCAGCGTCCGCACGGCGTCATCAACGTAGGCATCTTCGGCGAGGGCACCGACTCTCCGACCCTGAGCGCGGTGGCGTTCCTGGAGCCCCGCAAGAGCCCGATCGACGTGGTGCAGGCCGTGGGCAGGGCGATGCGCACCGCGCCGGGCAAGGAGCTCGGCTACATCGTCTGCCCGGTCCTGATCCCGCCCGACGCCGACCCCGAGAGATGGCTCGGAACCGCGAGGATGGAGGAGGGCTGGTCCGAGCTCGGGCAGATACTCCTGGCGCTGCGGGCCCACGACGAGCGCATCGAGGGAAGGCTCGCCGAGATGCTGCAGATCTACGTGCCGCCGCAGCCGGCGCTGCCGCTGGAGACCCGGAGCCTGGTGGCGGTCGCGTCTGCTTCGACAGGCCGCATCCGCTACGGAGAGCACGTCGGGCAGCCGGACGACGTCTATGAAGCCGCCGAGCAGGCGGCCGCGTCGGACCAGCCCCTGTCGGAGCACGGAATGAAGCCGGTGCGGCCCGAGAACTGGTCGCCCGGCGCCGAGCCGACTCAGATCGTCACCGCCGTGCCCCGCCCCGACAGCGAAGCAGAACTGCGGCACGACACCGTGGTCCGTGACAAGCCGAAGGCCGGTGAGCCTCTGGGCCGAGCCGATGCGGAGAGGTCCAAGAAGCACGCCCGCAAGATGATCAACAACCGCGAGGGCGCCGCGGTGCCGTCGAGGGGGGAGCGCCGCAAGCGCGCCGCCAAGTCGAAGGCGCGGCGCCAGGAGGAGCACTCCCAGCGAATGCTGGAACTGGTGGGCGAGGCGTTCGGCAAGGAGATCACGGTGAACCTGCTGTCGCGGTCCGGCCTGTGGCGCGACCGTCTCAACCGCGACCTCAACGTCCTGCAGGAGAGCGTCACCGAGGCCGCCCACCACCTGCGGGAGGACGAGCTGGGCGGCCCGCTCGATTCCCACTTCGGGCTCGACCATCTCGCGTCCGACAAGCGCAGCGGGCAGGCCGACGGCTGCACCATCGCGGCGCTGCTGTTGATGAACGCGGCCATGCTGCACCAGCGGATCGTCGCCGGTGGCTGGCTTCGGCGCATCGAGCCGCTTGCCGACGTCAAGAGCCGCGCCGACGTCGTCGCCCGCTTGGAGCAGAACTGGGAGCGGATCACCCGTCAGGACTTCCTGCCGGTGATCGAGCCTGCCCGCGAGGTGGTCTACGCCGCCAAGAACACCGGCAGGCTGGCGGGCCTCGAGCGGGCGCTGCGCCACATAGCGGCCGAGGCCGAGCGGATCGCCGCCACATACGCCGACATGGGCGCCGACCACGCCGGTCCGCTGTTCAACCAGGTGATGGGCAACCAGGCGTCCGACGGCGCCTACTTCACCCGACCTCCGGCGGCGACGATGGCCGCGAGGCTCGCGCTCGACGCCTGCGGCGAGCAGGACTGGCGAGACCCCGAGACGTGGCGCGCCCACAAGGCCGTGGATCTGGCCTGCGGCAGCGGCACGCTGCTCGCCGCGCTGCTGACCGACATGAAGCGCCGGGCGCGCGACCAGGGCGCAAGCCCCGACGAGTTGGCCGTCCTCCAGAGGATCGCGGTGGAGGAGGTCCTCAAGGGCATGGACATCAACCCGGTGTCGCTGCAACTCGCAGCCACCCAGCTAACGGCGGGCAACACCGACGTGAAGTACGGAGGGATGGGGCTCTACCGAATGCCCTACGGACCGACGGGCGACCCGATGGTGCCGGTCGCGGCCGGGACACTGGAGTTGCTCGCCGAGGAGGACGTGCTGCCGAGGCCCCAGACGGAACTGTTCGAGCGGGCCGCATCCGGGGAGGCTGTGCATATGAACTTGGGCGATCCCGAGGTCGAGAAGGCGGCGAGGGCTGCCATGGGCGCGCGTATCGTCATCATGAACCCGCCGTTCACCGAACGCGAGCGCATGGGCGCGAAGTTCCCCAAGAACACGCAGCAGCGGCTGCGGACGCGCGCGGACGAACTAGAAGCGGGCCTGGTTGCAGCCGACCCCGATCTCCAGAAGTTCGTCTCCAAGCGCTCAATAGGGCCGATGTTCGCTGCGCTCGCTGAGCGATGCCTCGACGCAGATGATGGCGTGCTCGCGATGATCCTCCCGACCGTCGCGCTTGCGAACCACTCAGGCATTCACGAGCGCCTCGTGCTCGCCGAGCGCTTCGCCGTCGACACGGTCCTCACCTGCCACCAGCCCGGCAACATCAATCTCAGCCAGAACACCAGCATCAACGAGAGCATCGTCGTCCTGCGGCGCCGCGACTACGCCCCCCCCCCCGCGAACGACGGCGCGCATCATCGCGCTCGACCGGTTCCCGACGGACGACAACGATGCCGTCCTCCTGTTCGACCGCATCAAGGCTTGCGGCAGCACGGGAGTGCTCGCGGACGGCTGGGGCGAAGTCTCCCAATGGCCCGACGAGCGCATCAGAGCCGGAGATTGGACAGCCGCTATCTGGCGCTCACCGGTCTTGGCCGAGGCGGCAGCAACCCTTGCCCGCCACGGGTCACTGCACCCGCTCAGCGAACAAGGCATGTCATGCCACCTGACGCGGCCTTCGCTGGCGACCGCACACCACCGCTCGACAGCCAACGACTCTGGCGCGTTCCCGATACTCAAGAGCAAGGGTGCCGAAGGCCAGTTCGGGATTGAGGCCGCACCGGACGAGCACTGGGCACACAACTCACCCGAGCCGTCACCGACGCTCGACAAGGCTGGTCATCTTCTGGTGACAGCCGGTCAGGACACGAGCACGGCCCGCCTCACCGCAGTTGCGTCCGATGAGACGCTAGTCGGGCACGGGTGGATGCCAGTCAGCGGCACCAAGGCCGACGGGGAGGCGGCGAAGAGCGCGGCCGTGTTCCTCAACTCAACCACCGGGCGGCTGCTGATGATGCGGAGCCCAGGCCGCAAGCTCGCCTTCCCGACCTACACACCCGCCATCCTCAATGCCCTGCCGATTCCCGATCTCACCGATGCGCGTATCTGCTCCACGCTCGCCGCCTGCTGGGAGGCGACGCGGCACATGACGGTGCCGCAGTACCGCGACGGCGAGTGCGAGGTCCGACAGCTATGGGACGCCGCCGTCTGCGACGCCCTCGGGTGGGACACCGACGAGATCGCCGGCTACCGGAAGCTGCTGCACGAGGAGCCCCACGTCCGCGGCCTCGGCTACGGCCAGTACGCCGACGCGCCCGGCAACGACAACGAGGTTGGAGGCATCCCGCGATGACCAGCAGCGACCAGTCGAACGGCCAGGCTCGGATGGCAGCGCAGAAACGGGATCGATGCGCCGCCGCCCAGACTCCCCCGTTGTCACCGGCAGGCTCAGCGAGCGCCTGCTACAGAAACGGGATCGATGCGCCGCCGCCCAGACTCCCCCGGTTGCGCCCGTCATGCTGTCGGCATGTTGCGTGTCGGGCTCTTGGGCGTGTCGCCGTCGTATGATCGCTGATCCTGATGAATATTGCTGGAAAACTCTTGTAAATGCTTGTAAATGTCACAGGGTCATGGCATACTGTTCCCATGCTGATTGCAGCCGCCCGAAGGGCCGAGACCGCCGCCAAGGAGACCCTGGCGCTCATCGACGAGGGCGCCGCGTCGTGCGAGGAGACCCGCGAGGCGCTGGCGGTGCTCAGGTCGGCGGCCGCGGCGATCTCGGCGGCGCAGACCGCGGGCGCGGCCTCGGTCGCGGCCCGTGAGCGCCACGGCGACGGCGGTACCGAGATGCTGGCCGCCGCGGCCGGGCTGTCGCGACGCGAGGCGCAGGGCCAGGTGAAGACGGCCGCCACGCTGCACCGAGTCCCGGTGCTGCGCGAGGCACTGGAGTCCGGGCGGGTGCCGCAGGCCAACGCCCGGCAGCTGGCGGCCGCGGTCGAGAAGGCCGGAGCGGGCGCCGTGGCCTCCGACCGCGGCCTGCTCGAAGCCGCCGAGGCCATGAGGCCCGAGCAGTTCGCCAAGGAGGCCCGCCGCTGGTCGGTGGACCGCCAAGGCGACGACGGCGCCGGCGAGCACGCCCGCCAGAGAGCGCGGCGCCGGCTGCGCGTGTGGGACGGAGACGACGGCATGGTGCATCTGCACGGCGAGTTCGACAAGGTCGCCGGCACGCGAATCGCCAATCGTCTGCGCCGGCAGGCCAGGTGCCTGTGCGACGCCGACAGGAAGGCCGTCGACGCCGAGCGCCGCAGCTTCGACCAAGGCATGGCCGACGCGCTCGACGAACTCACCGCCCGCGGCGAGACCAGGGGCGCCGGCGAGACCGGGGGCGGCGAGGCCGGAGGCGCCGACGTCACCGGCGACGCTTCCAACGGGGCCGGATCGAGGCCGTCTGCGGACATCTGCGTGATGGTCCATGCCGACGAGGAGACCGGCAGACTCGTCGCCGAGTTGCCCGACCGCACGAGGCTCCCCCGGCCGGTGCTCGACGCGCTGTCATGCGACGCCGCCATCACGGGAGTGATCTGCGACCGCCAGGGAAGCCCGATCTGGCGCAGCTACGCCTCACGTGGCGCGACTGAGACGCAGCGGCAGATCCTGTTCGCCACCTACGGCGGCTGCTTCCACTGCGGCACCAACCCCGGCGTCTGCCAGATCCACCACATCGAGCCGGTGTGGCTCGGCGGCAAGACCGAGATCAACAACCTGTTGCCGCTGTGCTACCGGTGCCACAACCTCATCCACGAGCACGGTTGGTGGATCCTCAAGCGAACCCTCGGCCATCACACCATGCACCCGCCCGACGGCCCCCGCCACGGGCCCGCCCACCAGTCCGACCATCCCGTCCTGTACCGGACCGGCCTTCCGGCCGATGGCGGCCACTCCGCCCCGGCACCGGCCGACCCTCGCCCTGTTCCCCCCGCCACCGGCGTGGCCCGCCTTCCAATCCCGGATCGCCGGTCGATGACGACGGGCGCAATCCCGGATCGCCGGTCGATGACGACGGGCGCCGCGAGCCGGCGCTGTTCTGACTCGAACACCACGCCACCCGCGGCGCAGACAGCGGCGACCCGGGCAGGGGCACCGACCCGGCCGGAAAGCGCCCACGGGAGCAGAGCTGCCGGCCAAGACTGTGCAATCTTTGACGAACAAGAGGATGCGAACGCCTATTGTGCCCAAAGATTCCAGAATCATGCGTTGTAGTAGCGCCTGCCACGGGTCCGGCCCTCGGAACGCGCCAGACCCATTTCAACCAGCCCGTTCAGCAAGCCGCGAACCGCGGATGCGCTCTCGCCCAGAAGCTCCACCCCCTCCGAAGTGGAGATGCTCCCTCCTGCTGGATCGCGTCGTAGAGCATCTGACCCTTGCGGCTCTGCACTTCCATCCCGGCGCTGCCGGCTCGAAGGACAATCTCGTCGGACAGCTTGCAGCGGCTGCCGCCCCGCTCACCGACGCGCGTGAGAATGTCCTTCGCAACCGCGCCGGCCAGCACCCGGGTCACATCTGAATCGCCCAGCACCCGGCGAAAGCGCCCACCGCCGGCGCGTCGGC
>VYBO01000145.1 GCA_009844405.1 Acidimicrobiaceae bacterium
CGGCAGCGAGACTTCGCGTCCATGCTAGCACACTAGAAGCTATGTGATGCAACCTGTTGTGCTGTCACACTATGACAGCAAGGCCTGAGAGGCACCGGGCAGGGGGATGAGCAGCCCGGCGCCGTCGGCGAGCGGGCTCAGCGCCCTAACGCGAAGGTCGGCTGTCGCGCACAGGGGACATACCGAGACAGGGGACACACCGAAACAGGGGACACACCGAGACGAGGCCGCCGACCGCCGTCCCGGGGTAGCGTGGGACACGGATACGGCCGCTCGCGAGGGCAGGATGACGATGGCGTACACCGACGACGAGATCCGGCGCCAGCTTCGCCTCGGCGAGGACAGCGCCTGGGAATTCAAGAGCGTTGACTTTCGCAGCAGCGACCCGGCGCGGCGCCGGCGCGACGGCTGGGCCGACGAGATCGCCGCCTTCGCGAACGCTCGGGGCGGCGTTCTGCTGCTCGGCGTCACCGACGCGGGCGATGTGCCGGGAATGTCCCGCGGTCAACTGGACGCGCTCGAGCGTCAGGTCAGGGAGATCTGCACGGACTCCATCAGGCCGGTGATCAGGATCGAGACGTACCGCAGGGAACTGGATGGACGGTCGTTCCTGCTTGTCTCGATCCCGGAAGGGGACGCGCAACATGACAGCCCCGGCGGCAGCTTCGTGCGTGTCGGCAGCGCCAAGCAGCGCATGTCGTCCGACGAGCGGATGCGGTTGGCGCAAAGGCGCGGCCAGGCTCGGTTCTCCGGTTTCGACGAGCAGACGGTCACCGGCGCGGACGTGCTGGCCCTGTTCCCGAACAACACCTGGAAGCGGAGCCGCACCGACGCCGACGGCGAGGCGCGCCTCGACCTGCACTCGGTTCACCTGCCCATGACGGTGTTCGTGGCCCGCGAGGACCACGCGGCGCACGTCGAGCGCGGCTGGCTGCCGATGGAACGAGCGCTCGCAGTCGAGCTGGCCCCCAAGGCGGGCGGCGGCTCGGCCGTGTTCGCAGAATCGACCGGCCACCTGCCCGGCCTCGCCGGCCGGCTCAACCCGATTCTCGACACCAGCCACAGGACCTACCTCTTTGCCTCCAACATCGCCATCAACGGCGGGAAGCAGCAGCCGGTCCCCTTCGTGCCGGGTGAGGAAGACCTGCACCTGACGGACGCAGACGGCAGGGCGTTGCTCGTGCGGGTCGCAGCCGTCGCAGGACAGTCGTCGGTCCTCGACTACGGCCCCGCCTGAGGGTCGCAGATCCTCAGACGCCTAGTCGCGCCTTCCCGCCGGGAGGACACGTCCGCGGACGCCGCCGCCCCCGCAACGCCCTGCTGAAATGTCTGGGCTAGCCCGCAGCGTCCTCACCGGGAGCGTCCTGACCGGGAGGAGGCGGGTCCTCGCCGGGAGGCGGAGCCGCGATGCCGTAACCGTCCTGGCGGTGCCATGGCCGCACCACGTCGCCGTCGAAGAACCACATGCGGAACCTCACGTCGAGCGTCCCGCGCTCCGGGTCCCACGACCACGCGCCGACGTAGACGTCGAGCCGGCTGTCGAGCGAGTGCACGATCTCCCGCGCCACCTCCAGGGAGGTGCCCGTCTCCTGTGCCCCGTCGTCCTGTGCCTCGTCGTCCTGTGCCTCGTCGTCCTGCGACGGGTACACGACGACGAAGTCGCGCACGTAGAACCCGTCGAGTCCGGGGACCGGGCGCGGCTCGCCGTGCACCAGGATCGGCTCAGGACCGAACGGCGGCGGGAGCACGCTCTGCCAGAACAGCCCGTGGTCGTCCCACCGGTGCAGCGCCTGGGCCGCGCCGTCGCCGACGGGGTCGAGGGCGACGGCGACGTCGCTCAGGTTCCATTCCACGACGTCGAGCGTCCGCAGGTACTCCGCGTGGGCGGACCGGTTGGGGAAGCCGACGCTCGTGAGGTCCGCGAAACTGGTCCGGATCGTGTCGAGCGCGGTCACGGTGCGTGCATGCACTTCGTTGAGGTCGTCGTTGAACGCCCAGGCGCGCTCGGCTGCGGCGATGTGGCTCACGATCTCGTCCAGGATCCGCAGCCGGAAGGGCTCCTCCGGGAGCACGCCCCGCAGCGCGTCGGTGAGGAGGTCGGCCGCGTCCACGTCCAGCAGGACCCGCGACTCGGCGAGCATCTCCGGGATCGTGCTGTGCAAGGGCGGGACGACGACGACGGGAGTGGCCTCCGGCGGCAGTTCGACGACCGGCGGCGCCAGGCCCGCCGGCACCGCCGGGACGGTCGGGACCGCGAAGACGCTCGGCCGGTCCTCCGCCTCCGCCGGCGCCGTGCCGAGCCCGAGCACCCCGTCGGCGTCCAGGTCGCTAAAGGACTCCGCCGGCTGCGAGAGGGCCGGGTCCGGCTCGGGGTCGCTCGAGGACTCCGCCGGCTGCGAGAGGGCCGGGTCCGGCTCGTCGCCGCCGTCGAGGGACCGGTAGAAGTCCTCCAGCATCGCGGCGGTGGCCGCCGCGACGGTGGTGGTGGGCGCGGCGGCGGTGGCCGCCGTGACGGTGGTGGTGGGCGCGGCGGCGGCCGCCGTGGTGGTGGCCGCGGCGACGGTGGTGGTGGTGGCGGCGGTGGCCAGTGGCACCGCG
>VYBO01000086.1 GCA_009844405.1 Acidimicrobiaceae bacterium
AAATGACCACCCTGCGACGCGATTGGCCGCCGATCAATCCGCGCTCGCTCGTAGTCCTCGCGGGTGCCGTCGGCCATGGCCGTCCAGCCCACTGGGAAAGTGTCGGCGAGTGTGTCAGACATGCAGTTCACCCCTCCTCCCCTCGCGGCCGACACCGCGGGGTTACGCGGCAATCTACTGCCCGATGATCTCGATGTCCGGGTAGAACGCGGCCGCCGCGAACCAGAACGTGTCGAGGTGCTCGACCGGCTCCAGCGCGGCGCCGGCCGGGTCGGACGGCTGGCCCAGGATGTCGTAGACCACGCCGGTCGTCGCATCCGCGAAGCCGCCCCCGGCACCGACGGACAGATCCAGCAGCCGGCCGTCGACCGAGCGCACGAACACGCCGGTTGCGCCCACGTCGCGGCCCTCGGCGATGTTGCGGCGGTCGAGTGCGCTGGCCGTGCCCGGCTCGAACAGGGCCACCAGCTCACGGCCGGCGAAGGAGAACGGCACGACCCGGCGCTCAGCCAGGGCGTCCAGCGGGATCACCGCGCCCTCGCCGCCGTCCCGCAGCGCCAGCACACGCGTCAGGGGTTCGAGGCGGTCGTCGAAGGGGCCGCCTAACAGGAAGGGCCTGCTGCTGGAGTCGTAGAACTCGTAGGGGTTCTGCCCGTACGACCGGGAGTAGCCGGTGTCGAGGCTCAGCACGTGGCCCTGCGGGTGGGTCGCCAGGAAGCTCTCGTACGACACCGTCTGCACCGGGATGAAGTCGAGCTCGGTGCCGGTGAGATGGCCGACCACGGCCTGGCCGGTGTAGTGCGACCACAGGCTCTCGGTCTGGCGGTCGTACATCACCAGCGCGGAGTTGAACAGCTCGCCCGACGTGCCGAAGTCGAGGATGCGATCCCCTACCCGCCGGTCGTAGGCGACCGCGGAGTTGCACAGCGGGCAGTACGACACGGTCACCGGCACCCCTCCGACGGCGCCGTTCACCAGTTCGTGCCAGGTCATGATCCGCAGCGGGTAGGCCCGGGCGTCGCCGTTGATCTCCAGCGCGAGCACCGGGTCCACCCCCGCCAGCCAGTCCACCTCGCCGGCCGGCTCGAAGGCGGGGTCCTCCAGGGGCGGGATCCCGTCGGGTGGCGGCCCGCCGGAGAAGATCTGCCCTAGGTCGACGAGCGGCTTGGGATGGTCGGGGTGGTTGCGGTCGCGCAGCGCGCTGGGCACATCCTCGCGGGGCGTGGAGGCGATCGGCTCGAAGTCGATGACCACCGGCGACGGGTCGGCCCCAGTGCTGGACGCCAAGGTGGTCGTCTCCGGGGCCGGCTCGGACTGCTCGTCCTGGCTGTCTGCTGGTGCAGATGCGGAGTCCCGGTCGGGCTCGGCGGATTCGGTCTGCTCCGCGCCGGCTCCCTCAGCGGCAGGCGGGGGCTCAGCGCCCGTGACGGGCCCGTCGCCGTCCCCGGATGAGGATTCGGAGCAGCCGAGGACGGCAATGACGAACGCCGCGGCCGCCAACCCGGTCAGGGCTCTGGCTGAAACCAAGCGCACCTTGCAGGTCATATCGGGGCAAACCTAACGTCCCACACACTCTGCTCTTACCCAGAGGCCGACCATGATCGATCACGTCGTCGCTCACGACCCCGCCGCCGAGGCGGCCGCTGTCGTCGGCGACGGCTACGACGTGCGGGTGCTGGAGCCGAGCCCGCCGGCGGTGGCCGATCCACCGTTCTGGGCCGACGACCCCGCCCATCCCGGCGGCCGGGGCGCCGGTCCCGTGGTTGCGCCTCACACTGGCGCCGACCTCACCTGGGACGACCTCACCGCCGCCCGTCCCGGCCTGTCCGGATTCGCCGCCGATCGGTGGCTGGGCGCTCGGCGCCGGCTCCCAGCTCTTCCCCCGGACTACCCGTCGGCGCTGTTCGACTTCCATCGGCTGGCCTATTCGGTGGTGGCCGAGGCCCGATACCAGTGCAACGGCAAGTTCGGGCTGCGTTACGTGCGCGGAGGCTTCGGCACGCCCTTCTTCGGTGACGACGTCCAGGTGAGGGTGGCCGGCGACCGTCTCGTGGTGCAGGAGGCCGGCCAGGCCCGGGCCGCGCCGATCACCACGCTGCGCGAGGCCGGCGAGTTCGTGGGGGTCGATCCGGGCACCACCGCTCGGGAGCACGACAGCCCCGACCTGGGCGACATCGACCGTCCGCTCGACACGCGGGCCGAGGTGGGCGAGTTCCTCGGCGCCTGGTTCGGACTGGCCACCGCCGCGCTGGAGGAGCTGCGCTTCTCGCCCGGCGTGACCGATCCCGAACGGGTGCAGCTCTGGCCGGGCCACTTCGATCCCGCCATCGCGGCCGGTGAGGCCGAATCCGGACGGCGGGCGACCTTCGGCTTCTCCCCCGGCGACCATTCCCACGATGAGCCCTACATCTACGTGGCCGCTTGGGGCGATGTCGACCGGTCCGACCCGTTCGGGAACGAGGAGGACTTCAACGGCGCTTCGCTGCGCTACAGCGAGCTGTGCGCCGCCGAGGACCACTACGGCGCGGCGGTCGATTTCCTAAGAGGCCGCGCGGATTGATCATCCACCGGTCGTCGGGTTTCCCGGAGTGGACT
>VYBO01000072.1 GCA_009844405.1 Acidimicrobiaceae bacterium
CGGGCAGGCTCAGCTTGCTGAGCTCCGCCATGTTGGCCGCCTTGACGCCGAAGGCATCCCAGTCGTCGAAGGAGACGTCTGAGAGAGCGGTGATCTTGGTGACTGTCAGATCGCGTTCCGGGGTCTGCGTCTCGGTCGGCCGCGCCGCCGCATGGTGGTCGTCGACCTCCTTCTTCGTGGCCTCGCGCAGGGTGTATCCCTCGCCGGTCACGGCGTAGTAGACATGCTTGCCGATCAGCGCATTCAACGTCTCGTCCTTGAGGACGTCGCGGATGAAGGCGTTGGGCACACTGTTCTGGATGGCGCGCAGGTTCACGTGGGAGAGCGGCGTCTGCGGGATCGTGGTGATCGTCCCGGCCACCCGCGGCAAGTCGTTGGGCAGCGACTTGTAGATGGCGATGTCGATCGGGCGGGGCTCGTCGCCGTCCTCCATCAGCCTCAGGAGACCGTAGCCCTCCGCTTGATTCAGCGGCACGAACGCCACATCCGGATGAAGGTCTTCGTCTTCCAGGATCACGAGCCTGTCATCAGAATGCTGGGCTTCCGGCGAGTTCGCTTGCGGCTTTATTCTCGGCCTGTACGCCAGATTGTTCTCAAGCACCGGCATTGTGGCGGCCAGCAGTTCGTTGACGTGGTGCGCCTGCCAGTACGTCGAGCCGCGCAAGAGGGTGAAATGGTAGACCCCCAGCGATCCGTCGGACGCAACCACGTTGGGGCTGTACTCCATTTCGCCGTAGACCGTGGTGCTGCCTGCTCGTGGAGGATTGTGCCATTTGTCCGCGAACGTATCGTGGGCAAGATACTTGTTCGTGTTCACGAAGTACACATACGGATTGCCGCCGTCCAGGTCAAAGATCATGAACTTTATGAAGTTGTACGGCGCACGGCCCTTGTACGCCAGGGTCTTGAACGTCTCTTCGGAGTCGACGACAACGCTGCCCTCCCCGACACCGATCTTCTTCCCCGGATTGAGCGGGTGGTAGGCGCCCAGCCCGTCGAGCTCGGTGATGTCGTCGACGCAGTCGCCGTCGAGGTCGCCCGGGCTGGCGACCTGATACTTCTCGACGCGGTACTTGTCCGCGCTGAGCGGCTGCAGACGGTCCGTCAGCGTCGTTGTGCCGGCCTCGCCGCGCGTCACGGAGACGGGCACCTCCCGCGTGGCGTCCGGCCCTGCCGGAATCGTCGCGTAGAGCACGAAGTAATCGTTCGTGGTGGAAGTCACGACAACCGGGACGCCGGTCACTGCCACGGCCACCGGAGTCGGCGCGGTATAACCGTCTTCGCACGGTCCCGGCGTGGAGCCGGCATCGTCGCCGGCGCCGGCGACGCTCTGATACGGCGACAGTGCGTGCAGAGCCAGGAGGGCGGCCAGCGTCAGCGCCAGCCGCAGCATCCGACGCCGGTGTTGCCGGGTCGAGGGTTGGAACGAGAATCTGCGCCCAGTGATGCGGTTCATCTCAATAGGCAGGCGACGCGCCAGAATCCCTTCTTGCGAGCCGGTGACATTGGAACTTGGAGTGTAGCAGGGCTGTTCAACCCCGGAGGCCGCCGAATCGGCACCGCCTCGATCCTATGGTCGAGCCGGTAGCGGTGCGGCCCGGTGATGAACTCCGCCGGCCACGCGCCGTGCCAGCAAGCCGTCAGCCTTCGCCTATCAGGCGCTCGAGGGTCAGCTCCGGGTGGTCGGACTGGAGGCGGGCCAGCCAGTAGGGGCTCTCGAACAGGGCCAGCAGTTCGCCGCCCTCGGCCCGCTCGGCGACGGTCACCCCGGACATGGCGCCGAGCACCGCCGCCGAGGCCTGGTCGGTGCGCCGGGCGGTGGTCCATGGCGCGGGCGCCAGCTCCACCGGGGCGCCGAACTCGTGGCGGAGCCTGTGCTCGGCCACATCGAACTGCAGCGGCCCGACCGCGGCCAGTATCGGGGCGCTCTCCCCGCCCTCGGGGCGGCGCAGCATCTGCACCACGCCCTCGGAGTCGAGCTGGCGCACGCCGGAGCGGAACTGCTTGGCCTTGGACGTGTCGGAGCAGCGGGCCACCCGGAAGCTGCTCGGTGCGAACGAGGGCACCGGTGGCCATCGAACCGGCTCGCCCGCGGTGTGCACGGCGTCGCCGACCCGCAAGCCGGCCGCGTTGACCAGGCCGATCACGTCGCCGGGCCAGGCCTCCTCAGCGGTGCTGCGGTCCCGGCCCACCACCGTGTGGGCGTACCTGGTGGACACCGCCTTGCCGGCGTCCCCGCCAGCCACCGCCATGCCCCGCTCGAAGCGGCCCGAGCACACTCGCAGGAAGGCGATCCGGTCGCGGTGCGCGGGGTCCGTGTTGGACTGCACCTTGAACACCACTGCGCTGAACGGCGAGTCCACGGCCCGGGGGTCGCCGGCGGCGTCGAGGCGAGCACCGGGTGCGGGGGCCATGTCGACAATGGCGTCGAGCAGCAGCCGTACCCCGAAGTTGGTCAGGGCCGAACCGTAGAACACCGGCGACAGCTCGCCCGCCTCGAACCGTTTGATGTCGAGTTCGGCGGAGGCCGCGTCTATCAACTCCAGTGCCTCGCGTGCCTCGTGCCAGGCTGCGCCCTCCTCAGCCTCGGCCCGCTGCGGGTCGACAGTCTCCTCACCGGCGACGGTGGCGCCTCCTGCGGTGCGGGCGAAGCGCACGAAGTCTCGGCTGCGCCGGTCGACGAGGCCGCTGAACCGCTCGCCCTCGCCCACCGGCCAGGTGACGGGCACGGGATCGAGCACGAGCTGGTCCTCGATCTCGTCTAGCAGCTCGAGGGGGTCGCGGGCCGGACGGTCCCACTTGTTGATGAACGTGACGATGGGGATCTCCCGGTTGCGGCACACCTCGAACAGCTTGCGGGTCTGGGCCTCGATGCCCTTGGCCCCGTCCAAGACCATCACCGCGGCGTCCACCGCCGACAGCACCCGGTAGGTGTCCTCGGAGAAGTCGCCGTGGCCCGGCGTGTCGAGCAGGTTCAGGACCCGGTCCCGGTAGCTGAACTGCACGACGGCCGAGGTGACGGAGATGCCCCGGCGGCGTTCCATCTCCATCCAGTCCGAGGCGGTCGCCCGGCGCTCGCCCTTGCCTCTCACCGAGCCCGCCCCGGCCGTCAGCGCCCCGCCGTACAGCAGGAACTTCTCGGTGAGTGTCGTCTTGCCCGCGTCGGGATGGGAGACGATAGCGAACGTGCGGCGCCGCGCCGCCTCACGGCGGACGTCGCCATCAGGGACAACCACGGACGTTGTCGCTGCTGTGACGGTTGGGGTGGCCGGGTCGTTGCCCACGTTCCCAGTGTGGCCCGACGCGGCCGGGGTGCCTCGCTCAGACGGCGCGGATACGCAGCTCCTCCTACCACGAGAGAGGGCGCCGAACGTGCGGCCCTCAGTCGGTGCCGGGATCGTCGTCGGTCCGGTGGACGGGCTTCGCGGCCCCGCTGAGCGCGCTCAGCGGGATCGGCTCGGACAGGTCGACTCGGACGGCCTGGTGGACGACCGCCCCGCCGATCCGGAGGCTGCGGGTGGATCTCAAGTCGACGGTCGTCGTCGGAGACGCGAGCCGCGTGGGCCACCAGAGACACGACTTCATCGACGGGACGTCGTCCGCAATGCGGGCGGCGGGCTGCAGCATGGAGGGCGGGATGGGCGGCTCAGGGTCGTCTGCGATCTCCCTGAACAGCGCGAGCGAATCCTCGTCGGGGTGCGCGCCCGCAAGGACCTTGAACGAGCCCATGTCGGCGAACAGCTCGTCGAGTCCGTCGCCGTCCACAAAATCGTGGACTCGCGCCCGGAGGACGGGGTCGAAGTCGCCCCGGTAGAGCCGCTGCACGAACGGCCAGCGGTCGCCGTCGGCCGTCTCGAAGAGCTCCTCGCCGAAGCGCAGCGGGTAGGGGCACGCCTCCGGGACGCCGCCGCGGTCCGACCGGTAGGCGTCGGCGGCGCGGCGGTACTGCGCGTGCAGCCACCCGGGACGCACGAGCTCGTCCTCCAAGAGTCTCCGGAAGCGCTCCAGGGCCTCGCCGGTCGGCTCGCATTCGGCGAGCACGGCCTTGACCAGTGGGTTTCCGGGCATGGATCCGCGCCGGGCCCCCTCCGCGCCGGCGGCACGGGAATCGAGCGATCCCGCCGGCGCGCCATAGGGCAGTCGCAGAATGCGGTGCAGCGCGCAGGCGGTGCCCAGCCAGTGGGTATGCACCGCGTCGCGGACGTCGGCCTCTCTGAGCGCGTCGTCGTGCTGTCCGACCAGCCAGCCCACCTCGCTGCGCCATTGCCGCAGCTTCGACTCGCGGCGGTAGTGGACCAACGTCAACATGGCGTAGCTGGCCAGCAGAAGCGCCGCGGCGGTGCAGGAGAGGACGAACAGCAGTCTCGCATCTTTGTCGCTCAGGAGGTCGGGCCGGAAGTCGTCGTCGTTGAGCAGCAGGACGACGCACGCGGCCAGATACAGCAGAAGCAGCCCGGAGGACCATCGCATCGACGCCGTTTCGGCGAATCCGCGGCCGACGACGTTCAGGATGCAGACCGCCATCGCGGCCAGCACCAGCACGCCCAGCAGCACCCGACCCGGCCCGCTCAGGTCGGCCGTCACGACCGACCGGGCCGGCCCGGGCCAGACCATGAGTGCGCTGCAGCCGCCCGCGATGAGCGCCGCCCCCAGGATCAGGCGGCGTTGCTGCCGGATCGTCCTGCGAGGGAGGTTCAGCAACAGGAGCGCCAACGCCAGAGCGCTCGTGGCAAGGATGGCGAGCCGGGCACGGGCGTCGGCGTCGATGACGATCTCGCCGATGCTGAGCACGGCACGGAAGGGCGCGAACAGCACCGCCCAGGCGAGCACGGCCAGGACCGCCCCGAACGCCAGGCATATCGGGACGGCCGCCGGCATGTCGTCGGGGCCCGTCAGCCGCTCTTGGTGGCGCGGGCCGAGTTCTCGCAGCCTCGTGCGGAGTGCGTCGACCCCCCGGCGCGCTTCGTGCTTCTGGCGGCGGAACTCGTCGGTGAGCGCCGACAGCAACACCGGCGGCGACTTCTCGGGCGGCGACATCTCCGGCAGCCTGAAGGTTCTCAATGGCATGGCGCCGGCTGTCACGGGCGGCGACTCGGCGGCGGTGTCCTCGGCGGCAGTGTCCTCTCGGGTGGACTCCGATGTTGCTGCGGCTTGCTCGCCGGCTTCAGTGCCGGGCCTGCCTTGCGACTGCTCGGGGTCGGGGGACTCGTCGGGCTCGGCGCGGTCCGGCGCCAGCGAGTCGAAAACCTCCTGGAGCGTCTCGTGTCCGGGCGGGCCCACCAGATGCTCGATCGACGCGAGCACCTGCCGACCGCTGCCCGAGGCCTCCTCTCTGATGAGGTCGGCCTCGGTGGCGCCGTCGGCGACCCCGAGTGCTTGCTTCAGCAGCCGGTCCCAGTCGTCGGGCCACGAGACTTCGGCCGGACCGGAGGAGTGCCCGCGGACGGGCGGATCGTCCGGCTGTGATCCGTCCGGCTCCGTCCAGAGGCTGTCGAGCACGGGAGCGGTCGAACGCAGTTTGTCGGCCGCCTCCTCGACGAGTTCTTGAAACTGGTCGCTCGCCTCATGGCGCAGCCGTCGCGGGAAGCGACGGACGTCCTTGCAGAACTGCCGCATCAGGCCTCTCACGAACGTCTCGCCTGAGGGTGCGGCATCCGGCGGGGCATCGGTATCGGGCAGGCTCAGCCTGCCGCTCACCAGAGGGCCGACGGCCCGCTGCGCCATGGCCTCGGGTGCGGGGGTCCGCACCTTCCCGGCCGGCACCGGGAGGCGGCCGCTCAGCTGGATCACCTCCGCGGGCGGCGGGCAACGCAGCCGTGCGGACCGCACCTGCGACCGCGCCACGCGCACGGTCTCCGGCTTGGCGTCGGCGGGATTCCGCGAGTCGGCGAGGAGGTCGGCGTCCATGGTCGCCCACAGGCCGCCGATCGAGAGTGTCTCGACGGCTATGTGGCTGCCGAAGGATTCGGGATCGTCGGCGTCGAGAGGCCGCGCCACGGCCGACGCCAGCCTGCGATCCTCGGGAACGACGACGATCCGCTTGTCGCCACCGTGGAACCTGACGTCGGACGCGGCGCCACGCTCACAGAAGGCGATCCGGAAGTCGTTGACCGGCGTGTCGGGCGGCGCCAGGAGGCGGCAGACCTGAAGGAGTTCTTCAGTGGCCGCGGCCAGCCGGACGAGCGCTGCTTCGTCGAGCGGGCCGCTGAAGACGCTCACGACGTCGAGCCGATCGATCCGGCCGGCGCGCGACAGAGCGACAAGCGGGTCGGCGGCGAGCGCATCCTCGCCCATCAGGCCGCGGCCGTCGACGCACTCCGCCGAGACGCTCACCGCGAGGACCGGCCTGGCACAGCCGTCCGCGATCAGGGCTCGGATCTTCTCCATCCCGTCGACGACCGGCGAGTCGGCGGCGTGGTGGACGACAACGACGGCGCGGCGCGGACCGCCGTCCGCGACGATGCCCGCCAGCCGCCGGTAGTCGGCGTCGGGTCGCAGCAGGGCCGGGTCGTGTGTCACCACACTCCGCTGCCTGCGGGCACTTCCTGACCGCAGGCGGTCGACAGCTGTTCGAGCGCCTTCGTCATGTGCCGCCACAGGCCAGTCCATCGCGGCGCCTTGGACAGGTGCTTCGCGTCCTTCGCCCACTTCACCGTCTCGGCTTCGTAACGGGTTCCGAAGTCGGTGCGGGCCTGTTCGAACAACTCGGACAGCCGCTGGGCCCGTTCATGCGGGGTCTGTGATCCGGACTCTTCGAGGAGCGGGCCGTCGAGCCACTTTCCGACCTGCCCGCTGTCGATCCAGTCCTGAAGGGCCGTGTTCGGCTCGCCGTAGGGGTACAGGTCGGCCATGGCGCCGCCGTCGCCGGCAAGCCCGAGATCACGCAGCTCCTTGTAGGCGTCGAGTGGCGTGAGGCTGTCGAGGGCGCCGACCTCGATGTACGCCAATCCGATGGCTTCCATCACGCAGGCGAGCGTGTCGTCGTTGTTGACGATCGGCGACAGCAGCGGATGCGGGAACGACGCGGCGTTCCCGCCGCGCAGGATCCGTACCGGCTGACCGCGTCCGCCCTTGTCGATCCGGCCGAGGGCGATGCCGGTGAACCAGCCCCGGATCATGCACAGCAGCAGCGGTTGCGGAACGGGCACGAACTTGTCGAGGCGCCTGCCTCTCCGCAATTGCCAGAAGTCGAAGGGTCCCGTCGGAGTGGCCTTGGCCTTGTTCCACGCGCCCGCCACCGGGTCGGTCAGTGACTGCATCACGAGTATGGAATGGGGGGCGTGCAGCACGCTGTTGACGTCCACATGCTTCACGGCGGCGCTGTTGGTGAGCATGTCCTTCACATCGGCGTCTGTCACGCCGACGGCCGACAGGATCTCGCGGAGCCGCTCCTCGGCGGGATGGCCTTGCAGCGGAATCTGGCTGAAGCTCCGCCGGTGCGACTCGGGAGCCGCCCCGGGGTGCACCCTTCCGAGGAGACCCTTGTCGATGTTCACAAGCGGCCCCGACGCCTTCACGGCGGCGTTCAGCTGCACGAAGAACCTTTCGCGATTCTGTTCGATCTCCGTTTCGGTGAGGTCGTCGTCGAACGGGCCGTCGTCACCGAGATAGGAGCGGATTCCGTGGCTGAGGAGACGCTCGAAGGGGGTGCCCTGACGGCGGAGCCATCCCTTGGCCCGTCGCTCCAGATCATCGGTGCGGGTCTGCACGCGGGCTGTGACCGGGGTCGGATTGCGCGAAGGGTCCAAGGGCCTCTCGGTCCTGGGCCACCAGTGGTCCCGGACCGCGATGCATCGCGACTGGTTGTAGTCGATGTCGCTCATCCCGGGCTCGGACTTGAGGAACTCGCCGATGACGATCGCGTCGCGGACGGCCACTCTGCGGACCTCTGGCGCATCCTTCGGGAATGTCCGCCCGAGCCGGTCGGAGAACTGCTCGGGGAACTCTGAGGTGTCGATCACTGCGAATTCGCTGACCGGCGGTTCGAACGACTTCGGGGGTCGGCCGTCGTTCCAGGCGGGCCAAGCTTGCGCGTCGCGCTTCTCATCGCCGGCCTTGGCGCCCGCGTCGCGGAGCGCTCGCGCCAGCGGATGCAGGAGGCGCTTGGCGATCTCGTCGCACAGGCCCGCCGACCGGTCGCGAAGGCTCGCCTCGCCCGCGTACTTGGCCAGATGGACCGCCTCGCGCACCGCCTCCTCCAGCCTCGGGTCGTCGCCGTCCATCCTTCCTTCGAGCCCTTCGAGGGTCGACCGCGGTGCCCTCTTCCAGCTGGCCTGCCAGTCCCGATTCACCTTCGCCTCGTCGCGGAGGTCACGGGTGACGTCACGCTCCAGGTGCTCGGCCGCCAGTTCGCACAGTGCTGTCGCGACGAGGAGACCGCGGCTGGCGACCTGCCGCTCCAAGGCGTCGAGCACTTGGGCCTCGATGGTGGGGACCCACTCGCGGATCCTGGCCGTGAGAGCGTCCTGATAGTCGCGTTCGTATGAACTCAGCGACTGCTCCACAGCGTATGTGATCTCCACGATCCAGTCGTGGAGGCTCTGTTTGTCGCCGTGGCCGACGCTCGTCTGCTTGAGCGCGCTCTGGACGAAGGCCTCCTCGAGCCCCTCATCGGGGCGCAGCGCGTCGATGATCTGGTTCTCGTCGGGCCCGTACTCCGACAGGTCCGCCTCGCGCAGGAAGGAGTCCCGGTACTCCTCGGCGATCCCGCGGGAGATCTGGTCGGCGTCGGCGGTTCCCAGATCGCGCCGCACCCGATTCGCTTCGTCGGAGAGCAGGTGATAGTCAGCCAGGTGCTCGTGGGCGTCGCGGGCGATGCGCTTCACGATGTAGTCCTCGAGATAGTCCGTTCCCAGGCTCACCCGGGAGAAGCCGAGAGCCGAGAACATGGGGAGCCCTTTGGCGCCACCGCCCGCGTCCACGAGGATCTCGCCCATCGGAATACCAAGCGCCAACGCCTTGAAGCCTGCGATGGTGTACGCGATGAGTTGTTGTTGGACGGAGACGTCGGTCAGCCACGAGGCGAGGGATCGGCCGGCCATCTCGAAGGTCCTCTCCGGCGTGCCGAAGTCTATGCCTTCGGCATTCTTTCGCCCTACCAGGTAGGGGTAGGCGGGGCCGCGCTCGACGCCCTTCACAACCATTCCGGCTGCGTTGAGAACCGGCTCCGGCAGCAGTATCGGGTCGTTGCCGCTTCGCCAGGTTCCGTTGATCAACTCGCTGACCGACGCGAGGGTGTTCGCCTGCACTCCGTCGGTGACCGCGCCCGCCAACGAGTCGAAGACGTCGGGTGTGTAGAGGAGCGCGAAGACGTGGTCACCGACGCCGACGGGCATCGTGGCTCGCAGTATGTCGCATACGGTGTTGAGCAGGCCCGCACCCGTGCCGCCGGCGAGCGACGAGATCACCACGACGTAGGTGTTCGACTTGGCAGCCGGATCGTTCCCAGTGGCCTGCTTGTACAGCTCGCCGAGTTCGGCGTCCGTGCCGGGCGCCGTCAGTCGGTTCAAGCACTTCTTCAGTTCCGTGTTGATCTTCGAGGCGTAGGCCAGGGCGACGGTCTGTCCGATCGCCCTGAACTGCCCGGCGCCCATCAGCAGGGGCACGCTTCCCGCCATCCCGGCGGGGTCGGGCCGCCAGCCGCAGAGGTCGTAGTGGAGTACGGGCTTGACGTCGAGGCTCCCCTGGACGGTCCCGACGGTGATGCCGCGGTCGATCAGGCCGACGTACTCGCCCGGCGTGAGCGGGTCGACCAAGTCGTCGATTTCGGTGCCGTCCGCGACGTTCGGGGTGTCGATGTTGATGAACTGCCAGCCCTTCGGCAGCGGCCCGGCGATGTTGTGCTCGTTCTGCCAGCGCCGGAGTTCGTGCTTGAGAAAGCGCAGCGTCTTTCCGCCCGATCCTCCCAGCCCGACGAATAGGAACTTCGCGTACATGGTCTCGGCTTCTCCTGTGCTGTTCGTTCAGATGGTCGAGGGTTTCTGTCGGCCGAATCTCGGGGCTGGCGCCCATCGCCGCCGCTGAGCCGGCCGGTCAGCGGGGCATTCGGGGAGGAGGTTCCCGGCCCCGCGGCGGGGAATCGTCCGGGCCGCCGTCCGTTCTGGGCCGCGGACGCGGCGGGGGAGCGGTTCGGCTCGGAGGTTCGTCACGGGCCCTCGTGGGCGGGGCCTCGGGCGAGGATGCGCCCCGCGCGGGCGGGCTCGCGTCCCGGCCTGGCTCGTGGGCGTCGGATGTGCTGGTGGTTCCGGCATCGGGAGTTGACTCCGCTGCGAGGAGCTCGCCTACGGGCCTCAGCAGGTCGGCGAGGTCTCGGCTCTCGAATCGTCGATCCTCGCGACATTTGGGCACGAGCACGTAGGCGACCCCGTCGGGCGTGTCGGCCATGCCGGGGCCGGCGTCTGTGAGCGCGATGACGGCCAGTTCTGAGAACTGTCCGGCGGTGGTTCCGGGCTGTGCCCGGGGGCCTGCGGGCTTGGCGGCGAAGGAGTGCGAGCCCTGCGGCCGGCTCGGCCGGCCCCAGCCGCTGCTGAGGACCGAGGCGATCTGCCACCAGCGTGGACGCTCGGCGTCGATTCGGAGGTCGAATACGCGCAGCTGCTGCCGGGTCCCGGAGATCGCTTCCATGTCGGCCGCCTCGAGACTGAAGTTCTCGAGTCCTGCAGAGTGCAGTCCGGTCGGTCGCCGCTGTGTCGCGAACTCCACCCTTGTGGCGAAGAAGCCTCCCGCCGGGGGCAGCCGGTTCGACCGCGCCATCATCCCGTAGAGCATCGTGTAGGTGAGGACCGCGGCGATGAGCGCCAAGAGCGCGGCGAGCCACGGATTGCTGCGGGCCCTCAGGTCCAGTTCCACGCGCAGATCCTCTTGGGCGATCACCCTCTGCTCAGACCAGGGCAGGAGCCAGACTGCCTCGACCGTCAAGCTCCCGGCGCCCTCCAGTCGGGCGTTGTCGAGCGGCGCAGTCGAGACGAACTCCAGGGCCGTCAGTCGCTCGCCTGAGCCCAGCCGCAGCCTGCTCCCGTCAGCGGCCAGGCCGGGGCCGGAATCGAACCGCCAGTCCAAGGACTCCGGCAATCCGCGCCCTGAATCGTCGGCAGCGGAATCGGCCGACCAGGCGGCGGTGAGCAGCAGTTCACCGATGCCGGGCCCCGTAGCCGTGCAGTCCGCCACGGCCCGGAGGGGATCTACCGGCACTTCGCCGTCGCCCGCATTGACGAGCGTGGGAGTCGAGTCCGAGCAGTCCAGTGTCGGCGGGTCGGGGACGGGCACGGGCAGCGGCGGGACCACGAGGCGCTCTGCCTGCGGTTCGGCGGGGCGGTCAGGCAACTGCCAGTCGAGCGTCACCTGCACCTCGCCGTCGAGGTCCCACGGCCCTTGCGGTGCGAGTGGTTCGCTGACGACCCGGAACTGCTCGGGCAGGTCGTCGCGGCCGAGTCGGCCCGTGATCCTGGTCCCGTCGGGCCTCTCGAGGTGATACGTGACGTCGCCTGACGGGGCGGCGACACCGACGCTGCCGGCGCCGTCGGTGGGAGCGCCGTCCTCGGGCAGGTTGACGCGGCATTCGGAGGCGACGATCCGGCCGGAGAATGCGCCCCCCTGCCAGTCGCCCTCGACCCTGGGCGGCGACTCCTCGCATTCGAGTGTCGGTGGCTGCGGCGCCGGCGGCGCAGTCGTGGTCGTCGTGGTCGGGGGAGGCGCGAGGACCGTGAAGTCGGCCGCAACCTCTGCGACAAGCTCAGACTGGCGGCCCCAGAGATTCGCGGCGAACCTGGGTTCCACCCGCCCTTCGAGCCGCACGACTCGGGTCGCATCGTCGGGCCTGCCGCTGCGGTAGTCGAAGTCTGCGTACTGGCCCTGCTCGCAGGCCCGGTTGCGGATGGGCGTGGTCGGGTACTCCGGCACGAGCACGAAGGCGGCCTCGTCCAGCGGACACTCGTAGGGCCACATGTCGACGCGCAGCGTGTGGGAGGCGCCCGCAGCAAGCTCGGCGAGAACTGCGCCCTCCGCGTCGACGACCGTCGCGTGCATCGTCAGGGGCTCGCCGACCGGTCGGGAGTAGCACGCGAGCGTGACTTCGCGGTACTCCGAAGATCCGTCTTGGACGACCTCGAGCCCGAGGCTCCAGCCCGCGGGCAGGCCCTGCAGGTCACCCGACGCGAGCGCAAGTCGGCGCGACCCGGCGGGAAGCCGCTGCCAATCACCGTCGTCGGGGCCTGCCTGGGGCGAGTCGAGCAGCCGGAAGCGGCTGATCTCGCCGCCGTAGGCCAAGACCTGGATCTCCTCGATGAAGGCGCCGGCGGGCAGCTCGCCGCTGGCAACCCTGCTGCCGTCGCGCAGACGCTCGCAGTCCGTCCAGTCGCGGAAGCCGGTCAAGGTCGGTTCGATCAGCCGGTTGGGCAGGTCCAGCACGTTCGCGACAGTGAGGATCTCCCCGGACCGCTCGCGTATGTCGCGGCAGTCCGGCGCTGTCGGAACCTCGGCGACGACCGGCGAGTCGAGGTGCCCGGTGAAGGCGCGGATCACGTCCATGGACGCCTCGGCCATGCCCCGCCGATAAGGGTCGGAGGCGGACAGTCCCCGCTGGAAGCTCTGTCCGAGAAGCACTGCGAAGGTCTGGATCCGCTCGTGGGCGAAACGCTGCTTCATCGTTCCGCACAGCCGGCCGCGAAGATCCTCCGCAGTCCGGGTCTCCTCCTCGCTGAACCCTGGTTCGGGGTCGTGCAGACCGTCGGTGAACCAGACCATCACCCGACACGAGTCAGGGCGCGCCTGCTCGAAGGCTGCCACCGCCGCCTCGAGCGCCACGCCGTAGTGCGTGTGGAACTCGGCGCCCATAGCAGCCTCGATCTCGGCGTCGGAGGGATGCTGGTCGCCGTCGGCTGCGGCGGGCGCGAAGCTCGGCGCGTGGAGGCGGGGCTCTTCGTCGAAGCCGATGAGAGCGACATGCACTCCGGGGCGCTTCGACAGGTCGCCGCGGATCTGCTCGAGCGCGGACCTGCGCTGCTCGCCGCCGGGATCGTTGCCGCCGGGCCCGTTGAGTGAACCCGATTCGTCCATCATCAGCAGAAGGTCCACGGTTCGCGTCGCTGGGTCGCATGGCCGGTACCCTCCCCCGGTCGAGGATTGAGCGGTCGCCGGTGACGCTCCGTGCAGCACCGCCGCCGCGGACGCCGCCGTGACCGCCGCGCAGACGGCGAGCCCGCGCCTGACGCGGGCGGGCATGAGGCGCCGAGCGATCCTCACAGATGCCTCGTTGTCTCCAGTCCTAGGAAGTAGGCGTGGACGATGCCCAGAGCCCAGGCCGCCACGGCCGCCCCGCAGACGAATCGCCGCGTGCTGCTGCCGCCGCGGTAGCGCGAGGGCACTTGCCTGCGGTTGTCGGCTTCCGCGAACCAGCCCAGGGCCGCGAATCCGAGCACTGCCCCGACTCCGAACCCGACGAGATTGGAGACGGGTCCCCCGAAGACGCCGTTGGCCCGAAACATGAGCGCGGCGACGAGCAGGGCCGCGCACACTCCGATGGTGGGCGCCGCCGGCTGAGGGCTCTTGGTCGCCCGGCCGGCGCCGCTAGCTAGACGTGGCGGCCCAGGGTTCCGCCGGGGGGGGGGGGGGGGGGGGTCGGGGGGGGGGGGCCCCCCCGACACAAACCCCCGATTTTTTTGGGGTGGGGACCCCGCGGGGGTGGGCCCCACACCCGGGACGCGC
>VYBO01000041.1 GCA_009844405.1 Acidimicrobiaceae bacterium
TGAACCCGCGGCTTTACGGCTTTGCAGGCCGTTCCCTTGGTCCGCTCGGGCACCGGCGCAGGGCTTCGCAGCGTACCGGCGGCATGCCGCGGTCGACTCGCGGCTCCACACGCAGAATGATATCCATCTGATACCATATCGGCATGGCTATGACACTCAGGTTGACCGACGAGGAGCAGGACGCTCTGCGAATGCGGGCCGCGCTCGACGGCACTTCCATGCAGGAGGCGGTCCGGCGGGCGGTGCGCGAGTACGTCGCCAGGGCTGAGCATCGCGACCGGGTCGCGGCCGCGGCCGATGTAATCATGCAGCGCCACGCCGACGCACTCCGGCGGCTGGGCGAGTGAGCCTCGGCTTCGAGTACCTCGACACTGAGGACCTCCTGGAACTCGCTCGCCGATTGCTCGGCGAACCCCCGCCGGTACGCGATGTCGGACTTCTCGGGGCGGCCGTGGCGCGACCTCAGGCTTCGGCGTTCGGCGAGGACGCGTACCCGGATGTCTGGACCAAGGCCGGCGCTCTGCTGCATTCGATCGTCAACAACCATCCCCTCATCGACGGCAACAAGCGGCTCGGCTGGCTCGCAACGGCCGTCTTCCTGGAACTCAACGACGCCAGCGTGCGCGCGGCTGCCAACGACGACGTGTATGAACTCGTCATGACCATCGCGGCGGAGGCACTGAGCGTTGACGACATCGCAGCGGCGCTGCGGCATTTGCACGAGCACCCGGGATTCGAAAGGGACTGAGGGAATCCCTACCTACTGACAGGCGGTCTCAGCGGCACCTGGCGCGGGCCGCGGCGGCTGCAGTGACGGAGGCCGCTCCTGCGTCGTGCAGGCAGGCCGCTACTGCGTTCAGCGTGGTGCCGGTCAACACTACGTCGTCGACTACCACGATGTGGCGTCCGGCCACGGGCTCGCGAGCGCTGTAGCCGGCTGACGCCGCCACCTCGGGCCGGCGCTCGGGGTCTAGGTGGCGCATGCGGGGTGTGGGATTGCGCTTCACGATGAGGCTCGGCCGGTACTCCCCCGCTCCCGCGGCGGCCAGCGACGAGGCGAGCATCGCTGCAAGATCTGGCCGACCACCGTCGCTGGGCGGGACCGGTGTTACCAGACGCGGCAGACCGCCGGGCGTCTCCGGCAGGGCCGTTGCCAGGCTGGCGAACCGCTCCGCCAGTTCCGACGCGGCCCCGGGATCGCCCTGGTCCTTGGCCCGGTGCACCAGCTCGCCTATCTCGGTGCGCTCGTCACGGTCGGGCTGCCAGTAGTCGCCGAGCACCAGGAGCATCGTGCCGGCTCCATCGCCGGGCCCCCCTCCAACCTCCACGCGGAGGGCTCCGGCGGTATCCATCCGAGCGGACGACCGGCTTCGAACCGGCGACCTCAACCTTGGCAAGGTTGCGCTCTACCAACTGAGCTACGTCCGCGGGATGGACGATCCTACCGAGGCCACACCCCGACGGCCACGCCCCCGGAGGTCGAGCCGCCGTGGCCCGACCGTCCCTCCGAACGTCTTGCGCCCGTTCTAGCCGCCCTCCGGGGGGCGCAGATCAATGCTCAAGTGAAGGACGCCGTCCTCCATCGTGGCCTCGGCGTCACCGATCATCGCGAAGTCTTGGAAGTCCAGCTGGGCCTGCTCCAGAAAGTGCCGCCGTTCCTCGCCGGCCACCGGCGGGAGGTTCCGCCGCTTCACCCCCGCAGCGCGCTCGCGGAAGCGCTCGATCATCGCGTCAGCGTCGAAACCCTCGGCCATGCCCGCCAATCTAGACCGAACGCTGCTCGTCGTTCTCCTCGCCGAACTCCTACACGGCCGACTCGTCCACGGACTCCCCGTCAGAGGACTCTCCGTAGGACGCCTGCTGGGAGCCATCGGTAGCCGACTCGGACTCCTGCTGGGAGCTGCCGCCGGCAGACTCCAACTGCTTTCGCGGAGCCAGCTTCGAGCGCAGCCAGACGAGCGCCGCCCGCGCCATCGCCTCGAAGCGCCCTTTCGACGAGTCCGCCCCTGGCTCGTCCTCGCCCGGCTCATCCCCAGCCGGTTCGGCAGCGCCTTCGGCCTCGTCGGACAACCCGGCCGATCCGCCGACGGCCAGCCTCAAACGCCGGCGGGGACTGGTGTGCCACAGGAAGAGCCCCAGCAGAACCGTCATCACCCCGGCGATCGCCCACAGGGCGATCACCACCGCATTGACCCGCTCGCTGCTCTCGCGGTCGACCAGGCGCCGGGCGGGTTCAGAATCGGGATCGGCCTCCACCTCGGACTGGACCGAATCCACCATCCGCACCGCGCTCGACCCCTCGGCGCCGACCACTCCCCCATCTCCACCGTCGTCAGCAGAGACCGGCGAGGCCGCCAGCAGGCTCAACGCGAGAGCCAGCAGCGGTGCGGCCACCGGACCTTTGCTCGAACGCACGGCGCCCGACGCTACCGATTCGCCGACGGAACGACCTCTTCCACCCGATCCAGCGCGCCGATCAGGTCGGCGACCACATCGTCGGTGTGCTCCAGCCCCGCCGAGAACCGGATCGTGCCCGGGCCGATGCAGATCGCCTCCAGCTCGGCGGGAAGCAGGCTCACATGGGTCGTCGAAGCCGGATGGGTGACCAGGCTCTCCGGGCCGCCCAGCGAGGTGGCGAACTGCACCACCCGGACCTCCTCCATGAACAAGCGGCCCGCCTCATACCCGCCCCGCAGCTCGAAGGTGGCCAGGCCCCCGGCCAGCTCCATCTGCTTGGCGGCCAGCTCGTGCTGGGGATGCGACTCCAAGCCCGGGTAGTAGACGGCCTCCACCGCCGGGTGGCCCTCCAGGGCGGCGACCAGCGCGGTGGCGGTGTCGGTCTGCTGCCGCAGCCGCACCGCCAGCGTGCGGACTCCCCTTAGAGCGTTCAACGCGTCGAACGGCGAGGCCGCCGCGCCGTGCAGCACCGCGTAGCTCCACAGCCACGCCAGCAGCTCCTCGCTGCCGGCCACGACCCCGATGGTGGCGTCGTTGTGGCCGGCGATGGCCTTGGTGGCCGAATGCACCACCAGATCGACCCCGTACTCGGCCGGCCTCTGGGCCAGCGGAGTGGCGAACGTCGAGTCGACCACGGTCATCGGCCCGGCGATGGCCCCCACCTCGGCCAGATCGATCACGTCCAGCTTGGGGTTGGCCGGCGACTCCGCGATCACCAGCACCGTGCGCCCCGGGATGACGGCCTCAGCGAAGGCGCCCGGCTCGGTGCCGTCGACGAAGGTCACGCCGATGCCGAAGCGGGGACAGACCGTCTGCAGCAGCAGCTGCGTGCCTCCGTAGAGCTGGCGCTGGGCCACGATGTGGTCGCCGCTGGAGCACAGCCCCAGCACGATGACGCTCAGCGCGCCCATGCCCGAGGCGAACGCCCGGGCCGACTCGGTGCCCTCCAGGTCTGCCACCACCTCCTCGAACGCCTTGACGGTCGGGTTGCCGTAGCGGGCGTAGAACCGGGTCGAGTGTGTGTCGACGGCCAGGTCGCGGGCCTCCGAGACGCTGGTCGCGGTGAACGTCGAAGTGGCCCACAGGATCGGAGCCAGCGCGTTCTGGTTGTCGGCCCGCCCGGCCCGGATCGCCCGGGTGTGGGCGTGGAGACCGCCGGTGGAGGGCTCGTCAGCCATCGTGGACCTCCTCCAGGAAGCCGCTGACCGGACCGTGCAAGGGCTCGTGCTCGAGCAGGAACCCGTCGTGACCCTCGTCGCTGTCGACGAACACGCGGCGGCAGTCCCCGCCGCCCGCGAGAATCCCGTCAGCCAGCGCCTGCTGCTCATGGGGCGGATACAGGCGGTCGCTGGTGACCGACGCGGTGAGCACCGGCACGGCGATGCGGCCCAGAGCGGCGGCGATGCCGCCCCGCCCCCGCCCGATGTCGTGCAGGTCCATCGACCGGTTGAGCACGACATAGGTGTTGGCGTCGAAGCGCCGCACCAGCTTCTGGCCGTGATGGTCCAGGTACGACTCCATCTGGAAGCGGCCCCACAGGTCGAAATCCTCCTCCGGGTCGTACAGCCGCCGCCCGAACCGGCGCTCGAAGGACTCGCCGGACCGGTAGGTCACCTGGGCAATCTGGCGTGCCACCGCCAGACCCAGCCAGGGCCCCTCGGGCTTGTCGTAGTAGTCGCCGTCGTGCCAGCCGCCGTCGGTGGCGATGGCCAGCCGCTCCACCGCGCTCCAGGCGAGCTGCAGGGCGCTGGCCGCGGCGCAGGTGGCCAGCGGCAGGATCGACCGCACCCTCCTGGGGTACATGGCCGCCCACTCCAGGACCTGCATGCCTCCCATCGAGCCGCCGACCACCCCGAGCCAGCTGCGGATCCCGAGATGGTCGGCCAGCAGGGCCTGGGCCCGGACCATGTCGCGGATCGTCACTACCGGGAAGCGGGGCCCGTAGCGCCGGCCGTCGGCCGGGTCGACGTCGGCGGGGCCGGTCGTGCCCTGGCAGCCGCCCACCACGTTGCTGCACACCACGAAGTAGCGGTCGGTGTCGATCGCCTTGCCCGGACCGATCATGTCGGACCACCAGCCCGCAGTGGGATGCGACGGGCCGCTGTCGCCGGCCGCGTGGGAATCCCCGGTCAGCGCGTGGCACACCAGCACCGCGTTGGAGGCCTGCTCGTCGAGCCGCCCCCAGGTCTCGTAGGCCAGCCGCACCTCGGTCAGCCGACCGCCCCACTCCAGCGCGAAGGGCCGGCCGTCGGTGATGGTAACGAACCGGCGGTCGCCGCCGGGATCGCCGGGCTGCCAGGCGCCGGTGACGGGCAGCCCGGCCGGGAAGCGCCCCCCGGGGCCGGCTCGCCCGCCCGCGGGAGTCGGAGGCTCGATGTGGGAACCTGCGCTCAACCTTGCTCCTCGTCGCCGGTGCTCAGCGCCGCCGCTCCGCCTGGATCGACGACCGGCTCCCGGACCGGATGCTCAAGGGCCAGTGACTCCGGGGGGTGTTCCCCTGAGGACACTTGGTTGCGCCGGCTGGCCGGCGCCGCATCCCCGCCCGGAGGCGGGATGGCACCTTGGGTGTCCGTCCCAGGTTGCCGGGCCCGACCCGGGGGTCGGACCGCTCTCGATGGCGTGACCCGTGAGGGTCGCCGGCCAGTCTAGGCCGGTACGGCCGCCGAAACGTGCCCACCGGCCCGCGGCGGTTCGCTCGGCCTCTAGACGCCGTGAACCAGGTCCCGCAGGCGGCCGTCGTTGGAGAACATCTCCACGATCGGCTCGTCGAGTTCGAGACGCCGCTGGAGCCGCTTCACGTCGAGTTCCTCATCCCAGAGCGACAGCGTCACCACCACACCGGACTCGCCTGCCCGGGCGGTGCGCCCGGCCCGGTGCACATAGGTCTTGTGATCCGACGGAGGGTCGTACTGCACCACGACGTCGACGTCGTCGACATGGATCCCCCGGGCGGCCACGTCGGTGGCCACCAGAACCGGAAGGTTGCCCTCTATGAACTGCCGCAGAGACTTCTCGCGGGCCGCCTGGCGCAGGTCGCCGTGGATCGGCGCAGCCTTCACGCCCTCGCGCCGCAGGTCGCGGGCCAACCGGTCGGCAGCCATCTTGGTGCGGGTGAACATCAGTGCTCGCCGCGCCGTGCCGGCGATGGCCGCGGCTACCTTCACCTTGTCGAGCTTGTGGACGCCCACGAAGCGATGGACCATCTCGGCCACGGTGACCTCTCGGGGCGCCACAGAGTGCATGGAGGGCTGGCTCTGGTAGCGCCTGATCAGAGAATCGACGGCGCCGTCGAGGGTGGCCGAGAACAGCAGGGTCTGATGGCCGCTCTCGACGTTGCGCAGGATCCACTCCACCTGGGGCAGGAAGCCCATGTCGGCCATCCGGTCGGCCTCGTCAACCACCACGTGGCGCACGGCCCGCAGACTCACCGCGCCCCGGTCGATCAGGTCGATCATCCGGCCCGGCGTGGCCACCGCCAGATCGACACCGTCGCCCAGACGGGCGATCTGGTTGTCGATGGGCGCCCCGCCGTAGATGGCTAGCACCCGGCGCCGGACCGCGGCCGCGGGAGCGGCCAGCTCGTCGCAGATCTGGTTGGCCAGCTCGCGAGTGGGGGCGAGCACCAGGCCGGTGGGCGAGCCGGGCTTCGCCCGCGGAAGCCGCTGCAGGATGGGCAGGCCGAAGGCGAGCGTCTTCCCGGAACCGGTCTTGGCCTTGCCGCACACGTCGCGGCCGGCCAGCGCATCGGGGATGGCGAGAGCCTGGATGGGGAACGGCGCGGTAATGCCCCGCGCCGCCAGCGCCACCACGATCTCGTCGCACAACCCGAGGTCGGCGAAGGCGCCGGATCCGGCGGGAGCCGGCGCAGAGGTGCCGGCTCCCATAGGGCGGACGTCGACGAGCGGATCGGAAAGGGTCATCAGAGACACAAGGCTACCGTTGTAGGATCGGAATTCCGTGAACGCTGTCGAGGTCGGCCCTCCCAACCGCGAGCGCATCCGCCGCGCCCCCAAGGTCGTGCTCCACGACCATCTCGACGGCGGGCTGCGCCCCGGGACCATCATCGAACTGGCCGGCGAGACGGGATACACGAAGCTTCCCACCACCGATCCGGCCGGTCTGGCCGCCTGGATGCGACGGGGCGCCAACCGCAAGGACCTGACCCTCTACCTGGAGACCTTCGCCCACACCGTCGGGGTGATGCAGACCCCCGAGGCCGTCGCCCGGGTGGCCCGCGAGTGCGCCGAGGACCTCGCCGCCGACGGGGTCGTCTACGCCGAGGTCAGGTTCGCTCCCGAGTTGCACGTCGAGCGGGGCCTCACCCTCGACGGCGCCATCGAGGCGGTCCTCGACGGATTCGCACGGGGCAGCGCCGGCACCGGCCTGACCATCCGGGCGATCTGCACCGCCATGCGCCATCTGGACCGGTCGGCCGAGGTGGCCGAGGCCGCGGTCCGCTGGAGGGACCACGGCGTGGTGGCCTTCGACATCGCCGGCCCCGAGGACGGCCATCCCCCCGACGACCACCTGGACGCGTTCCAGTACTGCCACCGCGAGAACTTCCACATCACGATCCACGCAGGCGAGGCCTACGGCCCCCGCTCCATCTGGAAGGCCCTGCAGTTCTGCGGCGCCGAGCGCCTCGGGCATGGCATCCGCATCATCGAGGACGTCGCCGCCGACGGCCCCGGCGAACGCACGCTGGGCCGGCTGGCCCACTACATGCGGGACCGCCGCATCCCGTTGGAGGTGTGCCCCACCTCCAACATCAACACCGGAGTGTTCGCCTCGATGGCCGAGCACCCGATAGACACCCTCGTCGACCTGCGGTTCCGGGTGACGGTCAACACCGACAACCGGCTGATGT
This sequence comes from Acidimicrobiaceae bacterium, assembly GCA_009844405.1. Classification (GTDB taxonomy): domain Bacteria; phylum Actinomycetota; class Acidimicrobiia; order Acidimicrobiales; family Aldehydirespiratoraceae; genus Aldehydirespirator. The sequence continues at coordinate 7,325 of VYBO01000041.1, forward strand.
CGAACGTGTCGATGACCTCGGAGATGGCCGCCCTAGTCGACGCGTTCGGCTACGGCTGGGCCCGCCTGCGCTGGCTCACAGTCAACGCCATGAAGTCGAGCTTCCTTCCTTTCCGGGAGAGGCTCCAGATGATCGAGGCTGTCATCAAGCCCGGATATGCTCCGCTCGAAGCGGCCCGGGGCCGGCCCCCGCCTGACACGAGGCCGGACCCGAACCTCTCCCCGCGACTTGAGGAGACTCAGCCATGACCACTGTCCGCCGCCGCATCGCCCTGCTGGCCGCCCTCTTTGTCGCGGTCTCGGCCATCGCCCATGCACCCGCCGCCGGCGACCAGGCGGCGCGGGTGCAGAGCCAGGACGCCGGCGTTCATCAGCCATCCATCGACGCGCTGCTGTACTTCGAGTCCTTCTTCGGCGTGGACGTGTTCTCGCGCACCGGCTGCGCGGACAGCGACGAACTCTGCCCCGACGAGGACCTTCCCCGCCGGGAGATGGCGGTGTGGCTGGTCCGGATCCTCGACCGCGCCGACCCCCCGGCTACCGGCTCGTCGCGCTTCGCCGACGTCGACCCGGGTGCGTGGTGGTCGCCGCACGCGGAGCGCCTCGCCGAGCTGGGGATCATCGAAGGATGTGAGACCGAACCACTGAGATTCTGTCCCGACGATCCCATCGACCGCGGCCGGACGGCGGCGGTCCTGGCCGGCGCCTTCGGCCTGGACCGGGGTGTGAGAGCCGGGTTCGCGGACGTGGCGGCCGACCACGACTTCGCCGACGACGTCGACCGCCTCGCGGCGGCGCGGATCACCGCCGGCTGCGACCGCGACCCGGCCCGATACTGCCCGCAGCGCAATGTCACCCGAGGCGAGATGGCCACTCTCCTGGCCCGGGCGATCGGGCTGGTGCACCCGGCCGAACCCGTGCCGGCCCACGACCCCGCCCCGCTGCCCGTCGACCCGGCCGTGACCATCGGGACTCTCGACAACGGCCTCACCTACTACCTGCGCCATAACGACGACCCGGGCAGGAACCTCGCGGTGCGTCTGCTAGTGAACGTCGGATCGGTCGACGAGACCGACGATCAGGCCGGCATCGCCCACTTCGTCGAGCACATGCTGTTCAACGGCACCGCCGACTTCCCCGGCAACTCCCTCGGGGAGGCACTGCGGGAGATCGGCGTGGAACTGGGCCCCGACGTCAACGCCGGGGTGGGCCACGACCTGACCCTCTACCGGATCGAGGTGCGCCTCGACGCGGACCACAAGGCGCCCCTGGTGTTCCGAGCCCTGTCGCAGATGGCAGGCGCGGCCGCTTTCGAGCCCGACGCGGTCGAAGCCGAGCGGGGCATCGTCCTCGACGAGATGCGCCTCGCCGTGGAGAGCGTCGACGGCTTCATCTCCGGCGAGTTCGACCGCATCTACACGCGGGGAACCCCCTATGAGGGCCGCGACCCCATCGGCACCCTCGACACCGTCAACGCGATGACGGCGGAGGATCTGCGAGCCTTCTACGAGAAGTGGTACGTGCCCGCCAACATGGCGGTGGTCGTGGTGGGCGACATGGCGGTAGGTGACCAGCGTGCGCTGGTTGAGGAGCACTTCGGGCCGCTGCCGCCGGGCGAGGGGCGCCGGGCCCCCAGCGTGCACATACCTCCAGCCGAATCCTCGAGCCATGTGGTGACCGACCCGAGGCAGGGCGTCACCTACATATCGCTGGACATACCCATCGATCCCTACGATCTCGGCACCGTGGGCGGGGACCGACTCGCAACCATGGAAACGCTCATCGAGGTGATGGTCCGGAACCGCCTCGAGGACGCCTACCACCGGGGCGAGCTGAGCCAGGTCGACCCGCCGAGCTTCTTGGCCTTCACCTACAACCGCGGGCTCAGGTACTACGGCACCAACTGGCAGGGCGACAACCTCGACACTGCCTCCAAGGACTACCTCTCGGTGCTGTTGACCGCGCAGGAGCACGGCTTCACCCCCGGCGACCTGGGACGAGCCATCCGCCAGGTCGTGGCCGGCCTGCAGTTCCTGCTCGACCGGGCGCCCACGATCCAGGACAGTGAATGGGCGGGCGTCTACCAGGACCACTTCTTCTACGGCGGCGACATCGACTCCATCGCAGGGTCGGTGACCCGGACCGCCCGACTGCTGGCGCAGCTCACGCACGAGGAGTTGACCGAGCACTTCCGGTGGCAGATGCTGCGCGGCGGGCTGCTGGCCATCGCGGTCGGTCCCGACCCGTCGAGCGTGCCGACGGTCGACGAACTCGACGCCGCCCTGGCCGCGGCCACGTCCGGACCACCCCCGCGAGAGGTGGCCGCCATAGATCAGCTCATGGACCCCCCAGAACCTGCGGACCCCGTCTCGGAGGGACCCTTCGACCTCTTCGACGACGGGTACGAGTGGACCTTCGCCAACGGGGCGCGGGTCATGTTCGCGCCCTCCGGCATCGCCGAGGGCGCGGTCAGCCTGCAGGCGCAGTCCCTCGGGGGCTGGTCGCTGCTGGCGCCCGGCGACCGGGCCCTGTCGGCTATCGCGGTGAACGCGGTGCAGGACAGCGGCCTAGGCGATCTGTCGAGAGCGGAGCTGAACCGATTCCTCGAAGACCGCACCGTCTCGGTCAATCCCTACATTGGCGAGACGGCTGAGGGCTTCGCCGGATCGGCCGGCGCCGAGGACGCCGAGACCATGTTCCAACTCATCCACCTGCTGGTGACCGCACCCCGGGTGGACGAACAGGCCTATGCGGACGCCATCCACACCGCCGAGACGAGGTTGGCGCTAGCGGAGCGCGACCCCCGCTGGCAGGCGGCCATCGCCTACCTGGAGGCCCGCTACGGCGACGCCTGGCACCGGGCCATCGCCGAGCGCGAGGAGATCGATTCTCTAACCCCGCAGCGGCTGCTGGCCATGTACCAGAGCCGTCTCGGCAAGGTCGACGACCTGATTGTGGCCGTCGCCGGCGACGTCGACGCATCGGTGATCGAGCGTCTGGCCCGCCACTACATCGGCACGCTCCCCGCCGGCGAGCCCGACGCCTACATCGACCGCCGACCGCCCATGCCTGATGATCTCGTGCAGCGGCAGGTGACGGTCGGCGAGGGCGAGAGCGCCGTGCTGGAGATCCACCACGAGGCCGACCTGGAGGTCACGCCGCTGCGGGCAGTGGCCGCCGACACGCTCGGAGTGGCCATGAACGAGCGCCTGTTCTTGCTGATACGCGAGGAGCTGGGGGCCTCCTACGCCGCGGGGGCTCAGGTCGAGCGCACCATCAGGCCCAGCCACACCTTCGACTCGGTGGTGTTCGCCACCCTCGACCCGAGCCGCTACGACGAGATCCGATCCACGATGCTCGTCATCCTGGCCGATGTGGCCGCCAACGGGCTGGCCCCCGCCGAGTTCGAGCAGGCCACCGCCATCCTGACCACCGACTACGCGCGGTCTCGCAATTCCGACCTGATCAGCGCGCTGTTGTCTCGACGCGACCGCGACGACGAGGACGTGATCACCAAGCAGCGGCTCAGCGAGGATCTGCTCCGCTTGACACCGGAGGACGTGCAGGCGCTGGCCGCGGCCATCTACGGTGAGGGCGGACGCATCGAGATAGCAAGAAGACCGTGACCGACGTCCGTGTGATCGACAACGCGCTGGTCGCAGACCGGGTGACACGCCTGCGCGACTCGTCCACCCCCAACCACGAGTTCCGGCGGCTGCTGCGCGACCTGAGCTCGATCCTGGTTTACGAGGCCATGAGGCAGGCGCCGCTCGAATCCGTCGACGTCACCACGCCCATGGGTCCGACGGTGGGCCACCGCCTCCGGCGTCCCCCGGTGGTGGTGCCGGTGCTTCGGGCCGGGCTGGGCATGCTCGACGCCGCGCTCGAGCTGCTCGGCGACGTGGAGGTGGCGTTCGTAGGCCTCAGGCGCAACGAGCAGACCTTGGAGGCCAGCCAGTATGCGAGCACGCTTCCGGCGAGCCTCGAAGGGCGGGACGCCCTGATCCTCGACCCGATGCTGGCCACCGGCGGATCATGCGTCCACGCCTTGGAGACGCTGAGGGCCGGCGGCGCGGGGCCGGTGACCGCGGTGTGCGTCCTGGCCGCTCCCGAGGGGATCGAGCGGGTGCGCGAATCGGGGCTGGCCTCCAAGGTCTGCGTGGCCGCTGTCGACGAGGCGCTCGACCACAAGGGGTTCATCCTGCCGGGTCTCGGCGACGCCGGAGACCGCCAGTTCAACCTGTGACCCGGGGCTGGAGGCGAGGCCGCGGATTCTCTGAGCAACGAAGCCGCCTCAGTCGGCATATCTGCTCACAGAACGGCTGCGCAGTGGGCGTGATCACGTGAGCCGGCTCGTCGCGGTTGCGCCGGACACCCGGCCGGTGATGCACGACGCGTTCGCGGCCGCGGTGCGCGACGCCGGCGGCGAGGTGTCGGACCTGGCCGCGGCTCAGGCGCTCATCTGGGCCGACCCCTATGCGGCCGCCATGTACCCGGAGGTGATCGCCGCGGCCTCGTCGGTGGAATGGGTGCAGCTCCCCTACGCGGGCATCGAGCCGTTCCTCGAGTATCTCGACACCCGCCTGACGTGGACCTGCGCCAAGGGCGTGTACGCCGACCCGGTGGCGGAATGGGTCATAGCCGCGTTGTTGATGGGCCTGCGGGACTTCCATCTGTTCGCGGCGGCCGACTCGTGGTGCGCCGAGTCGGGGCGCAACCTGTTCGGGACCCGGATCACCGTGCTGGGCGGCGGCGGCATCACCCGGTCGCTCATGCGGCTGCTGGAGCCGTGGGGCTGCCGGGTGACGGTGGTGCGGCGCTCTGCAGAGGCGTTCGAGGGCGCCGTGCGGACGATGACGCTGGCTTCGGTGCAAGAGGCGGTGGCGGGTGCCGACGCCGTGGTGGTGGCGCTGGCGCTGACCGACGAGACCCGCGGCGTGGTGGACGGAGCGCTGCTGGAGTCGATGGGGCCGCAGTGCTGGCTGGTGAACGTGGCCCGCGGCGGGCATGTGGACCACGCCGCGCTGGAGGCCGCGCTGCGGTCGGGAACCATCGCGGGGGCGGTCCTGGACGTGACCGAACCCGAGCCGCTGCCCGACGACTCCGGGTTGTGGGCACTGCCCAACTGCGTGATCACGCCCCACATCGGCAACACCCGCGAGATGGGCCTGCCGCTGATCACCAACCGGGTGCGCGAGAACGTGCGCCGCTGGCTGGCCGGCGAGGACCTGCTCGGCCTGGTCGACGTAGCCCTCGGCTACTGACACCCGCTGCTTGATGGCTGCGACAACCGATGTCTCAGGGGGCGGGGGCTGTGAAGACGCGCACGGCCTGTGGCCGGGCCACCAGGGCACCCGACCGTGCCCGCATAGCCGTGAAGATCGTCACCGCTACCGGCATGGAGATGACCACCGTCCGCCACCTGTGACACTCTCACCCCGCCTCGGTCTGCTTCAGCCCTCGTGATCCTGCCGGGGGCCACCCACGAAGGAAGTGACAGTGAGCGAAGGGTCAGGCCGGAAGCTGCCCAGGCAGCGGGCCAAGGAGCTTGCGGGCGCTCGCCCGGCGGTTCTAGGGCTTGCCGAAATGCGGGTTGCGGAAGTACGGCACCCAGTCCCCGCCGAGGCGTAGCTGGTGGGGCAGGTTCTTGTTTCTGCCGAGGGTGAAATCGTTGACGACCATGCCGTTGACGAGCCGGACGGTGTAGGACGGCGGGCAGGTGTTGAAGCACGCGTCCGCGAACCATGTGATGTGGTAGCGGGCGTTGCGGAGCTTCATGTGCTTGTTCTTGCACCGCATCCCCTCGGCCGACGAGCCGTCGCCCGCGCCGTCAGTAGAGACCCTTTCGTCATCGGCCTCGGCGAGGTCCTTGATGCACGTCATCACCTTGATGGGCATCTGGAACGAGAAGCCGCCAGTGCTGTCCGTCTTCCAACCGCCGCTGTCCGCGGCGGTTCCGAAGGTCATCGTTTCGGGCTTGGCGACAGTGGTGTACGCCTCGCCGTCTGCGCCCTTGTCGCCGACGAGGCGCTGCTGGGTGACCGCCACGAAAACCGGCATCCCCTCAATTGGCTCAAGGAGAGCGCTCTGGGAAAAGGAGCGGTGGAAGAAGACGGTGCAGCTGTAGATATTGGAGCTCCTCAAAGCCGTGCAGTGGAAGGACGACACCCGGTAGTCGTTGGCTTTGGGGGCGGACTGGGCTTGGGCCGGGGCTGCGGTCAGCGCCCACAGCAGCGACAGCGCCGCCGCCAACGCGCCCAGACGCCGAAGCGGCCCGGCGCCCGCTGCTAGGCCGTCGGCAAGACGCCGTCTAGGGGGGGGGGGGGGGGGGGGGGGGGGGGGG
>VYBO01000039.1 GCA_009844405.1 Acidimicrobiaceae bacterium
GGGTATGACCACCCTGCGACGCGATTGGCCGCCGATCAATCCGCGCTCGCTCTTAGGCGGGGCGCAGGCACGCCTGGGGCTACCGCAACCTCAACCCGCCCAACAGGTCAGCCGTCCCCTTTACATCACGTCGAGCGAGTACCGCGGAGTCGCCATCTGGCCATCCAACAGCGCCATCATCAGCACGATGTCCCGCCCTGAAGACAAGGGCTTGCACGTACACGCCTGGTCCCACGAGGGCGAGTTGGTCATCGACGAGACCTATTCCCCTGTCGTGCTCGACGGTGAGACCCTCGATGAAGATCTCATCCGCGTGTTGACCGTCCAGCGCATCCTCGCCACAAGCGACAACGTTCCGATCCTCGCGCTGGCCTGCACCAGCTGCGGTCACTCCATGGTCAGCCCGACGCAGGGCTGGCTGAAGCCCACCACTCGTCACCTCTGCGATGCGTGTGGCACCGAGAACCGCACGCGTCGCAGATGTTTCCTGAACCCCCTGGCTGACAAGCTCCAGTAGGGAACACGGAGACTCTTGGAATCGCCTCGACCGCGAACTCTCGTTCCCGCACTCCATCGATAGCCGTCGCCCTGCGCACCGCAAGGCGGGCACCTGGCCGGGGCTGATGCCGAGGTGCCCCTCGCTCCCTGACCAAGACGACTTAGGCCGAATCCAGGTACGCACGGCGTGAGCCGGCCAACCCTGGATGTCACAGCCAAGCCCTAGCGTCGAACATCTGTTCGTTCCAAGGAGGTTGCTGATGTCCCGCCGTCATGTTTCAACGCCCGCTTCGTCGACTGGAAGCACCGCTCGACCGATTGCCCTTCCTGGGAGTGAGTCGTGGTCTACGGTGGCCGACATGGCCTCTGCCGCGCGGCCGCGCACCAACGGCGCCATGAATACGCTGTTGGCGCGGGACGCCCCCGCACACGACTGGTACCGCTTCGTGCTGTCGTTCCCGCCTCACCTCGTGCGCGACTATGCGCAGCGGTTCGAGCTCGACGCCGACAGCCGTGTTCTCGACCCGTTCTGCGGCACGGGCACGACCCTTGTGGAGGCGAAGAAACTCGGCGTGCCTAGCTGTGGCCTCGAAGCGGTGCCGCTGTCCCGGCTCGCAGCCTCCACCAAGGTCAACTGGACTCCGGATCCTGACGAGTTGCTCAAGCACGCTGAACTCGTGGCCGAGAAGGCGCTCGCGATGTTGGCTGCGGACGGTATCTCTGATGAGCCGGCGCTATCGGTCCCACGGGGAGTGCGGCTGCGGACGCTTCCAGCCGCTAGCGCGAAGCTGCTGCTCAAGGACTCCATCAGCGCTCTGCCGCTGCACAAGGTGCTGGTGTTGCGTGACGCCCTCGACGGCGAATACGACTCGGCCTTTGCTGACCACGAGCGGCTCGCGCTGGCTCGGATCCTGCCGGTGGAGGTCGGCAATCTGCGCTTCGGGCCAGAGGTGGGCCTCGGAACGGCCAAGCTGGACGCTCCGGTCGTGTCTGTGTGGCTTGAGCGCATGCAGACCATGTGCGCCGATCTGCGCCAGCTCCAGCCACGCGCTGCCACCTCCGCTATCGCCCTGGACGCAGATGCGCGAATGGTCGGCGAACTGCTTGAACCCAGCAGTGTCGATGCGGTTATCACCTCGCCGCCGTATCCCAACGAGAAGGACTACTCGCGCACAGTACGTCTCGAATCGGTGCTCCTGGGCTTCCTAAGCAGCCGGTCGGATCTTCAGGCGATGAAGAAGGGTCTAGTGAGGTCCAACACCCGTGGCGTCTACCGCGACGACGCTGACGACGCTTGGGTTCGAGACGACGCCGAGGTCGAGCGGATCGCCTCAGCGATAGAGGCGCGCCGCATCGAACTCGGTAAGGACTCGGGATTCGAGCGCATGTACCACCGGGTCACGAAGCTGTACTTCGGGGGGATGGCCCGTCACCTGGTCTCGTTGAGCCGCGTGCTCAAGCCCGGAGCCCGCCTCGCGTACGTCGTAGGCGACCAAGCCTCCTATTTGAGAGTCATGATCCGCACAGGGCAGATCCTGGCCGAGATCGCCGAGCGCGCCGGATACGACGTCGAGTCAATCGACCTATTCCGCACCCGCCACGCCACAGCAACACGCGAGCAACTCCGCGAAGAAGTACTCGTGCTGAGATGGCCCGGCGCCACAGACGCCAGCAGCCACCGGTGAGGTACTTGCAGACGCCTGCCAAAGGACTGGCCTGACATGCCGACCACGAGCTTGGCGCAGCAGATCATCGAGTGGATCTTCGCCCAGCGCCACACCCCAGGTGACGATCAAGTGACCTTCACACGAGACGACTTGATTTCTGCCGCTGACGCACTGCAAGCACCCCGCCCCAAGAATCTGGGCGACATCGTGTACTCGCTGCGCTACCGGGTGCCGCTTCCCGACTCCATCCGACGAACTGCGCCTCCAGGCCACGAATGGGCAATCTTCCCCGGCGGCAACGCCGTCTACACGATGCGGACCGTGCCCTTCAATCTCATCGAACCACGACAAGGGCTCCGCACGATCCGCCTACCCGACGCCACACCCGGCGTCATCTCCAAGTACTCCCTAACAGACGAACAGGCCCTGCTAGCCCGGGTCCGATACAACCGACTGCTCGATGTGTTCACCGGCCTCGCCTGCTACCCCCTCCAGAGCCACCTACGCACAAGCATCACAATCACCAACGCCATCGACGGCACGCCCAGCAGCTCGCAGGTCGAAACAGACGACGTCTACGTCGGCCTGGACGAGCACGGCGCGCACTACATCCTGCCAGTTCAGGCCAAGGGCGGCTCGGACTCACTCAGCGTCATCCAGATCTGGCAGGATCTACGAGTCGCTGAGCAGAAGTTCCCCGACCTGATCGCCCGCCCCGTCGCAGCTCAATTCATGGAACAGAGCGTCATAGCTCTCTTCGAGTTCCAAGAATCCAATGATGAGATCACCATCGCCCGCGAGCACCACTACAGCCTCGTCGCACCTGAAGAACTTGAGTCACACGAATTGGCCGCCTACCGGACTGCTGCACAACACGCCACTCGCTGAGTCCGCCACCAGAGCCTGCGCAATACCCGGTGAGGCTCAAGTCTCTCAAGAACAACAATCTGGCGCATGCGGCGGGCGGACGAGTTTTCGCAGCCCATCCGACTCAGTGCCAACACCGTCGGCTGGTTCACCCACGTCATCGACGAATGGCTCGCAGAACGCCACCCGGCGTGATCGGATGCCCAAGCCCGAAACGATCATCCAGAAAGGCACGGACGACCACGCCGAACAAGGACGCGGCAGAACTCCGGCATCCGGAGTCGGAACCGCCATCGCCGCTGTCACCCGCGGCAACTACTCTCGACGCTGTGGGAAGCCCCACCGACATGACGGCGATCACCGCCCCCGCGGCTGCTGCGGCTGAGGCTCTGGAGCCCTGCGAGAGGGCGATCCTGTCGGTGCTGCGCCTCTGGCCGCGCGGCGCCGCTGAAGCTGCGATCGCGCACCGCGCGGGCCTCGACACCGCAACGGCTGCTGTGGCGCTGCGCCGCCTCCTCAATGCCGGGGTGGTCGTGTCTAACGAGGAGACCCCGCCGGTGCGGGGCCAGCATGAGCGCATCGTGTTCTGGCGCCTCGCCGGCGCCTCGGCTACAGCGGCGCTGATGGCGGATGTGCCTCGACCCGATCCCGCCCAGCGTCGAGGCCCCCGAGGACCGGTGCCCGGTGAGTATTGGCACCACTTCTGTTCGGGATCGGACCCTGCCGAGCTGCAACTGCCCCGCGACGCCACGCTGGTGGGCTGCCGCCCCATCGAATCGTTCGACTCCGAGGCCCGATCCTGGGTGCTATCGAGCTTCACCGTCGACCAGCTCGCCGCCTGCCACCGCCGCTACCCCGACCCCAGCTCAGAAGCGCCTGAGCTGATCGCCGCGGCCATCGAGGCACTGAGTTGACCGCCATCGGGGACTACAGCGACGTCCTCAACGACAACATGATCGCAACGTGGCCCCGAGTCGCCGCCGCCCTGGAGGATCTCGACTGCGTGTTGATGGGCGGCACCGCGGTCGCCATGGTGCTGCGGCACCGCCACAGCCACGACCTCGACTTCATGACCCTGCAACCCTTCGACTCGCGCGCGGTCGCCGCCAAGCTGCTGTCATCCGCCGCCCGGGCCGCCTACAAGGACGACGACCGGGAACACATCGCCAAAGTCGCCTTCGACGGCGTACCCGTAACCGTCATGAGAGACCTCCGAGGATTTGTCAAGGGCCACGCCACCCAGCTCGCCGCCCCCAGCGTCATCGACGGCATCGCGGTGGGGTCGGTCCCGGACCTCATGGCCACCAAGCTCGAAGTGATCCAGCACCGCCAACAGGGGCGCGACTACATCGACATCGCCGCCATGGACCGCGCCGGCGCCTGCACCATCGAAGACGGCCTGCGCTACCACCGGCAGCGCTACGACCCCACCGTCACTTACGAAGAAACCCTGCGCATCGCACAGCTCGCCACCAGCCCGCCGCCCACAGACCCCGACCCCGCCTTCAACCATCACCTCACAGAAGCTGGCAGCCACCTCGCCGCGCGCCGGCGCGCCGTCCTCGACTGGGCCCTACAGTCCGGGCAACGGCCACGCCCACCACAGCCCGAACCCCCCGCACACGAACTCTGACCCGCCACCACGGACACGCCGAAGGCGGGTTCATGTATCATGCACTCGCACCGATACACCGGCGCCTAGGCTTCGGCTCCATCCGGGGCCGGTGCCGAACGCCACCCCCTACGGTCGCCGACTAGGCGGCCGTAGCTGCGTTAGGGGGGCCTCTCAAGGTCAGCGTGCAAGGTACCCTCACCCGGCTGCAAGTTCTGGGTGCCAGTATCAACACCGCGAGCACCCCGATGGAGGCCTCCGCGAGCATGGCTTAGGCCCGCTCCTACCGGCCAACCCAGCTCTGACAATCGGTGATGTGGCCGGCTATGGCTCGAGTATCGAAGTTCCTTCTGGCTACGACCACCTGTCTCACACGCGCAGGAAGTCGAAGTGGGGCCGAGTGAACGCCCCGCTCGCCGCCCGGTGCCTTGCAAATCAGCAGCAGGAATGCCGATTTGCAAGGTGGTGGGGGTAGCGTGTGGGCATGATCGAGAGGGAGATCACGCCGCATCTGCTCCGTCTGATCGACCAGTACCCGGTCCTGACGATCACCGGCCCGCGCCAGTCCGGCAAGACGACCCTGTGTCGCAGGGCCTTTGGGAATCTGCCTTACGCCAACCTGGAGGACCCCGACGTGCGCGAGTTCGCGACGTCGGACCCGCGGGCGTTTCTGGCGCAGTTCCCCGATGGGGCTGTGCTCGATGAGATCCAGCGCGCCCCGGATCTGCCGTCGTACCTCCAGGGCCTCGTCGACGAGGACCCCCAGCGCTTCCGGTTCGTCCTCACCGGCAGCGAGCAGTTCGGCTGGACCGACTCGATCAGCCAGTCGCTGGCGGGCCGCACCGCGGTGTTGCGCCTGTTGCCGTTCACGCTGGCGGAGTGTGCGCTTGCCGGCGCGTCCGGCGATCTCAACGAGGTCCTGTTCGCCGGCGGCTACCCCAGCATCCACGCCCAGGGCCGCTCCCCCGCGGAGGCGCTCGGCGACTACGTCACGACCTACGTGGAGCGCGACGTGCGCCGGATCGGCGCAATCCAGGACCTCGCCGCATTCGCTCGCTTCATGCGCCTCGCCGCTGGCCGCGTCGGCCAACTGCTGAACGTGACCAACCTCGCCAACGACACCGGCGTGGCTCCCGGCACCGCCCGGTCATGGCTGTCGGTTCTGCAAGCGAGCGACATCGTGTTCCTCCTGGAGCCCCACCTGCCGAACATCCGCAAGCGCCTCACCAAGGCGCCGAAGCTCTACTTCGTCGACGTCGGCCTCGCCGGCTACCTCATCGGGATCCGCACCGCCGAGCAGGTCGCCACTCACCCTCTGCGGGGAAACCTGTTCGAGAACGCCGCAGTCGGCGAGGCCCTCAAGCATGCCTACAACAACGCTGTCCGGCACCCGAGGCTGTCCTTCTACCGGACCTCGGCGGGCCTCGAATGCGACCTGCTGTACCCGACCGCCTCGGGCCTGGCCGCAGTAGAGATCAAGTCCGGCCAGACACTCCACACATCCTGGTTCTCGCGCCTGGCGCGCCTCAAGACAGACCTCCCCGACATCTCGGCGGCCGCCCTCGTCTACGGCGGCTCGCAGCGCCAACACCGCACCGCCGGCGAGGCCGTGCCACTCACACACTTCGCCGAGTACCTGACCACCCTCGACACCCCGTCACCGGCCCTCAGACCAGGCGACCTCGACACCTAAACGGCCCGGCCCCCGCCGCCTACGCTGATACTGGGGAGACGCGGCTTTGAACTCCTCGTCGGCTTCGGCGGCGGTTGCCAGCCTGTACCTGTCGAAGGCGGCGGTGATGCCGACGATCGAGGCCTCGGCTATGTCCGCGTCGAGGGCGTCGATGATCTCGTGGCGGCGCCAGAACTCGGTTCGTACGGCTTCAAGGGGCCGAGCGCGCAGGCTTGTCCGGTGACGAGCAGCGATGCAGAACCCCGCACCCTGGAGATCCACGGCCCCGTCCGCGTTGGCAGGTTACAGTATCGGTATTGCAGTTCCAAACAGATGTTCGCATCCAGCCTGGCGAGTGGCCACGTAGACGCCACAGGTAGCGGGACATCCCCGCGGCAGTATTGGTCGCAGGCGTCGCCGCCCGGGCCATCCGGCACCCGGGATGCCAGGGCACTTTGAGGAGGGTCCACATGCCCGAGTTGACGTCCACCCAGCGGCAGATCCTCGCGCTGTGCAGCCTGGTCTCCGCCGGTGACCGATGCGACTGGGGGGTTCTCGCTCGGCAGGCCCACCAAGAGCGTTCTCTCGATGGTCTGGTGGCCGGCGACATTCTGGAGACCAGCGCGAACGCCCACAGGACCGGATGGGTGATCAAGACCGCCTCAGCGGAGAACTGGGCAGCCGCCTGGGAGCGAGCAGACTCGGAGTATCGGGCTGCGACCGCCGCCGGGGCGCGCCTGACGACGGTGCTCGACGACGACTTCCCGCTCAACTTGCGGCTGATCCACAACCTGCCGCCGTTCCTGTTCTACCGGGGCGACCTCGACGTCGACCGCGACGCCCACAGCGTCGCCGTGGTAGGCACCCGATCAGCCACCCCCGACGGAATCCACCAGGCCCGCCGCGTGGTCCGCTGGCTAACGGACAGGGGCCTCACCGTCACCTCGGGGCTGGCAATTGGTATAGATGCCACCGCTCACCGCGAGACCCTCGCATGTGGCGGACGCACGATCGCCGTGCTGCCCTCGGGGATCACCCGCATAGCCCCAGCGGCCAATCGGGATCTCGGAGAAGACATCGTGGCCTCGGGCGGGCTGATCGTGTCGCAGTTCTTCCCCACAGCCACGCCAGCCAGGTGGACCTTCGGCAAGCGCAACGAAGTCGCCTCCGGCATCAGCCAGGGCACAGTCGTCATCGAAGCATCACCCACGTCGGGAGCCCGAATGCAGGCCCGCCTCGCCTACGAGCACGGCAAGCGAGTGTTCCTGCTGGACACGCTCGTCGCCGAGCAGCCGTGGGCTCAGCAGATGGTGCAGCGCCGCCGGGCAGTCGCCGTCTCGTGCATCGACGAGATCACCAGCCGGATCGCGTCGCCCGAGCGGGTGCGCGACGTAGGCGATCTGCTTCACGTAGAGCCAGCGCTGTTGTAAGCGCACCCCAATGGCGCCTCCGGCCGACCGCCACGACTTCCCCTACTGCCAGGGCTGCCCGTACGTCAACCCGACCAGTAAACCATCTGCGTGCCGTGCGCGGCCGAACAGCTGTCCGCCAATCTGATCAAGGAAAGCGAGCTTGCTAGCGTGAGCACCATGTTTGCATGCTGCGCGAGGGGTGAGTCATCGTGTTCGAGGTCGTAGACCCGTACGAGCAGGCGCAGTACCGGCCGCCCGACATCCAAGCACAAGTCAACCGGGCGCTGAGCGAACTCGGCAAGCTCCGCGGCTCAGGAGGCAACCAGAGAGTCCCGCAGGCCTACTACAACCTTGGCTGGGTGATCTACGCGGTCGTGTTGATCTGCACCTTCGGCACGGTCAAGCTCGTCAAGTTCTTGAACGCGTGGTCAGACCAAAGAGCGATGTCTTCGCCCAAGTGGCGGCAGATGCTCAACGAAGTCGAGAACGAGAACAACCGCCCGCCTTCGCCTGCACCCTGGCGACGGAGCCGAGGCCCGAGGCCGGCCACGATCCTCGACGACGCGGAGCCCGAAGAGCGCCAGATAGCGCGGGTCAGCGATGATCTCAGCGACGACTTCGAGGACAGCGCGCTGATGCTGGCGCTGCGGCGTGACGACTATTGGGAATACAGGCTCTTTGGGCGAGTCCTTGAGGAAGAACTGAACCGCCGGGCACCGCTGCGCCGCGAGATCGAGCATCGGCAGGCGCAAGCCGACGAAGCAACCTTCGTAGACCTGACCGACTTTGGGCAGTGGGGCCTGGACAGACTAAGAGCGAGCGCGGATTGATCGGCGGCCAATCGCGTCGCAGGGTGGTCATTTCCGCTCTTGTTCGCTTCGCTCACGGGCCGCTCGGGCCACGGCCCCGCCCCGTATGGGCCGGGTCGCCCGCCTATCCGCGGGGCCTCTAAGCGAATTCGGCGAACTCGTGCAATCGGTGGGGATGATCGTCGATGACGAGCTCGGACCAGCGCTCGGAGATGATGGCGTGGAGGGAGAGCCTCTGGAGATCGTCGCTGCCGCCCGCCGGCTGGCCCAGGTCTGGGAAGATGCCGCTCAGTGGACGCTCTATTGCCGTTCGGTTCGTGTCGACCCCACCGTGCAACGGGCTGCTGAACTGCTGTCGAACATAAGCTCGAACATGCTTGATGAGATCTGGAGTTTCGGGCACAGCTTCATCCCACGCTTGGAAGAAGCCATCGAGACGCACGCGGACGACGACGCCGACATCGTCATCGTGCAAATGGCCCTGACGCTCACAGCCGACCTGGACGAGTTCAACGAGGAGATATCCCGGCTAGGGAGGGATCTCACCTGATAGCTCGTGTGTGACAGTGCAATGGGCAGGTCCGCTACCGGAACGCCGCGCCACCCAGCAGCACGAACTCACCGGCAAGGATCGCGGGCGCATCCGACAGTCACCGTCCCCGCGATCCGTCGGTCAGAGTGTGCATGGTGGGAGCCCTAGGGCTGGAGTTCGCTCAATCCAGCCCCCTGGCCGGTGCAGCGGTTACCAGCCGCGCAGGTAGGTGTCCGCCACAATCGAACCGAGTTCGTGGCGGTGGTTGTGGGAGATCAAACCGAGCGGGGTCTGGCTGGCGGGGCAGAACACGAACAGCGATGGCTCGTCGCCGACCACATACCAACAGCCTTCAGCCTCATAGGGCCTGGCGCGGAGCGCGCCGTCGGCGGTGTAGTCAAAGCGGTGGATGAGTCCCCATGGCGCCAGCGGATCGAACATGATGCGACCAAGATGCTCTCTGGCCACCGACAGCACCACAACGCTCGGTTGCAGCACCTCCAACAGTTCGTGCCAAAGCGGGGCTCCGTCATCTACCAGCACCGCCCGGTCGGTTTCGCTGAGGTGGCTCCAGGTCGGGTCGGTGGCCACTGGTGAGCAGATGTCGGTGTGCAGCACCCTTGAGGTTGCGCCGTTGTAGTAGCTGGCGCCCATTCCGTTGAGCAGCGGTTCATAGTTCCCGAACCACTCGCCATACGGTTTCGTGCGGAAGTACGCCGACAGCGCCTCGAGGTACCGGCCGGAATCCTCTCGACCGGCGTTCTCAGCCAACCGGAACCGCAAGAACGGATCATCTGAGGGGAACTCCTTCAGCGACGGGTTCAAACCCACCGTCACCACACGCAACGCCGACCCCAAGTACGCGTCCAGGTCACCAAAGAACAGCACCGGCACCGCCGGGCAGACACGCGACCCCAGCGCAGCAGCCCGATCGAACGAGTGCCCCGCCCCCGACACAACCGAATCAAGACTCGGCGGCAACCCCATGCTGGCGGGCACGGTATCGGCTGAAACTCGGAAAAAATTCTCCCCAGCTCCACCACTACCAGGTCGTCGATAGAACTCGCTGGTCACATGGCATCGTAACTGTAGCGATAATAGCGTCGTAACTGTAGTGACTTGTGCGTCGTTATTGTAGTGTTGGGTCATGGAGTACCTCCCTCGAATCGTCGACACCGAACTCGACGCGCTTGCCGAGGCGCCGGCGGTATCGATCGAAGGGGCACGCGGCGTGGGAAAGACCGCTACCGCGATGCGGCGGGCGCGCACTGTTCATCGGCTCGACGATCCAGGCCAGCTGGCGGTGATCGGGGGCGATCCGCTCCGGGTGACCGGCGGCGAGCCGCCGGTTCTGATCGACGAGTGGCAGCGGCTGCCTGCCTCGTGGGATCTGGTGCGACGAGCGGTGGACGCCGACCCCCAGCCGGGCCGCTTCCTGCTCACCGGGTCGGCGACGCCGACGGAGGCCCCCACCCACACAGGAGCAGGCCGCATCATCAGCATGCGGATGAGGCCCCTGTCGCTCGCCGAGCGTGGGCTCGCCGCTCCCACGGTCAGCCTCAGCGATCTGCTCACGGGCGACCGCCCGCGACTCGACGGCGCGGCAGAAGTCGGTGTGGAGCAGTACGCCGACGAGATCGTCCGATCAGGCTTCCCGGGGATCAGGCCGCACCCCGATCGGATCCGGCGAGGCCTGCTCGACGGCTATGTCGACCAGATCCTCAACCACGACGTCCATCAGTTCGGTCACACCTTCCGAGATGAGGGGTCGTTGCGCAGATGGATCACCGCCTACGCGGCCGCGGTGTCGACCGCGACCTCGTTCGAGAAGATCCGCGACGCCGCATCGGCAGGCGAGGACGACAGGCCGGCGCGCACGACCACGATCCCATACCGATCAGCTCTCGAGGGTCTGCGGCTGATCGAGAAGGTGCCGGCGTGGCTGCCGACCCGGAACCGGCTGCGCAGGGTGGCGTCGGCACCCGTGCACCAGCTCACAGACCCGGCGCTGGCGGCTCGGCTGCTCGGTGTCGGCACCGACGCGCTGATCGCCGGAACCGAGGGGTGGGAGGGCGACGGGACGCTGCTCGGCGCGTTGTTCGAGTCGCTGGTGACCCTCTCGGTGCGGGTGTACGCCCAGGCCTGCGAGGCACGGGTGCATCACTTTCGGACCCAGGGCGGCGAACGCGAGGTCGATCTCATCGTCGAGCGCGCCGACGGCGCCGTCGTGGCGCTGGAGGTGAAGCTCAAGTCGGTCATCAATGACAGAGACGTTCGTCACCTGCAATGGCTGCGCGACCAGGTCGGCTCCCGGATGCTCGACGCCGCGGTGTTGTCGACCGGCCGGCAGGCCTACCGCAGAGCCGACGGCATCGGAGTCATCCCCGCTTCGCTGCTAGGCCCCTGAAGCGCCTTGTCGAGGTCGATCTTGGCGCGCCCCATCCTGTGAGCTGCGCGTGGCTGGTGCCATCATCGAGAGCCTGCGGTGACAACGCCGGTTGTTGTGTTGTCAGGTCGTGGGCGTATGAGTGGTTCCGACGGTGATCCAGGCGCTGTCGCCGTTGGCGTTGTGGGACCTGATCTGCACCACGTAGGCGGTGTTGGCGGTGAGGCCGGTGATCTCCACGCTGCCGCTGGCGAGGCCGGGACGCGGATACACCTTGGTCTCGACGTAGGTGCTGTCGGCGGCGGTGCTCACCTTGTGGCGCACGGTGTAGCCGTACACCAGCGAGCCGGTGTCGGGATCCGGCCGCTGCCAGGTCACGGTCAGCTTCTGGGCTCCGGCGGCGACGCTGCCGCCCGGCGCGCCCGGAAGGTTGGTGCTGGCCGCCAACACCGCCACGGTCCGCACCGTGGAGGTGGTGCCCAGTATCTTGGAGTCGGTGGTGTTCGGGTCGTTGTCGTTGCCGTCCGTCTTCGCCCGCACCCGCACCTGGTAGATTCCATCGGCCAGGCCGGTGAACGTGTGGGAACGGTCCGTCACCGCCTTCACGGTGCCGGACCAGGCGCTCCAGGTCCCGTCCGTGTTCCGGCTGCGGCGCTGCACGACGTACCCGTTGATGGCGCCGACTTGCTCTGAATTCGCGGCAGGCTCGTTCCAGACCACCCGCAGCCTGCCGCTGCCGCCGGATGCCCCCGCATCGGGCGGGAGGGGGCCGTTGGCCACGACTTGGTGGGTCCCGCTGTGGGCCCTCTCGGCCGGTTGCGAAAGGGAGGTCGCAGTGGCCCAGAGCGGGAACGTCACTTGCGACGGCTCCGGCAAGCTGATCCGAGTGCCGGCCGGGCAGTTGACAACCTCATTGAAGTCTTCTGTGTCGGTATCGGGTCTGCCCTGCAAGATATAGCAGCAGACCCCCAACCGTAGGGGTCCGGCAGGGGAACTTCCGTCGGTTTTCCACCCGTGCGGCGGTTATTCGACAGGAGTTCGCAGCAGTTCCTCGATGAGCACGACCAGTTCCAGGGGCCGGGCCTGGCAGAACCCCGGCATCCGGTGTCGGAGCCGTCATCGCCGCTGTCACCCGCGGCAAACTACTCTCGACGCTGTGGCAAGCCCGACCGCCATGACGGCGATCACCGCCCCCGCGGCTTCTCCGGCTGAGACTCTGGAGCCCTGCGAGAGGGCGATCCTGTCGGTGCTGCGCCTCTGGCCACGCGGCGCGGCTGAAGCCGCGGTCGCGCACCGGGCCGGCCTCGATGCCGCAACTGCTGCGGCGGCGCTGCGCCGGCTTCTCGATGCCGGATTGGTCGTGTCCAGCGAGGAGACCCCACCGGCGCGACGC
Organism: Acidimicrobiaceae bacterium; assembly: GCA_009844405.1. Classification (GTDB taxonomy): domain Bacteria; phylum Actinomycetota; class Acidimicrobiia; order Acidimicrobiales; family Aldehydirespiratoraceae; genus Aldehydirespirator. The sequence goes on from VYBO01000039.1 coordinate 12,849, forward strand.
CATCATGAGCGCATCGTGTTCTGGCGCCTCGCGGGCGCCTCAGCCACCGCGGCACTGATGGCGGATGTGCCTCGACCCGACCCCGCCCAGCGTCGAGGCCCCCAAGGCCCGGTTCCCGGCGAGTTCTGGCATCACTTCTGTTCGGGATCAGACCCCGCCGATCTGCGCCTGCCCCGCGACGCCACGCTGGTGGGCTGCCGCCTCATCGAATCGTTCGACTCCGAGGCCCGATCCTGGGTGCTGTCGAGCTTCACCGTCGATCAGCTCGACGCCTGCCACAGCCGCTATCCCGACCCCAGCTCAGAAGCCCCTGAGCTGATCGCCGCGGCCATCGAGGCGCTGAGTTGACCGTCATCGGGGACTACAACGACGTCCTCAACGACAACATGATCGCGGCGTGGCCCCGCGTCGCCGCCGCTCTGGAGGGCCTCGACTGCGCTCTGATGGGCGGCACCGCTGTCGCCATGGTGCTGCGGCACCGCCACAGCCACGACCTCGACTTCATGACCCTGCAACCCTTCGACTCACGCGCAGTCGCCGCCAAGCTGCTGTCATCCGCCGCCCACGCCGCCTACAAGGACGACGACCGCGAACACATCGCCTAAGAGGCCCCGCGGATAGGCGGGCGACCCGGCCCATACGGGGCGGGGCCG
>VYBO01000111.1:0-55836 GCA_009844405.1 Acidimicrobiaceae bacterium
ACGCCATCTACTTCGAGGCCGCCCCCCTCGACGACATCGAGGACACGTTGGACACGCTGGCATTCATCCTCTTCGGCGTGGCCGCAGTCACCACCATGTTCGCCGCCGCCGTCGGCTGGTGGGCCGCGGGCCGGATGCTCAACCCGCTGGTCAAGGTGCGGACCGCGGCCGAGGCCCTGGCCGCGGGCGCGCTGGACACCCGCCTTACGCCGCCCGACGACGCCGACCTGGCCTCGCTGACCGCATCGTTCAACGAGATGGCCCGGGCACTCGAGGAGAGGATCGCCCGCGACGCCCGCTTCGCGTCGGAGGTCAGCCACGAGCTGCGGTCCCCGCTGATGACCCTGACCGCCTCGGTCGAGGTGCTCTACAACATGGCCGACGAGCTGGGCGAGCGGGGCCGCACCGCGCTGGACCTGCTCAGCGACGACATCTCCCGGTTCCGGCGCCTGGTGGAGGACTTGCTGGAGATCAACCGCTACGACGTAGGCACCGCCGACCTGGAGGCCGAGGAGGTGCACATCGTCGAGTTCGTTCAGCACGCCATCTTCCAGTTCGGGCTCGACTCGACCGCGGTGGTCGACTTCGAGGCCGCCCCCGGCATGGAGACCACCGTGCTGCTGGCCGACAAGCGCCGGCTCGGCCGGGTGGTGTCGAACCTGGTCGAGAACGCCTCCAAGTACGGCAACGGCGAGGTGCGGGTGAACCTCGACCGGCACGACGGCCTGGTGCATCTCGGCGTTGAGGACAACGGCCCGGGAGTGGTCCCCTCAGAGCGCACGCTGATCTTCGACCGCTTCCACCGGGGCCGGGCCGGCGGCCGGCGGGGCAAGGACTCGGGATCGGGCTTGGGACTGGCCCTCGTGGCCGAGCACGTCGGGCTGCACGGCGGACGGGTCTGGGTGGAGGACCGCTCCAACGCGACCCGGGGCGCCCGCTTCGTCGTAGAGCTGCCGGTGGCCACCGCAGACGACGAGTCCGAGGAGGCTCTCGCCCCATGAGGCGGCTGCTCCGCCGCGCCCGCCGACGCGCTATCGGCCTGTGGCCCGTCCTGGTGCTGGCCTTGGCCGCGACCGCCGGTTGCGGGCTGCCTACCGATGAGACGGCGCAGGCCATAGATCCTGAGGAGCTGCCCGAGAGCCTCAGGCCCGGATTCACCGCATCCACGACGACTACGGTTCCGGCTCCGCTCCTGACCGAGCCCAGGACCGTCTACCTGCTGACGAACCCCCAGGACATCGAGCGCACCATCGTGGTGGAGGTGGAGCGCCAGGTGAACCGCGGCGCCACGCTGGAGGATGTACTGGCGACGTTGTTCGGAGAGGCGACCTCGCCCGAGGAATCGGACGCCGGCTACTTCAACACTCTGGAGCTGTTCGAGATCCTGAGCGCCACAGTGGCCGACGGCGTGGCCACCGTCGACATCGTGCACCTGTCGCCGGAGGGCGAGGATCTGCCACCCTCGGCCGACGAGCTCGAGTTCGCGGCGGCCCAGATGGTGTTCACCGCCGCCGCAACGGAGGGCGTCGACGGCGTGCGGATCCTGCTCGACGGCCAGGAGGTGTCCGTCCCCACCAGCGACGCGGACGCCGAGCCCGGCTCGGTTCTCCGGACGAGCGCCTACGAGCAGTTCCAGCCCGACTTCGCCCCGGCGACCACCACCACCGCGCCCGCCGAGGGCAACGGCGACGACGGCGAGGGCAACGGCGACGACGGCGAGGTCGACGGCGCGGACGGCGGGGGCGACGGCGAGGAGGGCTGAGCGCTCGCGCGGCGCTGAGTTGGGGTTCAGGCGAAGAACGTGTGGGCCACGTCGAGCAGTTCGCGGCCCACCGGCTTCAGGCGGGCGGTGGCCTCCTGCAGCGGCACCAGCTCGATGGCTCCGCCCCGGAGGGCCACCATCTGACCGAAGCTGCCGTCGTGGACCGCGTCGATGGCCGCCACCCCGAACCGGGTGGCCAGCACCCGGTCGAAGGGGGTGGGCGAACCTCCCCGCTGCACATGTCCGAGGATGGTGACCCGGGTCTCCAATCCGGTGCGGGCCTCCACCTCGGCTGCGATCACGGTGGCGATGCCGCCGAGGCGCTTGTGCCCGTAGGCGTCGACCGGGGGCTCGGCCACCTCGAGGGTGCCCGGCTTCGGCCTGGCGCCCTCGGCCACCACCACGATGGACGCGTAGCGGCCCCGGGCACGGCGACGCATCAGGGCGTCGCACAGGTCGTCCAGGTCGAAGGGCTCCTCGGGTACGAGGGTGTAGGTCGCACCCCCCGCGATCCCGGCCCAGGTGGCGATGTGGCCCACGTTGCGGCCCATCACCTCCACGAAGATGACGCGAGCGTGGCTCTCAGCCGTGGTATGGAGCCGGTCGATCGCCTCGGTGGCCACGGTCACCGCGGTGTCGAAGCCGAAGGTCCGCTCGGTCACGCCCACGTCGTTGTCGATCGTCTTGGGCACACCGACGATCTCGAAGCCGCGGTCCGCCATCTCGGACGCGCACGACAGGGTGCCCTCGCCCCCTATGGCGATGAGTGCGTCGAGCTCGAGTCCGCCGATCGTCTCGGTGGCGCGAGACATGCCGTCGGGAAGGCTGAACGGCGTGTGGCGCGACGTGCCCAGCACCGTTCCGCCCTTCGGCAGCAGCCCGCGGCAGGCCTCGACGTCGAGTTGCACCCAATCGTCGTCCACCACTCCCCGCCAGCCGTCGATGAACCCGATCACGTGGTCGCCGTAACGCCTCTCGCCCTTGCGCACCACCGCCCTGATCACGGCGTTGAGACCCGGGCAGTCTCCGCCTCCGGTGAGCATCCCGACCCGCATCACGCCGCCTCCGAGGCGAGCAGGGCGGCGCCGATCGCGCCGGCCTGGCTGCCGAGCTGCGCCGGGACCACCTGGACCTTCCGCCGGTGGTCGCCGCCGAGCACCAGGCGGTGCGTCCAGGCCTCGATGCCCCGTACGAGCGGCTCGCCGATGTCGATCAGCCCGCCGGCGATGACCACGACCTCCGGGTCGAGCACATGCACGAGGTTGGCCACGCCGACCGCCGCCCATCGGCAGAACTCGTCGAGAACGACCAGGGCGTCGGGATCTCCCTTGGCGACCAGTGCGTGGACATGCTCGCCTCTGATGGCGCTCACCGAGCCGGCCTCGGAGACGGCGCTGTCGAGGTCGCCACGCGCCGCGGCCTGGCGGGCCAGGCGGCCGAGGCCGGTGCCGGACGCGTAGTACTCCCACGGGCCGCTGGCGCCCGTGACGTGCTCCGGGCCCGACATCTCCACGGTCATGTGGCCCGACTCGCCCGCGAAGCCGTTCCAGCCCCGGTACAGCCTCCCGTCGAACACGAACCCCGTTCCCAGCCCGGTGCCCAGCGCAACCAGGGCGACATGCCTGCTGCCGCGGCCCGCGCCGTGGAGCGACTCCGCCCAGGCCGCAGCAGTCGCCTCATTCTCGACCACCACGGGCCGTCGCCACTCCGAGCGCAGGCGGCGGCGAAGGTCGAGATCCAGCACGCCGTCGATGTTGGGCGAGTACCTGAGCACGCCGTTGGCGTCGACCAGCCCGGCGATGCCCACGCCGACGGACGATAACGAACTGCCGCACTCGTACTCGAGGGCGGCGACCATCCGGATGATCGTGTCGACCAGAGCGTCGCTGTCGGCCGTGGTCGCGTCGCGCCGGGCCGCGACGGGCGCTGTGAGGTCGTCGGGGTGAACGGCCACCCCCAGCACCTTGGTGCCGCCGATGTCTAGGCCGCAGAACATGCCGGTTCGGGATTCGGTCTCAGGATCCGGCGCCGGCTTCCACGTGAGCCTTCAACTCGTCGAGCGCGGTATGCATGATGCGCGACTCGGCCCGCCGCTTGACGAAGCCCGGCAGGGGAACGGCGAGCTCGACGGTCAGCTGGTAGGACACCTCGGTGGCGTCGGATCCGCCACCGAGCGCGACGAAGGTGTACTCGCCGTCGAGACGGGTGGTGGCGTCGCCCCGCTTGAGGCGCCAGGCCAGGCGCAGCGGGTCCGACCCGTAGAAGTATCTGAGCGTGTAGGTCGTAGAGCGGCCCATGGCGGTGACCCAGTACTCCACGTCGACGGCGCGGTCGTCCCGGTCCCGGCTGAGGATGCGGGCCTTCTTGACGTCGCGGGCCCATACGGGATACTGCTCGAAGTCGACCGCCACGTCGAAGCACCGCTCCGGAGAAGCCATGATCGTGGTGCGCTGGGTTGCCTGATCGACCACGTTTGGCACCGCCATCTAGAGCCGGCAAGGGACGCGGCTGTGGGTGTGTCGCGCCGTGACTGACACTAACAACGTTGCCGGTGGATGCGGCATGGCTCAGAGGCCGAGCGCATAGAGCGAGCGCGGATTGATCGGCGGCCAATCGCGTCGCAGGGTGGTCATTTCCGCTCTTGTTCGCTTCGCTCACGGGCCGCAGCGAACAAGCGCGGACGCAATCAGCCCGACGACTGCTTGACCATGGCATCGAGAGCGCGGCCGAGTCGGGCGGCCAGCACGTCGTAGGAGAACTCGGTCTCGGCCCGCCGGCGAGCGGCGTCGCCCATTTCCTTCCGGCGTCCGGGGTCGTCCAGGAGGGTGCCGATGGCGGCCGCCGCGCTCTCCGGCGTGGCCGGATCGAGCACGATCCCCGTCTCGCCGTCGATCACCGCTTCATGGGCGCCGCCGCTGCGGCCGGCGACCTGCGGGACACCGGCCGCAGCCGCCTCCAGGAAGACGATCCCGAAGCCCTCCTGCTCCAGGCCCCCCCAACGGGTTCGGCACAGCATGGCGAACACGTCGGCGCATCCGTAGAGAGCGGCCAGGTCCTCGTCTCGGAGACGCCCCGGCAGCTCGACCGGGGCGTCGACGCGGCCGGCCAGGCGGGTCAGGCGCCGGCGGTCGCGGCCCTTCCCGGCGATGACGACCCTCAGGTCCGGGCGGGAGCCGGCCATCAGGGCAGCGGCTCGCACGAGCGTGTCCATTCCCTTGCGGGGCACCAGTCTCGACACGCTCACCACCGTCGGGGCCTCGGGCTGCAGGTTCAGCCGCCTGCGGGCCTCGCTCCGTTCAGCGGCGGAACTAAGCCGGAACCGGTCGACGTCCACGCCGGGAGGGATCACGAACGCCGGCAGCGGCCGGCCCAGGGCCCGCTCGCATTCGCCCGCGGCATAGCCCCCGGCCGCGATCACCCCGGCCGCCCCGGCCAGTACCGCCCTCAGCAACTGCCGCGTGCCCGGGAGTCGGCCGGGAACGGCGACCTCGGCACCGTGCACGATCACTGCGTAGGGGTGGTCGAGGCGTGGTCCGATCAGTCCGGCCGGAAGGGCGGGATCGATCACCACAAGGTCGACGTCGTGGCGACGGGCCAGGCGTCGCACCCTCCGGGTGAGATGCGGCCCCGGCAGCAGCCACGGTTCACGGGATCGGGTCACGGCGAAGGGTTGGGCCGCGTCGAACGCGGCCGCGCCCTCATACGGGGTTGTGTGCACCACGACATCGTCTGCGGGCAGGCGCCGCCACAGCTCCCACAGGTAGTTCTGGATGCCTCCCACCTTGGGCGGGAAGTCGTTGGTCACGAGCAGGTGACGGGTCACGCCCGGGGCTCCACCGGCCGCTCGAGTTCGGCCCGCACCAGCGGATCGCCGGGGTCCGACAGGGCGTCGAGGCTGAGCCCCAGGCGCCGCGCACACCACACGGCGTGAGCCCTGATTAGCGGGTCGGGGTCGCCCAGCGCCCTGTCCACCGCGGCCCGCACCCGCGGCTCGGAGGGCTCGCCCACGTTGGCCAGCACAACCAGGGCATTGCGGCGCAGGTAGCGGGGATGGCGCCGCGGTATGTACCAGCGCCCGTAGGTCGACAGCAGCTCGGAGTCCTCCGAATCCAGCAGACCGAGCGCCGGCACCCACGCCCGGCGCCCCGGCGGCTCAGCCGCGGGGGCTCGCTGGCGGACGCGCACCCGGTTGGGCGGGCACACCTCCGAGCAGTCGTCGCAGCCGTAGATGCGGTCGCCGAGCGCGATGCGGTAGTCCGGGTCGAACACGCCGTCGGCCTGCACCAGCCAGGCCAGGCAGCGGCGGGCGTCCACGGTGCCGGGGGCGACGATCGCCCCGGTCGGGCAGCCGTCCAGGCATCGCCGGCAGGATCCGCAGCCGTCGGCCACCGGCTCGGGATCGGCCGGCACCAGGGGGGCGTCGGTCACAACCGCTCCGAGCACGACCAGGCTGCCCAGCCCGGGCAGCAGGATGTTGGAGTTCTTGCCCCACCAGCCGATGCCGGCCCGATGGGCCGCGGCCCGGTCCACCAGGCCGTTCTCGTCGGCCGACACCACGGCCCGGTGGCCCTCGGCCCGCAGCGCCTCGGCGACGGTCTCCAGGGCGGCTCTCAGCGGGGTGTAGTAGTCGGCCCGGGCGTAGGCGGCCACCCGGGCACAGGGGCTGCCGTCGTCGGGCCGATCAGGGCTCTCGGCGCTGAACTCGAGGGCGCCGACCACGAGTGCGGCTGCGCCCGGCACCAGGCGGTGCGGTTCGGTGGAGCGGTCCGGGTTGCGGTAGGTGAACTGCATCCCGCCGTGCAGCCCGGCCTGCTTGCGCCTGTGCAGAACCTGGGCTGATTCGGCGAACGGCTCAGCCCGGCAGAAGCCGACCGCGCACAGACCGGCCCGCCGTCCTACGGCCGCCAGCGTGGAGGTATCGACGCTCACAGCCCCATGGCTACGAGGCTGACGTGCTTGCCGTCACCTCGTCGAACTTCTTGGCGGCCCGGCCGTCGTCGATGGCCGCGGCGGCCGCCTCCACGCCGGCCGCGAGGTCGTCCGCCACTCCCGCCACCACCAGGCCTGCGGCTGCGTTGAGCACCACCATGTCTCGTCTGGGTCCGGGCTCACCGGCCAGAATGCCGGCCAGGATCCGCGCGTTGGCCACCGGGTCACCGCCGCGCAGCTCGTCGGGCCTTGCCGGGACCAGCCCCACGTCCGCCGCCTCGATGCGGTACTCGGTCACCCTGCCCTCGTTCAGGTCGACCACCAGGTTCGTTCCGGTGGTGGAGAACTCGTCGAATTGGTTGTCTCCGTTCACTACCAGCGACCGCACGGAACCGGTGGCCTGCAGCACGGCGGCCATGTCCGGGGCCAGCGATCGCTCGAGCACGCCCATGACCTGGCGCTGCGCAGGTCCCGGATGGCATAGGGGCCCAAGCAGGTTGAAGATCGTCGAGATGCCGACCTGCGACCGCACGCCGGCCACATGGCGCATGGCCGGATGGAAGGTCTTGGCGGAGGCGAATCCGAGCCCTACGGAGCGCACCATCTGCTCGACTTCGTGAGGCGCGGCGCCAATCGGCACGCCGATGACGTCGAGCAGGTCGAAGGCGCCCGAGGTGGACGAGGCCTTGACGCTGCCGTGCTTGCAGACGGTGGCGCCCGCACCGGCGGCGACGAAGCAGGCCATGGTCGAGACATTCAGCGCGTGGGCCCTGCGGCCGGCTGTGCCGCCGGTGCCTACGATGTCGATGGCGTGGGAGGGGATGTCCAGGGGTGTGGCGGCGTGGCGCATGGCTCCCACCAGGCCCAGGAGCTCTCCGACGGAGGGGCCCTTGAGCCGCAGGGCCACGATGAAGGCCGCCATCTGGGCGCCGGTCGCCTCGCCGGCGAGTATCGCCCCGAGCGCGGCGCGAGCCTCGCCGGTTCCGATGTCTCGGCCTGCGGCGAGAATGGCGAGTATCCCGGGCCAGCCGCCGTAGTCGTCGAGCGTTGTCAATGGTTCCCTCCGGGTCGCGCAGACACTTCGGATCCGGGCGCGTCCAGGCTTCAGACTAACTAGCCTTGCAGTGGTGGCGGGGAGCCGGCCGGATGGCCGCGGTCCGCTGAGGCGGATCGAGGAAGGTCGGGACTCCGCAGGGCAGGGTGCTGGCTAACGGCCAGTCGAGGCGACTCGCAGGAGAGTGCCACAGAGAACAGACCGCCGGCTCACGCCGGCAAGGGTGAAACGGTGCGGTAAGAGCGCACCAGCGCTCCGGGCGACCGGAGCGGCTAGGTAAACCCCACCCGGAGCAAGATCGAGCAGGGAGAGGGCGGCCCGTCCTCAGACACTCCCGGGTAGATCGCACAGATGGATGGTCATCCACGGAGACTCCGGCAACGGGCTCCCGGACAGAATCCCGCCTACAGGCCGACTCCCCGCCACCACGTCGCAATAGGTCGATGCGCGTCGCCTGTGCCTGTCACAGAGCCCGTATAGCTTGACCGTCACGCCACCAAGGAGGCTTCCATGGCCAAGCTGACGAAGATCCTGCGAGGAACTGATCCAGTGTCGGAGACCGAGGCCAACCAGGTCTTCGAGTTGCTGGTTCCGGTTGTCGAGAGATCCCCCGGCGCCGACGACGCGCTCGACGCGGCTGCGGGCGTGATCGGCCGCTGTCCGCTCAGCAAGGATCGGCCACTCGCGCATGTTCTTGACTGGTGGTTCGTGGTCACAACGGGCAGAGCGTCAGCCAACGGAGGCGCGCACCGGCTTCCGGAGTCGATCGACGAGCGTGCCAGAGGTCCGATGGCCGCCGTGGCCCAACTCTCGGCCACCGTGCCTGCTGCGGAGTGGCTGGACAAGCAGCGCCAACTGGACTTGAGGCTCAAAGGGATCGACAACGATCTGTCGCTCGACGCCTACGGCGCGGTGAAGGTACCTGGGGAACGGGATGCATGGAAGTGGTTCATCGATCAATGGCGGCCCGCGACCGAAAGGCTGCGCAACGGATGCAGAGCCGAGATTATCGAGATCGACTGGAGACGGCTTGAAACGGAACTGCGCGCCGGCAGTGTGGAAGGAGGCAGCAAACGGTTCCGCGAGTTGCAGAAGCGCTGCCGCGAGGCGGACAACAGGCTGCGTGCCACGGTGCATCTGCAGCACGCTGTCGAGCCTTGGACGGGTCAACGCTCCCCCGATCTCATCGGCGAGGTTCCCAGCAGTGTCAGGTACGCTGTCGGACACCTCGTCGAGGCACTGCTGCGACCGATCCTCAGCGCCTCGGCCGCGGCGCCCGAAGTGAATGGCGCCAACCTTGCGGTCGGCCTTGAGGCACATGCCCGGGGAGGCGACGCACGGGGCCGCTACCGGCTGGCCCGCGTGGTCTCCGACTGGTGCGAGGAGACCGGCAAGGACATTCCCTCGCTCCAGGAGGAGATGCAACGGCACCGGGCACTGACGGCGGCTCTCGAGTTGCTCGGCACGAAGCCTGAGGTCACCGACGACGGCATAGACGAGGTCAGGCTCGCAGTGCTTGAGGACGATCTGGAGGCCGCCGAGGAAGCGCTGGCAAGGCTGCGTGAGCAGGTCGAGCGCGCCGAGCGCGCCGGGCAGGCGCGGGCCCAGTTCGAGGGGCTGCGTCGCAAGCTGAACGAATCAGTGCTCAGCGACGACGACGCATGGAAAGAACGGCTGGATGACATACGCGCTCGGATGGAGACCGGCGACCCCCGGGAGCTCGCGGCCGAGATAGGCACGGCCCAAAGGAGCCTGGGCGAGGCGCTCGACAAGATGGTCGAGAACCAGCAGGAGAATCTCCGGGAGTTGACCGAGCCGCTCAGAATCCTGGGGGCTCCCGACGCCAGAGTGCGTGACTTCGAACGCAGGATCGACGCGTTGGAACAGCGAGGCGGGCGGGGCGCCGGCGGACTCAAGCACGAGCTTGAGAACGCGCTGGCGGAACTCCGCTCCCAGCGTCGTGCAGACATTCAGGGCAGCCTCGCGGAGATCGACCGGATTCTCACCACCGAGCGGGAGGACTTCAGCGACGACGACCTGGGCCTCTTCCTGAACCGCCGCTCCGAGATCGAGGCGCTGTCTCAAACTGAAGGCACCAGCGACCGCGATCTCGCCGAGTCGCTCGAGGTCGCCGAAGACCTGCAGCGCGAGGTCGAGGACCACCGGATCTACCGGTGGCGAGCCGACGAGGGCGAGGACGCGCTGCTGGAGCACATTCTGGAGTCGTGCCGGGGCGCGCTGGACTTCGATCCCCTGGACGTGAAGCGACTCTATGTGTCACTCAAGACCAGGCCGTTCGCGATCCTGGCCGGGCTCACGGGCTCGGGCAAGAGTTCACTGACGCGCACGTTCGCGGCTGCCCTCGGCGCGACTACCGCCAACCGGCGATTCCGGCGCGTGGCGGTGCGCCCCGACTGGATCGACCAGAGCGAGGTTCTCGGGTACGTGAGTCCGGTCTCCGACCAATTCGTTCCCGGCTGGCTGTCGGAGACGGTGCGCGACTGCGAGCACGCTCCTGACCGGCTGCATTTCGTTCTGCTCGACGAGATGAACCTCGCCCCTGTCGAGCAGTACCTCGCCGAGTGGTTGTCGGCGCTCGAGGAGGCGCGCTCGGGCAGCGAGGACGTGCGCCTGCGCCTCTACTCGCCGGACCTTGCGCCGAAGAATCGAGACGACTGGCCGCCGCAGATGGTTCTGCCCGACAATCTTGTGATCGTCGGGACGGTCAACGTGGACGAGACCACTCGGCCGCTCTCCGAGCGAGTCCTCGACCGCGCCAACGTGCTGCTCCTCAATGTCGAGATCTCCAACAGCCACCACGAGTCCAATGGCTCGCCGCCGCCGCCCTGGCATGTCGGCATGACGGAGTGGACAAGCGTATGCGCCACCGAGCCGAGCGACAAACACCACGATTTCCTGGTCGAAGTCGCCCACATTCTGCGCGAGTCCAACATCGGGGTCGGCCTGCGCGCCCATCTGGAACTGGAGCGCTTCGTCGCCAACGCCGAGCAGATACTCGATCCCGAGACGGCGCTCGACTGGGGGATCGTGCAGCGCATCATCCCCAAGATCCGGGGCTTCAAGGGTCACCTGGTCGGCACGCTCGGCGAGTTGCTGGAGGAATTCGAGGCTGTCGGGGCTGAGCAGTCGGCGTCCGTCATCCGCCGCTGGCTCGATGAGCGGGTGTCCGACGACGAGTTCATGGACGGTACCGACCCGCGGCTCGCGCTGGCACGCATCTGACGATGGCGAGCGTCGAGGTCTGGGTTGGGCGGGCCTGGCAGCAGCTGTCGTACGGCAGCGACCCGCCGAGGGCGCCGGAGTCCGGCACGCTTCGGCTGCGAGGCTTCGACGGGGGCGAGACGGTCATGCTCGGCCCACTGCCGTTCCGTGCCGGGGCCGACGGCTGCTTGAGCCTGCGGCTGAGCGCCGAGGACGGCGTACGCGGGCATCTCGGACTGATCGAGGTGAGGCGGGAATCCGGGACTGCCGTAGGAGAGGTCGAGGTCGAACCGGACAAACTCTCGACAGCGGCCTATGAGCTGCTGCGTGCCGATCTGGAGCGGAGCTGGGTGGGACTGCTGTTCGATCCCGACGGCATCGGCAAACTCTGCGGAGTGCTGCCGTCTCCGGATGATCTGTGGCGAGTGCTTGAGAAGCCGCTGCGCGACATCGCGGCCGAGCCGCGATCGGTGATAGCCAGCCGCGAGGGGGCGCGAAGACTGGAGTCGGTGCGCCGGCCCTGCGAGTTGACCGCCGGCGTCGTTCGGGCTTCCAGGCTGGACCGGCCGGGCCGCAGCCGCGTCCTGTCCCGGGACGTCGACACGCCCGAGAATGCTCTTGTGGCCGAGACTCTGCGGCGCCTGGCCTTCTACGCGCGGCGCAGCGCGGACGGCTTCGAGGTTGCCGCCCTCGCTGGACGACTGCTGCGATCCGAGCCGTTCGCGTCGTGCGCCGCGTCTCGCCGGGGCATGGAGGCCTCCCGGATGCGGACGCTGCACGACCCGCGGTACCGGCGGGTCGACCATGTTCGGCGAATCCTGGACCGGCCCGAGGCTCACGCGACGGAGGGTCCCGGTGAGGCTCGGCTCGGCGTCAAGGCCATCGTCAGGCTCTATGAGTACTGGGTCTTTCTGCAAGTGCTCACGGCCTGCGCGCGCCGCTACGGCCCTCCGTTCGATCCGGGCTTCTCAATCCTCGGCCGCCGGAGCCGCTCGGGCACCGTCCGCCTCGGGATACCCCCTGGTGCCACAGTGAGCTTCCCCGGCGATGTGTTGGCGGCCTTCGAGCCTCGAATCGAGGCAAGCGGGCGGGGATGGCAGAGCCTCGAGAACGTCCCCCACCCGGACAAGAGCCTGGCTCAGAACCTGATCACTCCCGACGTGGTGGTGCTGAGCAGGGCCTCCGATCCGGCCGCGGTCGTCTTCGACGCCAAGTATGTGGGGCGGCACTGGGTCGACTACGAGGCGGCAAGGATCCACGCCCGCTACTCGCGAATCCGGCTCGACGGCAGGCCCGTCGTGCGAAGCGTGCTCGCCGCGCATCCCCATCCGGGCAAGGATGCGGTCTGGGCCGGCTACGGCTCAGTCCCGATGATTCCCGGCGAACCGGTCGAACTGAGCCATCTGCTTCCCTGACCAGCGGGACCCGGCTAGGAGCCGCCGCCGGGTCGGGTCGGCTTTCCCCCGTGCACGGTCGGCTCGCGGCACCACTGCTGGCGGAGGGTCTCCAGCGGCCCGAGAATCGACTCTGGCAGTCCGAGCAGGTCGCGCAGCACGGCCCGGTCGAGGTCTTGGCGTGCCTCGTCTCGGTAGGCCTCGTTGGCGGGCAGGAAAGCCCGCAGCCGGAACCTCGCGAAGATCTCCGAAGCCTCTGAGAGCATGTCGCCGCTCAGCGCGCGGCAGTCCAGCACCGGGATCTCGACGATCCGTCCGACGGAGAGAATCGACCGGCCCTGCTGCTGGCGCGACCCGACCCACCAGCGACCGACCAAGCCGAGAGTGGTGTTCAGCCACAGCACGATGGGAACCTGCCAGGCGCCCGCCTCGGCGAGGAAGCTCGGCCAAGCCCTCCCGCCGATGCAGTCGACGGGAGTCATGCAAGCACCGAGGCGCTGGCTGTTCAGTCGGAACTCGAGGTTGACGTGCGTGCGAGACGCGGTGAGCTCCCATACCCGGCGCGCCTGCTCGTCCTCCTGGCCGGGACGCACCTCGCCGTAGGAGTCTGGAGCGACCATCAGATGGCTCTCCCTGCCCGAGCGCGCATTGTGGGCCCACAGGACGGGAAAGGAGGACGCCCGCCAACTCTCTCCCGCCGGTTCGAGGTCGCGGATCCAGAATGGGGCCGCGTACGCGCCCGTGCCGCGCTCGATCGGACCGGCGGACTTCGGCTTCACCCCGATGGCGGCGTTGCCCGCGCCGGCGGCGCCGAGGTCGCCCAGCCTGGCGACCGGCACCTTCAACGACCGGTGCCGCGGCAGATCCAGCCTGCCGTCCAGCAGCGCCAGAGCGGTCGCCGCCAACTGCAATTCGCTGAGTTGGCCGAACCCGCCGTCCTCGGGACGGCCAATGCCGATCACGCCGAGGCGCTCTCCGCCGACCCGCAGCTCTCCTTGGGGCCTCTCGCCGCCGATATGGCCGAGAACCGCGGAGGCCACCTCTATCGAGTGCGCGACAGTGGCCGGCCGGTCGGCAAGCCCGACCCAGCGCACACTCGCGCCCTCCCCGCGACTTGTCTGCGAGTCGTGCTCCGGCGCCTGTGACCGGCGACGGTTCGCCACCACCAGCACCTCGGCGATCGCGGTGTCGTCGGAGAAGGCTCGGTCCGTCGATCCGTGCGCGGCGATCGAGACCACTACGACGTCCTCGTAGTGCTCCTCCAGCAACCGTCGCGCCCGGGACCAAGCGCTCGACACGACGAAAGTGGCCGGCAGCACGAGTGCGACGACGCCGCCGGGCTTCACTTTCGCATGAGCCAAGTCGACGAAGTTGGAGGCCAGGCCGGCGTGCCCGCGGCCGGCGGCCCTGCGACTCCGCCGGTAGGTCGGCGAACCGATGCCGGCGAGCCGGGCGCTCATGGCCTCCTGCTCGGCGTCGGTCGTGCCGAAGCCCGCGAACGCGGGCCGCGGAACGCCCACGCGTTCGCCCTCCTGGCCGACCGTGCGGGCGAAGGGCGGGTTCATGATCACCAGGTCGGCAGAGCCGTGGTCGAGCACGAACATGTGCTCGTCGGACGAGGCTGCCGCGGCATCCAGTCCAGAGACCGCGCTGCGGCCGGTGCCGAACAGCGAGGCGGCCTCGACGTCTTCGATGAGTTCCAGCGAGCCGATCGCCGCGACCGCGGCGCCCTCGCCGGCGACGTCTGCGACCTGGGAACGGCCGTAGGGCATCAGATGAACGTTGGTGTCGCCGAAGGGTACAGCCGGGTGGACCGCCGAGAGCATCGAGGCGGTCACATGAACCGCCGCCGGCATGATGTCGGCGCCGACGAGCACCCGGCCCATGAAGGCCGGGTGCAGCCCGGCGTCGTCCAGTCCGGCTCGGCGCGCCCGGGCCGCTATCCGTCCGTACGCTGCGGACAGCAATGCGCCGGTGCCGCACGCGAGGTCGGCCACCTTGAGCTCCTCGAGCGCAGCCGCGTCCGAGAAGTCGACCCCGAGGCGGGCCACCGCCAACTCGGCCAGCAGGTGTGCCGACGGCGGTCGCGTGTAGAAGGTGGCGAGGAACTTGCGGTCCGCGATCAGGCGTCCGAAGAGCTGCCCGGTCATCTCCTGGATGGTGGTGACGCCGATGCCGACGAGCCGTTCCGCGACAACTGCGAGACGGCCCACAACGCTCGCGAACACGTCGGCGGGGACTGGTGCGAGCACGCGGCGGGCAATCTCGAATATCGGCCAGTAGTTGATTTCGAGGATGGCACGCCACTCCCCGAGCAGCGCGCCCGGCAGCAGGTCGGCGCCGGAGCGCAACTCCTCGAAGGGCTCTATTCCGGGATGAGTGGACGAGATTGCGCAGTGAAATGTCAGCGCGTTGGCCACGATCGCCATCGCCATGCGGGACGTCTGCTCCCCGTCGGCCTGATGGAGGGCTTCGCCCATGGCGTCGAGCACTGCCTGACGCTCTGGGGCCAAGCGCTCCCGCAGCACTGCCGCGGCACTGGCGACGCCGTCCTCGAGGATCCCGATCGCCTGGGCGAGCCGACGCTCCGAAACGGAGATCGACTCGATGAGTCCTGCCAGCGCGTCCACACCGCCGCCGATCCATCCGGTGCTCGGGAACCTCGTCCATCTGTCCGATCCGGTGGCAGCTAACACGCAGTACTCGAGGTCGGCTTGCTCCAGCGCCGCTGAGAGACCGGCTTGACGAACCTGGCTGAGGTGGGCCGGAAGGCGCACCGCGACTACTTGCTCCACGGGCTCCAGAGTCTCTGCCAGCGTCGCTCCGAGGCGGCTCAGGGCATCCGTCTCCACGCCCGAGGCGGGTTCGTACTCGGTCTCGACTATCACGGACAGCCTTCCGGGCATGCGAACGACGATGTCGGGCGCCCTGGCTGCGTCGTCGGCGATCACACGAGTCGATTCTGCCTCCACCGCCCAACGCGGGTGGCGGGCATCGAGCGCGACAGCCAACCGGTCGTTGACGGTGGCTTCCCGCGTGCGTGCTCTCCGGGCCATGCCGCTCTCCTGCGTCCTCGGGCCTGTGTCGGTGGGGTGCCCGGATTGGACGGCCCCGCCAGCGTCAACGAACCTACCGCACCCGTGTGACACGTCGGTGTATCCTGGACAATCACGCGCCGAGCGCTGCTGTCGCTCTCCGCATCGGGGTGGACGGGTCAGGCGGCCGGTGGTCACTCATGGGCGGGTGAGGCGGCCGGTGGTGAGGAAGGCTCGGCGGCGCTCGGCATCTGACAGGCCGAAGCGGCGGGCGGTCCAGGCCAGGGCGGCGATCCCGGCGAGCTCGAACGCGACCAGGACGGCGAGCGGGCGGTCGAACTCGGGGGGAACTCCATGCCCCACCCCCCCGCTGCCTCCGACCGGCCACCAGAAGAGGGCCGTGCGCGACCAGGATCCGCTGGCCACCAGGAACACCAGGGTCCCGATGGGCAGGCCAATCCAGCGGCGGCGCCGCAGCCGGCGGCCCCGGCCGGCGGTGAGGGCCATCACGGCCACGAGAAGCACCACGCTGCCGGCCAGAGTGTGCAGCACCCACGGTGACCCGCTGCCGTTCTCAGCCAGGGGCAGCACCGCGCCCAGCGCCACGACCCGGTAGTCGACGCCGCTGCTGCCGAAGACCAGCGCCACAGACGCCACCGCGCAGGCCGCGAACCAGAGAAACATGCCCGTCAGGACCGGTGCCGGCCGCTCCGGCAGGACCAGCCGCTCACCTCAGCGCAGGACCAGCCGGCCGCACTCGGCGCAGTCCAGCACTTCCCCTTCGGTGCGGCGCTTGATGCGGGCCACCTCTACCGCGGGCATCTGCTGGGGACATCCGCAACCCGAGGACGGATCGAAGGACACGGCCGTGCTCGGCCCGAAGGTCTGGCGCAGCCGCTCGTAGGCGGCCACCGCCGATCCCTCGGCGCGAGCCGCAGCCTCGGTCCTGGTGCCCGAGAGCGCAGCGAGTTGCTCGTCTATCGACGCTTCCGTCGCGGCCAACTCAGCCTCCAGCACCGTCACTCGCTCGTCGCCGGCGGCACGCTGCTCCTCCAGAGTCTCGGCCTCGCTACTCAACTCCTCGGCTTCAACCAGAGCCTCGATGGCCCGTTCCTCCAGGACGCCCTGGCGCGAACGCAGCCCTGCGATCTCGTCTTGAAGGGCCTGAAGGTCTCTGATGGCGGTGATCTCGCGGGAGTAGAGACGGTTGTCGTCCTTGTCGGCCCTGGCCTGGATGATCGCCGCCTCGTCCTCCAGTCGCTTCTGGCGGGTCAGCACCTCGATCCGTTGCAGGCCCACGGTGTCGATCTGGCGCTGCAACTCGCGCTGCTCGGATTGGGCCGCGGCCAGGTCCCGGCGCAGAGGGAGGGTCGCCCGCCTGTGCTGGAGTTGCTCCGTCTCGGTGTCGATCTCCTGGATCTCCAGCAGCGGGTGGACGCTCTCCGTGGACTCGCCGTTGTCGTCGTCAGGAGTCCCGTCATCTAGCGGAGAGGCTTCAGGCACGGCGAGACACTAACGGCTCAGAGTTCCCGCAACTAGATCAGACATCCCTCCATGTCGCGGCGTCTGTGGGACCATACCGGCGTGACGTCGGTAGGGATCGTCGGTGCGGGCCGGGCCGCCACGCTGCACGCCGAGGCGGTCCGAGCAGCCAGAGGAGTGCACCTGGCCGGCGTGGCGGCCCGGTCGACCGCCTCACCTGGGGCGGCGGCTCTGGCCGGAGCGCTGGACTGTCCAGTCATGACGGCTCGGGAGCTGGCTGGGGCCTGCGACGTGGCCGTGATCGCCACTCCCCCGGCTGCCCGGGCCGAGGCACTGGCCGAACTGGCCCCGTCCCGCCGGCTGAGGGCCGTGCTGGTCGAGTCGCCCGCCGCGACCACCGTCGACGGCATCGCCGAACTCAGCGCCGCGTTCGGGGGCCGTCCGGTCATGGCCGCGGTGAACCTGCTGCACGCGCCGGCTGTGCGCCGGATGCTGGACGCGGTGACGGCCATGGACCCCCACCATCTGGAGTTGAGGCTGGCCGTGCCCGACCCGGACCGGGGTCCCGACGCGGGCCGGGCTTTCGGGGGCGGCGTGACGATGGACCCCGCGGCGGGATTCTGGCCGGTGTTGGTCGCGGCCATGGGAGCGGCGGTCCGGTCGGTGGCCGCGCCTCGGCTCGACGTGGTCGGGGGGCTCGACCGCGCCGCCGGGGTCGTGCTTCGAGCTGTTGACGGCCGCACCGCTCAAGCTTCGTTGCGTTGGGGCGCGCCGGTGGCCGAGGCCGCAGTCGAGGCAGCCGACTCGGCCCACGTAGCTCGCGTCGAAGTGTGGCCGGCACCCATCGTCGAGATCGACGGCGCATCGACGGGTTCCCCAGCGGACCCGGCCCACACGGTCGCCTCCCGACGCGGGGGCTCGGCCCACCGGCTCGCCGCCCTCGGGTTCACAGCCCAGATCGAGCGGCTGGTCCGCGTCGGCAGCGGTGAGGCGCAGCCCTGGCCCGACCTGGCTGTCGCCTCATCGGCTCTGACGATCGCTGCTGCGGCCTCGCTGTCTGCCAAGTACAACGGCATCGCCGTCGATGTCTCCGACGTGCCCCGCGACCTCTCGCCGTTTGAGATACTTGCTAGCACGGGTTGCTAGCCGGGCGCTCATGAGAATCTCGGTGCGATTCTGCGTAGATAGTCCACAGAACCAACCCGAGATTGTGGGCGACTATTGCTCCTGTACGCCTGGTTCTCCTGACGACCGCCGCAGGGCCAGACGGTCCGTGCCCGCGTCGATCCCGGGAAGCTGGGGCTGCACCCCTTTCACGCCCCGCCAAGCGGTGAACCGCTCCATCACGATTTGCTCCACCTCGTGCCACGTGCGGGCCCGCGGCTCGGCCTCGTCGCGGTTGTAGGGCTGGTCGAACACGATCACGTCGTTGCCGCTGGCCCGCAGCGCGGCGATGTTGTCGGGGGCGTCGTCCACGTAGCAGTCGGCCTCCACCTCCGGCTTGTTGCCCAGGAAGCAGATGTCGCGGTACGGGATGCGCTCCGCGTCCAGCCACTGCACCGTGTCGGCCACCGCCTCGGCATGGCCCCAGTTGACGTAGAGGCGATGGGTGATCACCCGGATCCACACGCCTGCGTCCGACAGCCGCCACAGCGCCTCGGCCGCACCCTCGATGGCGGGCAGCTTGGCCAGCATCCGGTGCTCGGTCACCGCCGAGCCGTGGTATCGCTCGAAGTCGCTCGGGCTCAGATCCCATTCGCGGAAGTCGTAGGACCGCTCCTCGGGCAGGGAGGCAGGGTCCACGCCCCTCAATCCGGCAATGAACTGTGCGAATCCCGCCGTGTAGTCGGCGACGACCCCGTCGAGGTCCACGCCGAAGACGAATTGGGACGTCTCGCTCAGCGTGTTGCGCTCGGCTCGGACGCCGTCTGCTGCCAGGCCCTCAGCCCAGTGCGGCGTCGAGCGCCTCCACCGACGGTGCGAAGTAGAAGGAGCCCGATGCCGGCGTCGAGTAGTCGGTGATGAAGTCGGGCTCCTGGCCGTTGATGCCGTACATCGCCTCCATCCGCTCGCGCAGCGGGGCCTGGGTCTTGCAGAAGCCCATGAAGTACAGGCCGACGGTGCCATCGTGGAAGGCGTACGGGGTGGAGCGCCGCACCATCTCGCCGCGCTTGGGAGTCGACTCGTCGGCCGTCGCGCCCTCGCGCAGCTCGACGTGCGACAGGTGCGACCTCGGCACCTGGACCTCGAGCTTCGTCGAGTCGGCCTTGGTGCGGCCGAAGGTGTTCTCCTCCTGCTCCAGCGACAGTGTCGACCAGTAGTCCAGGTCGTGGACCCAGCGCTGGGCGATGCAGAACGCGCCGCCCTCGCCCGGGTCCCCGTCATCGATGATGGCCCGGTCCGGCTCGTCGGTGGACTCCGGGTTGCCGGTGCCGTCGATGTGGCCGGTGAGGTCGAGGCTGTTCTTGTAGATGAACGTAGGGGTCTCGCGGGCTACGGCCATGTGGCCGGCCACGGCGCGCCGGAAAGTGTGCTGGACCTCCCAGCACAGATCCTTCTCGGCGTGGTGGACCCAGATGAGCAGCTCCTCCTGAGTCCCCTTGGCCACCCGGGTACCGTCGGGGGACGCGTAGCCGGGATAGGGCTGGAAGTCGTCGCCGGTCTCGATGCCCAGATCGGCAGCCAGGGTCGGGCCCAGCAGGACGCCGAGACTCACGCCCTGGGCCTCGGCATCGGCCCGGCAGTCGCCCAGCGCCCGGCGGATGACGCCGAGGTCCGCGCCGTCGACGCGGCTCATGTGCGTGTACCACTGGTACTTCTGCAAATCGGTGAGAATCGCCGCCTGCGGTGTTGCCATCGGTCTTCCTCTCGAGTGTTCGGGGGCCGGCCGGCGGCCGGCGTTGACATCGGCGCTAGAACCCTAGACGAACGGCGTGGCAACGATGCACGCCGGGCCGGGGATTGTTCTCGGCCTTTGTTTCCCGCTCTTGTTCGCTCCGCTCACGGGCCGCTCGGGCCACGGCCTCGCTCACCGACAGGGCAATCACCCGCGGGACTGCGCCGCCCGCTCGCCTCAGGCGTCTCGCAGCTCGCGGCGCAGGATCTTGCCTGACGCGCTCTTGGGAATGGCCTCCAGCACCTCCATGGCCTGCACCTGCTTGTAGGTGGCCAGATGCTCGGCGACGTGGGCCTGAAGATCTTCGAGGGTCAGCGCGCCGGCGCCGGGCGCCAGCGATATGAAGGCCTTGGGCAGCTCGCCCGCCTCCTCGTCGGGAATGCCGATCACCGCCGCGTCGGCAACCGCCGGATGGGTGATCAGCACAGCCTCCAGCTCCGCGGGGGGCACCTGGAAGCCCTTGTACTTGATCAGCTCCTTGATGCGGTCGACTATCGACACGTGGTCCTCCCCGTCGACGATGGCCACGTCGCCGGTGTGGAGCCAGCCGTCGGCGTCCAGGGTCTCGGCGGTGGCTTCGGGGCTGTTCAGATAGCCCTTCATCACCTGCGGCCCGCGCACGAGGAGCTCGCCGCGCCCGCCCACGTCCAGGTCGTCGCCCGATTCGGGGTCGACGATGCGGATCTCGGTGTTGGAGATGGTCACGCCGCTGGTGCCCGGCCGGAACTGTCCCTCGGGCGTGCAGTGGCTCACCGGGCTCAGCTCCGTCATTCCGTAGCCCTGGACCACCTCGCAGCCCACCCGGGCTGCCGCGGCGGCGGCCAAGTCGGCGCCCAGCGGTGCCGCCCCGGAGAAGATCTGCTTGATCGACGACAGGTCGAAGTCGTCCACCGCGGGGTGCTTGGCCAGCCCCAGCACCATGGGCGGCACCGCGAAGAACCGTGTGATCCGCTGCTCCTGCACCAACTCCAAGGCTCTCACCATGTCGAAGCGGGGCATGGTGACAACCCGCACGCCGAACGCGAGCAGCATGTTCATGAGCACCTGCATGCCGTAGATATGGAAGAACGGCAGCACGGCCAGGGCCACCTCGCCCTCGGATGGCACGAATGTGTACTCCATCTGGGCGATGTTGGCGACCAGGTTGCGGTGGGTGAGCATCACACCCTTGGGCAGACCGGTCGTGCCCGAGGAGTAGGGCAGCACGACGACATGCTCGGCGTAGTCCACCGGCACCTGGTCGATGGGCGGCCCGAACAGCGAGGCCAGCGGTATGGCCCCTTCCGCTTCTCCCATGACCACGATCTGCTCCACGCCGGTGCCCTCCGCGGCGGTCCGGGCCGTCTCCAGGAACATCGGGATCGTTACGAGCCATGACGCTTCCGCGTCGGTGAGCTGATGGCGCACCTCCTCGGGGCCGTACGTCGGGTTGATGGTCGTGACGGTGCCGCCGGCCAGGGCGATGCCGTGGAAGACGATGGCGTACTCGGGGACGTTGGGAGCGAGGATGGCGACGGTCGTGCCGGGCCCCACGCCCCGGGAGCTGAGCCCGCCGCCGAGGCTGCGCACGGCGGCGTGAAGCTCCGAGAACGTGTACGACGACGAGGCTCCGTCGGTGATGGCCACCTCGTCGGCGTGGTCCGCGGCCGACGCGAACACGCACTCGGTGATCGACTGGTCGGGTATGTCCACGTCAGGCAAGGGGCTGGTGTGGATGATGGTGCTCACAATCGCCTCTCGTGGGCCGTGATCTTCGAGCGGAGACTATCCCTGCACCCGGAACTCGACAGCGGCGATGGGGAATTGGCAGCGGCGAGTGCCGGTTTGGGACCACTGGGCTGCCAGTTCGGCCGGCTGCGCTAGGCTCCATGCTTCGTGCGCCTGGGAATGCTCCGCGAGACAGCGCCTTCCGAGCAACGCGTGGCTCTCGTTCCCGACGGGGTCGGGACGCTCACCGGCCACGGTTGCGACCTGCTGGTCGAGCGCGGCGCAGGATCTGGCGCCGGGATCGACGACGCCGCCTACCAGGTCGCAGGCGCCTCCGTGGTCGACTATGACGAGGTCTGCACGGCCGACTTGGTCGTCTCCGTGCGCGATCTGGCTGACAGGGACGCCGCGGGCTCTCCCCCGAACTTCGTCGGGGTGTTCGACCCGCTCTGGGTGCCTCAGAAGGCGCAGCGCCATGCCGATGAGGGCAGGTGCGCCTTCTCCCTCGATCTCGTTCCCCGCATCACCCGGGCGCAGACCATGGACGTGCTGTCCTCGATGGGCACGATCGCCGGCTACGAGGCTGTGCTCCTGGCTGCGAGCCGGCTGCCGCAGATGTTCCCCCTGATGATGACCGCGGCCGGGACGTTGGCCCCGGCGCGGGTGCTGGTGCTCGGTGCGGGCGTAGCCGGTCTCCAGGCCATCGCCACCGCCCGGCGCCTCGGTGCCGTGGTCGAGGGGTACGACGTGCGACCGGCCGCGGTCGAGCAGATCCGCTCGATGGGTGCCCGAGCGGTGGAGCTGGACCTCTCCGAGGCGGGAGCCGACACCGCTGGCGTCGAGGACTCGGGCGGCTACGCCCGCGCTCAGAGTACCGATGTCGCCGACCGCCAGCAGGAGCTGCTGGCCCCCTACGTGGGCGCCTCCGATGTCGTGATCACCACCGCGGCCATCCCCGGGAGGGCGTCGCCGCTGCTGCTCACCGCGGGGATGGTCGACGTTATGGCCCCCGGCTCGGTCGTCATCGACCTGGCCTCCGAGCGAGGCGGCAACTGCGCCGTGTCGCAGTCCGACGCCGAGGTCGAGCGGGGCGGTGTGACCGTCCTCGCTCCCACCGACCTGGTGTCGCGTTGCGCCCGCCACGCCAGCCAGATGTTCTCCCGCAACCTCGTAGCCTTCCTGCGCCATCTCGCCCCCGACGGCGAGATCGATCTACGCGACGACGAGATCCTGGAGGCCATGCTGGTGGCGCGAGACGGCGCGGTGATCCATCCGGGCGTGGCCGAGGCACTCGAGGCCTCCGCGGACGGGGAGGGCTAGTCCGGTGGACCTGCTGATCGCAGTGACCCTCTTCGTGCTGGCCGTGTTCCTCGGCGTCGAATTGATCACCAAGGTGCCGCCCACCCTTCACACCCCGCTTATGTCGGGGTCCAATGCCATCTCCGGCATCACCATCGTCGGCGCGCTGGTGGCGGCCGGCGCCGACCACAGCACCTTCACCGCGGTGCTCGGCTTCGCGGCCGTCACCCTGGCGATGATCAACGTGGTGGGCGGCTTCCTGGTCACCCACCGGATGCTTCAGATGTTCGGTCCCAAGCGCCGCCGGGACACGTCCGCCCAGGTCTCGAAGGCCTCGTCTGCCGACGGCGCCGAGACCGGCGATGGACGAGCACGGGTGATGGACGTAGACCGATGATGGACGACTGGTTCCCGGTGGACGGCGGCTCATGATGGACGACTGGTTCCCGGTGGACGTAGACCGATGATGGACGACTGGTTCCCGGTGGACGTAGACCGATGATGGACGACTGGACCACGCTCGGCTACCTCGCCTCGGCGGTGCTCTTCATACTGGGCCTCAAGCGTCTTAGCCGGCCCCGGACGGCGGTGAGGGGCAACCAGTTCGGCGCGACCGGGATGCTCATCGCGATCGTCGTCACCCTCACCGACAACGCCATCCTGGGCTTCGAGTGGATCATCGCCGGCCTGGTGCTGGGAACGGCCGTGGGAGCGGTGCTGGCCGTGCGGGTGCAGATGACGGCCATGCCCGAACTGGTGGCGCTGTTCAACGGCTTCGGCGGCGGCGCCTCGGTGCTGGTCGCGGCCGCGTCGTACATCGAGGCGGCCGACCTGGCCACCGACACTCCCCGGCTGTCGGCCGCGGCCGGGCTGGCCGCGCTGATCGGCGCGGTCACCTTCACCGGCAGCCTGATCGCCTTCGGGAAGCTGCGGGAGTCGCTGAAGTGGTCCGGATTCAAGGGGATGCAGGTCGTGAGCGTGGTCGGCGTGGCGGCCGCCGTCGTCTTCGGAGTGCTGATGGTCGCCGATGCCGGCAATGCACTGTGGATCTGGCTGATGGTGGCGGTGGCGGCCGGGCTCGGCGTGCTGGTGGTGTCGCCCATCGGCGGCGCCGACATGCCGGTGGTGATCGCGCTGTTGAACTCGCTGTCGGGCATGGCCGCGGTGGCCGCCGGGTTCGTGCTCGACAACTCGCTGCTGATCATCGCGGGCTCGCTGGTCGGGGCGAGCGGCCTGATCCTGACCCAGATCATGTGCGTCGCCATGAACCGGTCCCTGCTGGCGGTGATGTTCAGCCCGGCCCCCTCGGGCGCGGGAGGTCCCAGCGCCGACGACGTGTACGCGGGCAAGGTTCGCTCCACGTCGGCCGACGATGTGGCCATGCTGCTCGAGGCGGCCGAGCGGGTGGCCATCGTGCCCGGTTACGGGCTGGCCGTGGCCCAGGCCCAGCACGCCGTGCGTGATCTGGCCCGGCGCCTGGAGGACCGCGGCACCCAGGTGGTGTTCGGCATCCATCCGGTGGCCGGCCGGATGCCCGGCCACATGAACGTCTTGCTGGCGGAGGCTGAGATCGGCTACGAGCAGCTGGTGGAGATGGATGACATCAACCCCACCTTCGAGCAGACCGATGTGACCATCGTTCTGGGCGCCAACGACGTGGTGAACCCGATCGCCCGCACCGACCCGTCCAGCCCCATCGCGGGAATGCCGATCCTCGACGTGGACAAGAGCGGCGTGGTGGTGGTCATCAAGCGCAGCCTCAGCCCCGGCTTCGCGGGGATCCCCAACCCGCTGTTCGCGGCGGACAACTCGATGATGCTCTTCGGCGACGGGCGCGAGGCCGTGGTCAGCATCACCAAGGCCCTCCAGCAGATCTGACCGGCGAGCGGCCCGGATGTCGCCGATTCATCTGGGCCTGATCGCGCCCGCCCGGGGGTCAGGTCAGAGCCGGGGTCGGGTCAGGGCAGGGCGGGGACGGCCTGCATCGACTGGGCCAGGGCCTCGGCCGACAGGTCTAGGTCGGCCATGGACCCGGAGATGTAGTCCTCGTAGGCGGCCAGGTCGAGGTGGCCGTGTCCGCACAGCGCGGTGAGGATCGTCTTGGACTCGCCGGACTCCTTGCAGGCCTGCGCCTCGCGGATGGCCGCCGCCAGGGCGTGGGTGGGCTCGGGGGCGGGCACGATCCCCTCGGTGCGGGCGAACTGCAGGGCGGCCGCGAAGCACTCCATCTGGCCGATGGCCACCGCCTCGGTGAGGCCCAGCTCGTAGACGTGGGAGACGAGCGGCGACATGCCGTGGTAGCGCAACCCGCCGGCGTGGATCGGCTCGGGGATGAACGCCGACCCCAGGGTGTGCATCTTCAGCAGGGGCGTGGTGCAGGCCGTGTCGCCGAAGTCGTAGCGGTACTCGCCCCGGGTGAGCGACGGGCATGCTGCCGGCTCAACGCAGCGGATGGTCGGCGCCATGTTCCCGGCCAGCCTCTCCCGCAGGAACGGCATGGCCAGGCCACCGAAGTTCGACCCTCCGCCGGTGCATCCAACCAGCAGGTCGGGCGTCTCCCCCACCATGGCCAGCTGGCGCAGGGCCTCCTCGCCGATGATGGTCTGGTGCAGGATCACGTGGTTGAGCACGCTTCCCAGCGAGTAGCGGATCGCAGGGTCGGCGGCCGCCACCGAGATCGCCTCGGAGATGGCGATGCCCAGCGAGCCTGGATGGTCGGGGTCGTCCGCCAGCAGGCTGCGGCCGTAGTCGGTGACGGGTGACGGGCTGGGGTGCACGGTAGCCCCCCACACCTCCATCATCGTCTTGCGGTAGGGCTTCTGGCGGTACGAGGCGGCCACCTGCCACACCTCGCACTCCATGCCGTACTGGGCGCAGGCGAAGGCCAGGGCGCTGCCCCACTGTCCCGCGCCGGTCTCGGTGGTGAGCTTGGTAACGCCCTCGGAGTGGTTGTAGAAGGCTTGGGCGACCGCGGTGTTGGGCTTGTGGGACCCGGCCGGGCTGACGCCCTCGTACTTGTAGAAGATCTTGGCCGGCGTGTCGAGGGCCTGCTCCAGGCGGCGGGCCCTGAACAGCGGGCTCGGGCGCCACAGGCGCAGCACGTCGATCACCCCTCCGGGAATGTCGATGTGGGAGTCCCCGCTGACCTCCTGCAGGATCAAGCCCATCGGGAACAGCGGGGCCAGGTCGTCGGGCCCGGCCGGCTCTAGCGTGCCCGGGTGCAGCGGCGGGGGCGGCGGCGCGGGCAAATCCGGAATCACGTTGTACCACTGGGTCGGCATCTCCGATTCCGGGAGATTCACGCGGTAGTAGTCGTCGGCCATCGCCAGGTCCTTTCGCTGCGGTGTTGAGAGCGGGGCGCCGACACTAGCGCCGCTCTTGTTCGCTACGCTCACGGGCCGCTTGGCCACGGCCTCGCTGGGCGCGTTGCGACGGCTATGGCGGGTTCGGTATTGCTCGCTCGGCCTCTGGGCGCCCACCGTGGTCAGGCCGCGCAGACGATCTCGAAGTACTCGGTGATCTCGCGGAAGGTGACCACCCCCGGGGCGCGGCCCGTCTCGCTGATCAGCATTAGGTAGCGGTGGCCGAGATCGGCCATGACGCGAAGCGCATCGCTGATGGACGCGCCGGGGGTGGCCGCGGCGATCTCGGTGGTCATCCAGTCGCCGACTGCCTCGGCGCCGAGGTCGTCCACCCGGCAGGCGACCTTCAGGAACACGTCATGCTCGGTGAGCTCCCCGATCACCGCACCACGTTCGCTGACCACCGAGACCAGCCCCGCATCGGCCGTCAGCATGGCCGCGATGGCCGTCGCGAGTGAGTCATTGGGCTGCACCAGCAGCGGGTCGCGGGCGGGCAGGCCGGTGAGGTCCACGAAGTGCAGGTTGTGCTCGGGCGACAACTCGGGGCCCAGCTTGCTCTGCGAACCCAGGAAGGACGCGGCCAGCCGGATGAGCTCGTAGTGGTTGATGCTGCCCAGCAGGTCGCCGTCGGCGCCGGTCACCGGCAGGTTGCGGAACCGGCGGGCGTTCATGGTCCGCAGCGCCTCGATGGCGGAGGCGTGGTGACCGATCACGGTGGGCTGGGCCGTCATGAACCGGTCCACCGGTGCGTCCCACGTCTCGGGCGACTGCACCACGTGCTTGGTGATGTCCCGCTCGGTGAAGATGCCCGCCAGCAGGGCGCCATCGGTGACCACCGCGCAGCCGGTGTGCTAGGCGGCCATGGCCGCCACCACGCTGCGGACCTTTGCGCCCGCTGGGGACCACCACCAGCGACGACAGCCTCATGTCCGACAGTCGCACATTCTCGAAGTGCTGCACGATGTTGATGCTGGTCATGGCTCTCCCGGCTGGCTTCACTCGTCGGACGTATGTCCGAAGTCGGCTTCGCGGCCCTCGGCGAAGGCCTCGCGGGCCTCGGCGGAGTCGCCCGTCAGGTAGGCCTCGAAGGTGAAACCCTGCTCCCAGCGGTACTTGTCCTCGAGGCTGCCGTCCTCCACTCCGTTGAGGGACCGCTTGGCGATTCCGATCATCTGGGGCGACTTCGAGGCCATCCGGCCTGCGATCTCGCGGGCTGTCGGCCTGAGCTCGGCCCGCTGTACCACCCGCTCCACCGCGCCCAGCCGGTGGGCCCTCGGCTGCGTCGATGGTGTCGCCGGTGAAGTACATGTAGCGCACCTTCCGGACGCCGAACATGCGCTGCAGGTGGGCGCCCATGCCCATTCCGCCCCGGTCGATCTCCGGCACGCCGAAGTAGGCGTCGTCGGCTGCCACCACCACATCGGCCGCGCCGACGATGCCGATGCCGCCGCCCAGCACATCGCCGTGCACCGCCGCGATCACCGGCTTCGGGTTCAGGTGGATGGCCGCGAAGGTGTCGTAGTTCGCCTTGTTTGCAGGCACGATGAGGCTGGGGTCGGCTGCCATCTCCTTGATGTCGAGCCCGGCGAAGAACCCCTTGCCGGTCGCCGCGATGATGATCACCCGCACGTCGTCGCGCCGCCCCAGCGCCTCGATCTCGGCGGCCAGCGCAAACTGGGCGTCCACCCCGAACGCGTTCACCGGAGGGTTGCACAACTCCAACTCGGCGATGCCGTCGGCGACTTCGGTCCTAAAGGGACTGGTCATGGTGAGTTGTCACACGGTTACGTTTAGAGGCCCCGCGGATAGGCGGGCGACCCGGCCCATACGGGGCGGGGCCGTGGCCCGAGCGGCCCGTGAGCGAAGCGAACAAGAGCGGAAATGACCACCCTGCGACGCGATCGGCCGCCGATCAATCCGCGCTCGCTCTATGTCGCATCCGGTGAGGACTTCCTCCATTACCTTCTGGTGCAACTCGGCGGGGTCGCCTCCGGCGTCTTCGTGACGGGCAGCTATTCGACGGTAAGCAGCCGTTAGCAGAGCCCCCGTGCCGCAAGCCAAGTCCGCAACCCTCAGCGAGGTCACCGCTTCAGGATCGGTCCAGTCCACATCGAGGCGGTCCACTGCCATCTCAGCCAGGAACGAGGCCGACTGCGGGCGCGTGTAGTAAGTGGCCAAGAACTTCCGGTCGACGATGAGCCGTCCGAAGAGCTCCCCCACCAGACCCTGCGTGGCGCGATGGGCGACCTTGTCAGACGCATTCCCGTACAGCTCTGCCAACACCGCAGCGGCGACATCATCGTCGTAGATCGCGTTGAGCAGCTTGCGGGCAATGCCGAAGATGGGCCAGTAGTTGATCTTGAGGATCGCGTCCCACTCAGCGGCCACAAGAGCCCTGTCGGCCCCAGCGGAGCGGACCTCTTCGAGAGAGCGCACCATGCCCGGGTGGTGAGAAGCGATGTGGTGCTGGAACACCACAGCGTTGAACATGATCGCCGCAGCCATGCGGTTGGACTGTTCCCCGCCCTCCTGTGACAACACTTCACCGATCCTCGTTGAGCAGTCCGCGTCACCCGACAGAGGCACCGCTATATCAAGCACTGTGTTCTCGACTTCTCTGTCAAGATCGGCGATGTCCACATCGAGCGATCTCCGCACCCGGGACAACACATCGGACACCGCGAGGTCGTCCTCCTCGTCCAAGGAGAACCTCACCCCAGTGAGCCGGTCGAGCATCTCGTCGCTGACGGCGTCGCGTTCGCATGGATAGGCCACTGCCTTGTAGCTGTCCCCGGCCGGGCGCTGCTCGGGCCACAGCCACAGCATGTTGCCGTCATCGCCGTCGAAGACGATCAGCGTTTCCAGGCTGTAGAGCTTGCGGATCCGGCGGATGATCTTGTGCTGCTCGCCGGCGGCGGGAACAGTCGGGCACGGGACACGCCATACATCCACCGCCTTCTTGGAAGCGACCGGATGAGGCGTCGCCGACGAGCCCGAGTCGAAGGGCAGCGGTTCTTGGCGGGGATTGTCCCACCCCAGATGCTCCCGGAACAGTTCCCCCAACTTCCGGGCCGAAATCAAGTCCTGCATGTCCTGGCGGGATGTAATGGCGCTCATTCTCTCCTCGCTGAACTCGGCCAACTATCCAAGCTAGTAGTCCGGAGTCGAGTGTGAGAAGCGCTATGGGGGTATGAGGGGCCGCGGGGCAGCGGAGGAGGTGTCACCACCCGGCGGGTTTGGTGATGGAGCCGATCTCGTCCCTCAGAGTGTCGGGAAGTTGGCTTCGTCTCAGGTGGCTCTTCCACAGCCGCTTGACGTAGGTGGCACTGTCGGCGAGGTCCCTGGGGCTGGCATTCCGGGGGTCCGGGTTGACCAGCACAGCGCGAAGCCCCAGGTCGTCTCTCACGTACCGCATCGCCCCGGCGAAGTCCGCGTCATTGGAGACAACGACGGCCTGCTCGTAGTCGCCATTGAAGCCGTCCACCAGCAGGCGGGTCGCGAGATTCACGTCCGATCCCTTCTCTTCGGAGTCCCGGATCAAGACATGGGAGGGCAGGCCGGGCGTCGGCTGGGCCAGCGGGCGCCGCTTGACCCCGGAACGGAACACGCCGTAGTAGGCGTGCAAGCCCGGCAGGGTCGCCAGGGCTCTCAGGTAGATGAGTTGACGACGGGGCTGATTGGGATTCCCGGGGCGCGCGTCCAGCCGGGCCGTGAAGTAGCAGACTCGGTGTATCGAGTCCTCAGGAAAGAGAGTCTCGCCCAGCTTTCGCAGGTCCAGCCACCTGAACGGCGTGTCCTTCAGGGCGCGGTAGTAGAGGTTGAAGCCGTCAATGTAGATGTTGGTTATCAACGCCGCCCCCTCAAAGCCAGTCAAGACAGAGACCGCCCCGAAGGGCGGTCTCGACCCTACCGGCGAAGCGATAGGGGCAGTGCGAGCAATCTACTACGCCGCGGGGTGGATGGCCAACGGCCCGCTTGACTACTACCGTTGCTGGTGGGCGCGGAGGGACTTGAACCCCCGGCCTCTTCCTTGTAAGGGAAGCGCTCTGAACCGCCTGAGCTACGCGCCCGCGTGCGGCGAGCCTAACCCTGCTCCCGCCGCGAGAACGGGGCTCGGGGCATATCAGGACTTCCCTGCTTCGATGGTGTAACGTGGCCCCATGAGTTATCCCGCAACCGTCACCATCGAGCGGCCCGACCGGATCGCCAACTGGCGCCCCATCGGCCAGATGATCCTCGTGCTCCCGCAGTACGTCGTCCTGCACACCGCGATGAACGTCGTGGCCAGCCTGACGGCGATATACGCATGGCTCGCCGTGCTCTTCACCGGCAAGCTGCCGCCGGGCGTGGCCGCGTTCCACGCGACCTATGTGCGCTACCGGGCCCGCGTCTTCTCATACATGTCCTTCCTCACCGACAAGTATCCCCCGTTCGATGTCTCGCCCGCGGTGGAGGATCCGGGGGGCGCGGGGGTATCGGTGAGCTTCTCGCCCCGGCTGGAGGGAAGGAACCGCCTCAGCGTGCTGTTCCGGTTCATCGTGCCCTTCGCGTGGCTGACCCTGATCGGCATGCTCGGGCTCATATTCGGGTTCGCGTCCCTCCCCGCGTGGGTGTGGATCGTGGAGCTCGTACTGGGCGCAGTCCTGATCCCGGGTGCCGTCTTCTCCATGGTCGTCTGGGTCATCAGCAGCATCGCCGCGCTCGTCGGCCTGGTTGTCGTGACCCTCACCGGACGCTGGCCCGAGGCGCTGTTCCGGTGGTCGGCGGGCTGGGTACGCGTCGATGCCCGGCTGTGGGCCTACTCGATGCTGCTCACCGACGAGTACCCGCCGTTCTCGATCGACTGATCCTGCCCGGGCCGTAGCCAGACCCAGGCCTCAGCACCGATCGGCGTCGGCGCCGGTCAACCGGACGTAGGCGTCCAGGACGTCCTTCAGCAGATGTGGCGTAGCCGCCACGGGGGCTCGCCGCGCCGCATGCTCGAGCGTGACCAGGTCGCGCCCGGTGCCGTCCACGACGTCGACGCCGGCTTCCTGGCACACCAGCAGACCGCCCAGATAGTCCCAGGAACCCAAGCCGGAGGCCGAGAAGTCGATGTAGGCGTCGAGGCGCCCGTCGGCCACTCCGCACAGCTCCAGGGCAGCTGCTCCCAGCGTTCTCACCTGCGCCCAGCCGCCCCAGCCGGGCGCCTGCCCGTTGATGCCGACCACCGCGGAGCGCAGCGGCTGCTCCTCTTCGCGAGCCAGACGAGTTCCGTCGCGCCAGGCGCCGCCGCCGTTCATGGCCTCGAAGCGCTCGCCGTTCCCGTGGTCGTGCACGACGGCGGCTACGGGGGCGCCCCCATCGACCACGCAGATGCTGGTAGCGAAGTAGCGGATGCCCCGCGACGCGTTGGTGGATCCGTCCACCGGGTCCAGGACGGCCAAGGGCCTGTCGCCGGCCTCGAGGCCGCTCTCCTCGCTGAGCACGCGCAGCCCGCCGTCGCGCAGCACGGCGGTGGCGGCCGCGTCAGTGGCCAAGTCGAAGCCGTACTGGCCGGGCTTGCGGCCGGTGGGGCCCCAGTCGGTGCACCCGGCCAGAGCCTCTACCGCGGCGTCGGCGGCGGCATTGAGCACATCGAGAAAGTCGCGGGGCATCGGTGCCAGTGAACCAGACCAGCCGCCTGAAGTACCACCCCGGCCCGGCGCGATACAGTGCCGCGCGGTTGCCGCAGCCGAACGTCCGATACAAGGGGGATGCGAGTGTCGCTGATCGATCTGCACGGTTTCGTCGCCAATCTCAAGGACCACGTGTCGGAGCATGGCTTCCACGTCCACGGTGACCGTCACTTTGTGGAGACGTACTCCAACCGCCAGACGTGGGAGGTCGACTTGCACCCCGACCACGCCTGCGGCGGGCCGCTGGACATGGTCCTGTGCGTCGAGGCCGAGTCGCGCACCCTGCTGACGTTCGAGGACGACGTGAACAGCCGTCCCGAGGACGAGGACCCCGACGACGCCATCACCGTGCCGATGACGCTCAGCTTCGTGCTGCCGCCCCTGCACCTGGGTCCGGACCTTCTGGTCCTCGCCACCGATATCGCCGCGGTGGGGGGCACTGAGCTGCCGCTGCAGGTCTCCTCGGTCGACAGGGTGGCGGCCGTGACCGACGCCGCGGAGCGGACCGTGAACATCGAGGGGCGCGTCGAGTTGGCCCTCAGCCGGATCTATCTCGGGCAGGATCTAGAGGTGCTGTGCGAGATGCTCGACCGAGCCCGCGAGGTCTGCGAATTCCTCCTCGACCGGGCGCCGGCCTGGCTCGGAGAGTTCTAGAGGCAGAGCAGGTAGGCGCAATCCGGCCCACACGGGCGAGGCCGCGGCCCGAGCGGCCCGTGAGCGCAGCGAACAAGAGCGGAAGCGACAGCGGGCCAAGGCCCATGAGCGCTTCAGATGAAGGTGCAGGTCGTGCTCGGTGGTGTAGCCGATGGCGCCGTGGCACTGCAAGGGCGGCCCGGCCGGTGACCTCGGCCGCATTGGTGGCCGGCCACTTGGACTGCGACGCGGCGCGGCCGGCATCGGCGAGACCCTGGGCCATGGAGCCATGGGTGAACCTCCTGGACTTCCTCGTGGGCTCGGTGGGGATCGAACCCACGACCAAGGGATTATGAGTCCCCTGCTCTGACCACTGAGCTACGAGCCCGCATCGACCCTACCGGCCATCTGCGACAGCACCGGTCTGTGCCTGGGCTCGGGGATGGGTGGCTGGTTCGTCAGTCCGCCGCATCGAGCCACTCGTCTCGCGAGATGCCAGCTTGCCTCAACACGTCGGCGAGCAGGTCGACTCCGATATCGCCCTTGTGGGGGTCGGGAATGCGTACCTTCTTCTTGCCCCGGGCGTGCCCACGGCCGCCAGCACATCACCCACAGCTTGCGGGGGTTGGGAATGCGTACCTTCGTCTCTTTCGCTCCATGCTCCTTCCCCAAGTCCCGAGTGCCGCTAGCTCCGGGGGTGGGACTCGAACCCACAACCTAGCGGTTAACAGCCGCTTGCTCTGCCGGTTGAGCTACCCCGGATCAGCCTGCGAGGCTACCAGCGACCCCGACACGGACGCCTCGGATCGGCGTCCGTGCTCGATGAGCCAGGGGAGCAGATCGGCAAGTGCCTGTGTGCGGGTGGGCCGCTCCTCGAGTCGCTCCGTCTGCGACTTGAGCCAGGCGAGGCTGACGCTGCAGTGCTGGCGCATGGCGGGATCGTGCGAGGAGGCGGCCTGGCGGCGAAGCTCGTTCATGGCTCGGCGAGCGGCGATGCCGGCGATCCGCGCGAGCACGTCGTCCACGGCCGCGGTGCCGTCGTCCACGGCGAGCCGGTGCAGCGTCTGGGCCGCCTGCGGCGAGACGCGGTCGGATGCGGCCACCACCTCGCCCTCGTCCTGGAGAGCCTGGAAGGCCTCCCGTCGCACCGGGTCGCCGAACAGGGTCGCATGCAGGCGGCCCGCGGCCTCCCCGGGGCGGTGGATGGCCAGCTGCAGCGCCTCGTCCTCGGGAGTGAGGCGGATGTCTTCATCCCGTGTGTCCTCGCCGGTGTGCACCGTGCGATCCTCGGCGCGGCTGCGGATGCTGTTGGCGTAGACGCGCAGGAGATCGATGTCGAACTGGCACCGCTCAGCGATATTCACGATCTGCGGGTCGCGCACCAACGGATTGGGGTGCTCGCTGACCACGTCCACGGCTCGCTCCGCGGACTTGGCCCGGCTCTCGTAGGTCGACAGGTCGCCGTCTGCGAGGACACGGTCGACGCGGAACTGCAGGAATCGCTCTGGATTCTCAACCGCAGCCCGGAGGGCGTCGGGCTCTGTACGGGCCAGTTCGCCGGGGTCCTGTCCCGATGGGAGCTTCGCCACCCAGATCTCCATCTCGAACTCCTGCTCCCATGCATAGAGCTGCCGCGCGCCGGCGGCGAGCCGGCTCGCGGCAGCCGCGCCGGCGGCGTCGGCGTCGAAGGCCAGCACCAGCCGGCTGGCCGAGAACCGCTTGAGCAGTCGCACATGCTCGGCGGTGAGGGCGGTGCCGCAGGTGGCCACGGCCAGCTCGATGCCGGCCTCGGCGCAGCCGATCACGTCGGTGTAGCCCTCGCACACCACCGCCCGACCGGCCTTGACGATCTCCTTGCGGTGCTCGTGCAGCCCGTACAGGACCCTGCTCTTGTTGTAGGTCTTGGCCTCGGTCGATGTGTTCATGTACTTGGGGCCGTCGACCCCGGGCATGACCCTGCCGCCGAAGCCGACGGTGTCGCCCCGCTCGTCGTTGATGGGGAACAAGATCCGGCCGCGGAAGAAGTCGTACTGGCTACCCCGGTCGTTGATGCGCCCGAGGCCGGAGTCCCGCAGATCATCGTCGGAAAGGCCCACGTGATGTGCGAGGATCTCCCCGTGGGCGGGCGCCCATCCGATCTTCCAGCGGCGCACCAGATCGCTGTCGTAGCCGCGGGACCGGAGATAGTTCCGGGCCGGGCCCGCGTCGCGCCCGTCGAGCAGCCGCTGGTGGTAGAAGTCCCTGGCCCTGGCCACCGCCTCCAGCAGCCTCCGCCGGCGGCTCCGGGCCGCGCTCTCGTCCCGGCTGGTGTAGTGCAGATGTATCCCGGCCCGCCCGGCCAGCATCTCGACCGCGCCGCCGAAGTCGAGTCCCTCGATCTCCTGCACGAAGGTGATCACGTCGCCGCTGCGCTGGCAGCCGAAGCAGTAGTAGACGCCCTTGTCGGGCGAAACCGACAGCGACGGGGTCCGCTCGCCGTGCAGCGGGCAGCGGGCCATCCACTGCCGCCCGGAGCGCTTGATCTCGGTGTGCTCCCCGATGATCGCGACGATGTCGGTCGCCGCCCGCACTCTGGCTATGTCGTCCGCCATGATCCCCATCGGAGCCGAACATACCAGTTTCCGGTGTGCGCGATTCGCGGCCTGAGGGTTGCCGGCGGTCTCGTCTCGTGCTAGTTTCCGGCCCAGCCGAGCGGACCAAGTGCCGGAGCATCCCCTGCCCCGAGCGGACCACCTCACAGGGGGCGCCCCGGCGTTTTCTATGCTATCTGTTCGACGCTATCTGTTCGACATTGATATACACAATATGCATTCTAACAGCAAGACATATGCTATAACCCGACCCGTGCCCTTGCTTTGGAGCGGTAGTGCTACCGGAGACGGTCGGTGAGGTAGGCGACGAGCCGGTCGATGCTCACCCGGTCCTGGGCCATGGAGTCGCGGTCGCGCACCGTGACCGCGTCGTCGTCGATGGTGTCGAAGTCGACGGTCACGCACAGCGGGGTGCCGATCTCGTCCTGGCGCCGGTAGCGGCGCCCAATGGCCTGGGTCTCGTCGTAGTCGCAGCTCCAGCTGCCCTTGAGCAGGTCGAACACCCGCTGCGCCACCGGCACCAGCACGTCCTTGCGCGACAGGGGCAGCACCGCCACCGCATACGGCGCCAGCCGGCGGTCGAGCCGGAGCACAACCCGCTCGGCGTCGTTGACGACCTCGGTGTGGTAGGCGTCCATCAGGAACGCCATGGCGGCCCGGGTGGCGCCCGCGGCCGGCTCGATCACATGGGGCGTGTAGTGCTCTTCGGTGGCCGGGTCGAAGAATTCGAGCCGCTCGCCGGAGTGCTCGGAGTGGGCCCGCAGGTCGTAGTCGCCCCGGTTGGCGATGCCCTCGAGCTCGTCCCAGCCCCAGGGGAACAGGAACTCAACGTCGGAGGTGGCCGACGAGTAGTGGCTCAGCTCGTCGGCGCCGTGGGGCCTCAGCCGCAGCATCTCGGGATTGATGCCCAGGTCCAGGTACCACTGGTGGCGGGCCTCGCACCAGTGCTCGAACCACTCCGCCGCCGAGTCCGGCGGGACGAAGTACTCCATCTCCATCTGCTCGAACTCGCGGGTGCGGAACACGAAGTTGCCCGGCGTGATCTCGTTGCGGAACGACTTCCCGATCTGGGCGATGCCGAACGGCGGGCTCTTGCGGCTGGTTCGCAGCACGTTGGCGAAGTTGATGAACATGCCCTGGGCCGTCTCGGGACGGAGGTAGACCTGCGCCGCGGAGTCGGCTACCGGCCCGGCGTGAGTGGCGAACATCAGGTTGAACTGCCGGGGCTCGGTGAGTTGGCCCCTCTCGCCGCACTCGGGGCAGTTCTCCGGGTCCTGGAGCTTGTCGGAGCGGTGCCGGGTACCGCAGGCGCGGCAGTCCACCAGCGGGTCGGTGAAGTTCCCGAGATGGCCGGAGGCCTCCCACACCGCGGGCGGCGACAGGATCGACGCGTCAAGGCCGACCACGTCGTGGCGCAGCTGCACCATCGATCGCCACCACTGCTCCTTGACGTTGCGCAGCAGCAGCACTCCCAGCGGCCCGTAGTCGTAGGCCGAGCGGAAGCCGCCGTAGATCTCCGCGGAGCGGAACACGAAGCCGCGCCGCACGCAGAGGTTGACGATGGCGTCGAACAGCTCCGGGTCTGGGCGTGACTCTGCCATGAAGGGCAAGGGTAGGAGCTAACTGCGGTCCAGCACGGTCACCGATCGCAGCCGCCGCTCCAGATGAGACTCGATCGCCGCGGTAGCGACGGCGGTCACCTCGGCGGCAGCGTCGTCGGCCGGCCGGCGCAGTGCCGCTCCGAGCTGCCCGCCGAGGATCTGGCGGAGCATCTCCAGCGCCTCCCGGCTGATCGGCCGGCCATGGCGGCACCGGTGGCACAGCACCCCGCCGGCTTCTAGGTCGAGAGCCTCGAAGGACTCGCCCGCTCCACAGGCCACGCAGCTGCCGAGCTCGGGCTGCACGCCCTCCATTGCCAGCAGCTTCAAGAAGAATCCCGCCACGACCAACTCGCTGTCGACGCGGTCCAGCGTGGTCAGGGCCCGGACGAGCATCACATGCCGGTCGGGGTCGCCTCCGGTCTCGGGCGCGAGGTGGTCGACGGCCTCCAGCATGGCGGAGGCTCGGGCGAAGCTGCCGGGGTCGGACCGGAGGCTCGCGAAGCGGTCGATGGTCTCAGCCTGGGTGAGAGTGTCGAGCTCGCCGCGGCCCCGGTACAGCTGCACCGCCACGCGACAGGCCGGCTCCAGGCGGGCGCCGAACTTCGAGCGGGTGCGCCGCACCCCCTTGGCCACGGCGCGGACCTTGCCGTGGGCCAGGGTGTGCAAGTTCACGATGCGGTCTGCCTCGCCCAGCTTCCAGGTGCGCAGCACCACCGCCTCGTCGCGGTAGAGGCCCATCGCCCTAGCCCGGGTGGTCTCGCCTCTTGCCGTCGCCGTTGAACGTGATGGCCGAGCTTGCGCCGTTGGGCGAGACCTGCCCGAACCGCCGCTCGCGCTCCTGGTAGACCCTAATCGCCTCATAGAGGTCCACCCGGCGGAAGTCGGGCCACGCCGTGTCGGTGAAGTACAGCTCGCTGTAGGCCAGCTCCCAGAGCAGGAAGTTGGAGGTGCGGCACTCCCCGGAGGTGCGGATCATCAGGTCGGGCTCCGGCATCTCGGGGTCGTAGAGGCGGCAGGCGATGGTGCGCTCGGTGATCCTGTCGGCCGATATCCCGGAGTTCACGACCGCCCTGACGGCATCGACGATCTCTGCCCGCCCGCCGTAGTTGAAGGCGATGGTGAAGGTCATCCGACGGTTGCGCCTGGTCAGCTCCACGGCGTCGTCCA
This sequence comes from Acidimicrobiaceae bacterium, assembly GCA_009844405.1. Lineage (GTDB taxonomy): Bacteria > Actinomycetota > Acidimicrobiia > Acidimicrobiales > Aldehydirespiratoraceae > Aldehydirespirator. The sequence continues at coordinate 37,792 of VYBO01000111.1, forward strand.
TGAGCTGGATCAGCTTCTTGGGCACCCGGCGGTCGCGGCGGCCGACGAACCGGATCCGCACGCCCCGCTCGTGCAGGTCGTCCCGGCGCCTCAGCAGGATGTCCTCGTTGAATTCGAGCAGGAAGCGGACCTCGTCGTGGGGGCGACGCCAATTCTCAGTGCTGAACGCATAGACGGTGAGCCATTCGACGCCGATGTCGAGCGCCCCGTCCACCACGTCGAACAGCGCCTCCTCGCCGGCCCTGTGACCCTCGGTGCGGGGCAGGCCCCGGGACTGGGCCCAGCGTCCGTTGCCGTCCATCACGCACGCGACGTGCGAGGGGACGCGGTCCAGATCCAACGCCGCAGCGATCATTACTCTGACGCTACCGCGTGACCCGCCGACGTGGCGCGCCTTATCCGGCGCGTCGCTGCCAGTTCTTGTCGACTCGGACTGCGAGCTGCAGGTAGGCGCCCTCGGGGAGTTGCGAGCGCACCGCCGTCCCGGCCGCCTTGAGCTTCGATCCGCCCTTGCCGATCACGATCGCCTTCTGGGAAGGGCGCTCAACGATGATCTCGCAGCGGATCAAGGGCCAGTCCCATTCCGTCACCCGGGTGGCGATCGAATGGGGCAACTCGCCGCGTGTGGCGGCCAGGAGCTGTTCCCGCACCAGCTCGGCCACCCGGAAGGCCTCCGAGGCGTCCGAGACGGTTCCCGGAGGGTAGAGGGCCGGCCCCTCGGGCAGGCGGCCCGCCAGATGCTCCACCAGCGCCTCCACACCCTGGCCGGTGCGTCCGCTCACCGGGAAGTAGGCCTCGAAGTCCAACTCTCCCAGGGCGGCGAGCTGCTCCAGCATCGCCTGCGGTCCCACCAGGTCGGCCTTGGTCACGACCACAACGGAGTCTGCCGGCAGCGTCCGGGCGATGAAGGCGTCGCCGCGGCCGTAGGGCGCCGATGCGTCGATCACCAGGCACGTCACGTCGATCTCGTGCAGCGCCTCGTTCGCGGCGGCGTTCATCCGGCGCCCGAGCGCGGTGCGAGGCTTGTGTATGCCGGGCGTGTCGACCAGGATCATCTGGGCGCCACGACGGGTGAGCACCCCCCGCAACTCGGTGCGGGTGGTCTGGGGCTTGTCCGAGACGATCGACACCTTCTGCCCGACGATCCGGTTTACCAGCGTCGACTTGCCCGCATTGGGACGGCCTGCCAGCCCGACGATCCCGCACCGGTGGCTGCCGGCGCCTGTGTCCGGCTCCCCGGGAGGCTTCATGTGCGGGTGAGTCTCACCCGGGTGATGCGGCGGCCCTCCATGTGCTCCACCCGCAGCTTGAGGCCGTCGACCTCCACTTTCTCGCCCACCTCGGGCACATGGCCCAGCTTGCTGAAGATCAGGCCGCCCACGGTGTCCCAGTCGTCGTCGGGCAAGGCCGCTCCGACGAGGGTGTTCAGCTGGTCGACCGGCATGCGGCCGTGCACCAGGGCCTCGCCGCCCGCGAGGGGCTCCATGAGCGGCTCAGGCCGGTCGAACTCGTCGACGATCTCGCCCACCAGCTCCTCGACGAGGTCCTCGAGGGTGACGAGCCCGGCCGTGCCCCCGTACTCGTCGACGACAATGGCCAGGTGCCCTCCGGCGGTGCGCATCTCGGAGAGCAGCTCGTCCACCCGCTTGGTCTCGGGCACGAACATGGCGCGGCGCATCGACTCCTGGACGGGACGGTCGCCGCCGCCCGAGCGCTCGGTACGGGCCAGGTCCTTCAGCAGCACGACGCCGACGACGTCGTCGATGTCGTTCCGGCACACCGGCAGCCGGCTGAGGCCGCGGCTGATGGCGATCTCGAGCGCGGCGGTCACCGTCATGTCTGCGTCGACGGTCACCATGTCGGCGCGGGGCGCCATGACCTCACGAACGACCGTGCGGTCCAAGGCGAGAGCGGAAGCGATCATGTCGCGCTCGGCGTCCTCGATGGCGTCCGCCTCAGCCGCCGCGTCGGTGAGGGCGATCAACTCGTCCTCGCTGACCGGTGGCGCCCCGTTCCTCACCCTTGCGACCCGTCTCCGAACACGGCGCGACCTATGGCCGGCGCCGGGTTCGTTCTGGCTGGTCACGGTGGTCGGTGGTGTGCAGCCAGAAGCTGCTGCTCGCGGGTTTGCATGGCTGCGGCCTCCGCTTCGTGGGCGTGGTCGTATCCCAGTACGTGCAGCACGCCGTGCACGACCAGCAGGGCCAACTCGTCGGCCGGGTCGCCGGTCGGCCGGGGGTCGCCGTTGGCTCGTGCCGCGTACGCGGGACAGACCACAACGTCGCCCAGCAGCACGGTCGGTCCGGATGCGGGTGCGCCGCCGTGGCCGCCGTCTATGGGAAAGGCGAGGACGTCGGTGGGCCCGGCCGCGCCCATGTGGGCCAGGTTGAGCTCGGCCATGGCGCCGGCGTCCACGAACCGCAGGCCCAGCTCGCCGGATCCGACGCCCTCGTCGCGCAGCACGGCTCGGGCCAGCCTGGCCCATCGCTCGGTGTCGACCGGGTCGTTTCCTGCTGCCGGCCCGGAAGTCTCGTCGAAGGCGCGCACCACCGCTCCGCAAGGAGGCTCGTCCGGGGAGGACGCCGGTGCCATCTAGGCGGAGTCTCCGCGGGTGAGGCCGACCCGGTCGTAGGCGGTGACGATGTCGGCGACGATGCGGTGACGAACGACGTCGCGGCTGCTCAGATGGACGAACCCGATGCCTTCGATGCCTCCCAGCAGTTCCTCGATGCCCGCCAGGCCGCTGCGCCCGCCGTCCACGTCCACCTGGGTGACGTCGCCGGTGACCACAGCCCGGGAGCCGAAGCCGATGCGGGTGAGGAACATCTTCATCTGCTCGGGGGTGGTGTTCTGGGCCTCGTCGAGGATGATGAAGCTCGAATTGAGGGTGCGGCCCCGCATGAACGCCAGCGGCGCCACCTCGACGGCGCCCCGTTCCAGGAATCGCTCCATTCCCTCGCTGCCCACCATGTCGTAAAGCGCGTCGTAGAGGGGGCGCAGGTAGGGATCGACCTTGGCCATCATGTCGCCGGGGAGGAATCCCAGCCTCTCCCCCGCCTCGACCGCGGGGCGGGTGAGGATGATGCGGGTCACCTCGCCGTCGTTGAGCGCTCGCACGGCCATGGCCACCGCCAGCCAGCTCTTGCCCGTTCCGGCCGGCCCGATCCCGAAGGTGATGATGCTCTGGCCCATCACGTCGGTGTAGCGCTTCTGTCCGGCCGACTTCGGGCGCACGACCCGCCCCCCGGCCGTTCGCAGCACATCGTGGGTCAGGACCTCCGAGGCTCGGACGTTGCTGCGCACCATGTCGATCGTGCGGTCGATGGTGCGGCCGTCGAGGCGCTGCCCGTGCTCGAGAAGCAGGATCAGCTCCTCGAACGCCCGGGCGACGGTCTCGGCCTCGTCCCCGAGGACGCTGACCTCGTTGCCCCTCAGATGGATGCGGCTGCCGGGGAACGCGCTCTCAAGCTGGCGGAGGTTCGCATCGTGCTCGCCCACCAGAGGTCCGAGCAGATGGTTGGCGGGGACGCGGATGGTGGCGGCGGTCTCAGGCATGCGCGGTGTCAGGGCCGAGGCTACACGACGAGTAGCACTAGGAGCGAGCGCGGATTGATCGGCAGGCAATCGCGGCGCGGGGTGGTCATTCCCGCTCTTGTTCGCTGCGCTCACGGGCCGCTCGGGCCACGGCCCCGCCCCGCATGGGCCGGGTCGCCCGTCTAGCCGCGGGGCCTCTAGGTGTTCCCGCTCTTGTTCGCTGCGCTCACGGGCCGCTCGGGCCACGGCCTCGCCCGTATGGGCCGGACTGGTCGTTTCGCTCGGCCTCTAGGTGTCGCGGCGGCGCCTCTGGCGGTCCAGGAAGCGGTAGACGTCGAGCAGGTCGATGCCGGGGAACGGCACGAAGGAGCGCTGCGACGGCGGCAGTGCCGACAGCACATGGCTGCGCTCGGCCGCCGACGGCCAGGCCACGCTCTCCCAGTCGCGCACGAGCCGGGGGTCGGGCTCCACGTCCCTGGAGCGGGCGTGCTCGCGCCGCAGCGTCTCGGAGCCGCGGAAGTGCTGGGCGTGCGCGACCGTCGTGCCCAGCGTGATCGCATAGGGGTAGCGATCGTGCTCGGTCTCTATGTAGGTGATGCAGAAGTATTCGCCCACATCGAGCACCGTGTACTGCTCGTGCAACAGGAAGTGCCCCTCGGCTCCCCAGGCTTGGCGGGCTCCCCACTGGCGGGGAACCCGCTCTCCCTCCAGTCCCCCGTCGGAGGTCACCGGGAACGGAAGCCCGTCGTTCTCGTACGCCTTGGTGATCACGCCCTCGGCGTCGGTTCGCAGGAAGTGGACGGGAATGCCCAGGTGGACAGTGGCCAGGTTCGTGAAGCGGTGGGCAGCCATCTCGTAGGAGATGTAGAACGTCTCCTTGAGGTCCTCGACGCTGATGTCGCCCTGGCGTTTCGCCTCGCTCAGCAACTCCACCGCGGGCGCCTCCGGGGCGAGGACGGCGGCCGAGAAGTAGTTGGACTCGATGCGCTGCCGGAGGTAGTCACCGAAGTCTGACGTGTCGGAGTGCTCCAGCGCGAAGTGTCCGAGCGTCTGCAGCACTACAGAACGGGCCTGCCGCACCTTCAGGTGGTCCTGGTCGCCGATGAAGATCACCCGGTCGCGAGTGTCGGTGATAGAGCGGGCCGTGCGGGGCAGGCCTGCGACGCGCTCTATGCGGAAGCCGTACCTGCTCACCAGCTCGGTCATCACCCGCTCGCTGATCGGGCCGGAACCGGGGTATCCGGCGCGGGCCAGCCCGGTGGCCGCGATCTGCTCGATGTCGGTGAAGTAGTTGTTCCGGCCGCGCATCTCAGCGCGCAGCTCCGAGTTGGCCCTCCGGGCGCTCTCGGTGGTGTCGACCGGGGCGGCCCGTTCGCAGACGGCGCGGCTCAGGCCGGCCAGGTGCTCGAGGACGTCGTCGCTGAGCCGTCTGGACGGCTTGAGCGGCGGCAGCCCGAGCTCCGCGTAGGCCGGTTGTTCCTGGGCCCGCAGCAGTTCCAGCTCGAGTTCGGCCCGGCGGTCCGGGGGGGCGTCCTCGAGAAGGTCGGCGGTGGTGGTGTCGAGCGCCTCGGCGAGGTCGCTGAGCACGCCGAGGCGGGGTTCCACCCTGCCGTTCTCGAGCCGTGACAGGTAGGCCGGCGGCCGCCCGGTGCGCTCAGCCAGGCCCGCGAGGGTGAGACCCCGGGCGCGGCGGACGTGGCGCAGGCGCCGGCCGAGCACGAGGAGGTCGCGTTCGGTGCCCATATGCGAAAGAATTGCAGAACTTGTGCCAGCCAACAATTTGGGCGCTTCTCTGCGGTGCAGATTCTGGCTTCTGTGGCCTCACGCAATGAGCATTGGGGGCGGCGATGGCCCTCGGGTCATCGGCCGGCACTGCACCGCTCCAACCGGGAGGGCGATCGATGGTGAAGGTCACGAACGTAAGTCCGAGCTTCGCACAGCAGGTCGAGACTCTGGAGACCGACTGGGAGAACAACCCCCGCTGGCACGGCACCCGTCGTGACTACTCCGCGACCGAGGTGGTACGGCTGCGCGGCTCGGTGACGCCCGAGTGCACGGTGGCCCGCGCCGGCGCGGCCAAGCTATGGCAGCGCCTCAACAGCATGGACTACGTGCACGCCCTGGGCGCCATGACCGGCGGGCAGGCGATCCAGTTCGCCAAGGCGGGGCTGCCCGCCCTGTACCTGTCGGGCTGGCAGGTGGCCGGCGACGCCAACCTTGCCGGGCAGGTGTATCCCGACCAGTCCCTCTACCCGGCGGACTCCGTGCCGTCGCTGGTCGCTCGCCTCAACAACGCGCTGAGGCGGGCCGACCAGATCGAGTGGAGTGAGACCGAGGGCAACCCGAGCCGCGACTACATGCTGCCGATCGTGGCCGACGCCGAGGCGGGCTTCGGCGGCCCGCTCAATGCCTTCGAGTTGATGAAGGCGATGATCGAGTCCGGCGCGGCCGGGGTCCACTTCGAGGATCAGCTCAGCTCGGCCAAGAAGTGCGGCCACATGGGCGGGAAGGTGCTGGTGCCCACGTCGCAGCATCTCGCCACCCTGCGGGCGGCCAGGCTGGCTGCCGACGTCATGGGGGTCGAGACCCTCCTGATCGCCCGCACCGACGCGCTGAGCGCCGGCCTGATCACCAGCGACGTCGACGTCAGGGACCGGGCCGGGCTGACCGGCGAGCGCACCGCGGAGGGGTTCTTCGTGACGACGCCGGGACTGCAGGCGCCGATCCAGCGCGGCCTCGCCTACGCGCCCTACTGCGACCTGCTCTGGTGCGAGACCTCGACTCCCGATCTCGACGAGGCCCGGGAGTTCGCCGAGGCCATCGGCGCGGCGTACCCCAACAAGATGCTGGCCTACAACTGCTCGCCCTCGTTCAACTGGCGGGCGCACCTGGACGACGCCCAGATCGCCATGTTCCAGAAGGAGTTGGGCGCCATGGGCTACGCCTTCCAGTTCATCACCCTCGCCGGCTGGCATGCGCTCAACGCGTCGGCGTTCGAGCTGGCGCACGCCTACGAGTCCGACGACATGAGGGCCTACGTCGCGCTGCAGCAGGGCGAGCTGGCGATGGAGGCCCTCGGCTACACCGCCACCCGCCACCAGCGCGAGGTCGGCGCCGGATACTTCGATCAGGTGGCCACGGTGATCTCCGGGGGAACGGCGTCCACTCTCGCCCTCGAAGGCAGCACCGAGCAGGAGCAGTTCTAGATCAGCAGCGGCAGGGACGGTGAGGCCGCAGTCCTAGATCGCGTCCGGGTCAGTCCGGCCGGTGGTACACCTCGGAGCGGCGACGGCTGCGGGTGAACACGATCTGCCAGAGTTGCAGGGCCCGGGCTCGGAACGATCCGGCCGAACTCAGCAGGTAGTAGTCCCAGGTGCGGCGGACGCGCTCGTCATAGCCGGTGAGGTCCGTCCAGGCCTCGGTCACCTTGCGGTGCCAGGCCATGAGCGTTCGGTCGTAGTACGGCCCGAAGTTCTGCACGTCTTCGATAATCCAGTCGTGTTCGCAGGCTGACGTGATCTGGGCCAGCGACGGGACTACGCCGCCCGGGAATATGTACTTGTCGAACCACGGGTCGGTGTGGTGTTTCGATTCCAGCGACCCGATGGTGTGGTGCAGCATAATGCCGTCGCCGGACAGCAAGCGGCCGCAGCGCCCGAAGAAGGTCTTGAGGTTGCGCGGGCCGACGTGCTCCATCATCCCTATCGACACGATCCGATCGAAGGAGCCCTCCAGGTCGCGGTAGTCGCATTCCCGGATCTCGACGGGCAGGCCTGCGCAGGCTTCCCGAGCCCAGCGGGCCTGCTCGCGCGCCGGCGTGGCGCCCGTGACCGTCACGCCGTGCTCGGTGGCCGCGAACCGGGCGAAACCGCCCCAGCCGCAGCCGATGTCGAGCAGCCTCATGCCCGGCTCCAGCTGCAGCTTGCGGCAGATGAGCTCGAGCTTGTCCTCCTGGGCCTGGTCCAGGTCCTCGGCGCGCCGCCAGTAGCCGCACGAGTAGATCATGCGCTTGTCGAGCATCCGCTCGTAGAGGTCGTTTCCGATGTCGTAGTGGACGCCCGCGTTCCTGCGGGACCGCCGCACGGTCTGGCGGTTCGCAGCGCGGGCCCTGGCGATGTGCATCAGCAGCCCGGGTCCGGGCCGCACCAGCGAGCGCAGGTCGAGGGTCTGCACGTGGGCGATGAACTCGTCGAGTTGGTTGGCGTCCCACCATCCGTCCTGGTACGACTCACCCAGCCCGAGTTCGCGTGTTGCAAGCACCCTTGCCCAGAAGCGGTCGTCGTGCACGGCGATGTCGCAAGGCTGATCTCCTCCGACCTCGATCCCGGCGCGGCGGAGGATCTCCAATCCCAGGCCCCTGGCTTTGTCGAGGTCGGCCACGGCGCGTCTCGCTTCCTCAGTCCGTCTCGCTGTCTGTACCAGCGCCCGCACCCCCGACAGGACTCGAACCCGCAACCTGAGGGGTAGAAACCCTCCGCTCTTTCCAGTTGAGCTACGGGGGCACGCTGAGTCTACCGGGCGGTAGGCTTGTGATTTGCCCGCTTCGGCGGTCGCGGTGGCCGTAGCTCAGTAGGTTAGAGCGCCGGGTTGTGGTCCCGGAGGTCGGGGGTTCGACTCCCCTCGGTCACCCGCGCGCTATCGTTGGACGCTCACCGAGCGCCTCTAGCTCAATTTGGCAGAGCAACGGACTCTTAATCCGCAGGTTCTGGGTTCGAGTCCCAGGGGGCGTACACGCTGGATGCTGGGATCATCAAGGGGGTCGGCTAAACTGGCGGGACCCTCTGGGATCCCGGCCCCAACGGCGTGGGGTCCGGCAGGACGTCGCGCTGATGTGAAGGGTGACGCCGACATGGACCGCTACGCGATATTCGTTGACGCCGAGTACCTCTACACAGAGGGCGGCTTGCTGTGCTGCAACAGCCCGGAGCGCCAGGAGATCCTCCTCTACGGCCTCGGCGCCAACGACTTCCTCGTCGGCCTCGCCACCGACGTGTGCGACCTCCAGCCTCTCCGCACCTACTGGTACGACACCTCCGGCGACGGCGTGCCCACCCCCGCCCAGCAACTGGTGGCGACGCTGCCCAACATGAAGCTGCGACTCCAGACCGGCACCGGCCGGGATCCGCAGTCCTCTATGGGCGCAGCCATCAGGCGCGACCTCTCCACCCTCGCCCGCGAGCGGGCCATCTGCGATGCCTTCCTGCTGACGGCCGACGAGGATCTGCTCGACTGCGTCAGCGAGGTCCAAGATCTGGGACTGCGCGTGATCCTGATCACCATCGCATCCCGTGACGAGCGCAGGGATCCGCCTGGCGGCCTGGTCACCGAGTCGGACGAGGTCATCAAGTTGACCAAGGACGACTTGTCCCGGTTCATCAGGCGCCGGCGCACTCCTGATGACGCCGCCTCCGACACCTACGACCCGGTCGACTCGGTCGCCGCAGCCGCGACCGAGTTCGCCGAGAGTTGGCTCTATCGGGCCAGCGACGACGAGTTCGACGCCCTGCTGGACCAGCGCCCGCGCATACCCGAGTCCCTGGACGGCGACCTGCTCTACGCGGTGGAGAACGTGATCGGGGGAAGCCTGCGAGGCCAGGACCGCCTGCGGAGGGCTGTGCGCCAAGCCTTCTGGAACCGGATCGACCAGGAAGTCCAGGACTGGCCGCCGGACCCGGGGCGTTGATGACGGCAGCCGCCGGCAAAGCCTCGAAGCTGCCGGTCACCATCCTTACCGGCTTCCTCGGGTCGGGCAAGACGACGCTGCTCAACCACATCCTGCGCGAGAACCACGGCAAGCGCATCGCCATCATCGAGAACGAGTTCGGTGAGATCAGCATCGACTCCGACCTCGTCGTCTCCTCCGAGGAGGAGATCTACGAGATGAGCAACGGCTGCATCTGCTGTCTCGCGTCCGTCCGCGGCGATCTGCTCGACGTGATCCGCAAGCTGATGAGCCGTCGTGACCGCCTCGACTACATCCTCGTCGAGACCAGCGGTCTCGCTGATCCGATGCCGGTCGCCCAGGCCTTCTTCATCGATGACGAGGTCCTCGAGGAGGTGGCTCTGGACGCCATCGTCACGTTGATCGACTCCAAGCACATCGAGCAGCACCTGGACGACATCCGCTACGACGGCATCAACGGCCAGGCTGTCGACCAGATCGTCAGCGCGGACCGCATCATTCTGAACAAGGTGGACCTGGTGGATGAGGGCACGATCGAGCGGATCGAGGGCCGCATCAGGAAGTTCAACCAGCGCTCCGAGATCGATCGATCGAGCTATGCCGAGGTGAACCTGGACGCCATCCTGGGCATCCAGGCGTTCGAGATCTCACAGCGGGCCGCTTCGGACCCCTCCTTCCTCGAGGACCACCACGTGCACAGTCATGACCCCGACGTAGAGGCCTGCTCGGTCAGGATCGGCGGGGAATTGGACCGGGGCATGGTCGAGGCGGCCGCCGACGGGATTGCGGCCGACTACGGCGACGACCTGCTGCGCTGGAAGGGAGTGCTGGCCATCTCGGGCAACGACCGGCGGGTCGCTCTTCAGGGCGTGCACCGGATCTTCGAGATCCACGATCTCGACCGGTGGGATGGGCCCCACCGAGACAGCAGGGCGGTGTTCATCGGCAAGAACCTGGACCGGGAGGACCTGGCTGGGCGTCTGTCGCGCTGCGCCGTGTAGCTTCGGCCCGGTGTTGGGGCCCAGCGTCGAGATGCAGGGATCGGGGTCGGTGCTGCGCCCTGCGTCGTGGGGGGATGCGGTGCTGCTGCGCTCGCAGCACCCCGAGGCGTCCCCCATCTGCGGCGGCACCGACTTGATGGTCGACGTCAATTTCGGCCGGGCCCGGCCGGGCGCCCTGCTGGATCTGACGGCCGTCGCCGGAATCGACTCCTGGGAGCTGATGGATGGCGGGCGGACGGTGCGCATAGGAGCCGGCGTCTGCTTCGCCCGGGTCATCGACGAACTCGCCGGCCAGTGTCCGGCCCTCGCCCAGGCAGCCCGCACTGTCGGCTCGCCCCAGATCCGCAACCGCGGAACCGTGGCCGGCAACCTCGCCACCGCCTCCCCCGCCGGCGATTCGCACCCGGTGCTGCTGGCGTGCTGGGGGCGGGTGGAGGCCGAGTCGGTGCGTGGCTTGCGCCTCATCGACATCGACGACTTCTTCGTCGGACCCAAGCGCAGCGCGCTGGAGCCCGACGAGCTGATCCGGGCGGTCCGGGTCCCGGCCGCGACCGGCCCGCAGCAGTTCGCCAAGGTCGGGCCGCGCAACGCCATGGTGATCGCCACGACGTCGTTCGCCCTGAACCTGGATGTGGCCGGCCGGCGGGCGGGAACCGGGATCGGCTCGGCCGGCCCGACGCCCCTGCGGGCCCGCGGCGCGGAGCAGATGCTCGAGGAGGCTCTGGCTGATCGCTGGGACGGGCCGCGCGGGGTCGGTGAGAGCGTGGCGCAGGAGTTCGGGGCGCTGGTGGCCGAGGCCGCGTCTCCCATAGACGATGTCCGCGGCAGCGCTGCATACCGCCGGCATGCGCTGGCGGTGCTGGGTCGGCGATGCCTCAGTTGGGCCCTAGCCGACCTGGAGGCGGCTGGGGCGGCATGAGGCTCGGCGGCGCGAGGGTGAGGGTGGCTGCATGAGGGTGAACGTCACCGTGAACGGGGTTGCCCACCGCGTCGACCATGTCTGGGCGCTGGAGAGCCTGCTCGACTTCCTGCGAGAGCGCGTCGGCCTGCGGGGTACGAAGAATGCCTGCGAGCAGGGCGAGTGCGGGTCGTGCTCGGTGTATGTCGACGGGGTGCTGGTCTGTTCGTGCCTGGTGGCCGCGGGCCAGGTGGAGGGGTGCTCGGTGGTGACCGTGGAGGGGCTCGGCTCCGGTGGCGAGGTGCATCCGGTGCAGCAGGCGTTCCTGGACGCCGGAGCCGTGCAGTGCGGGTTCTGCACACCGGGTGTGATCGTTTCGGCCCACTGCTTGCTGGCCAGGAACCCCGATCCCGACGAACTGACCGTGCGCGAGGAGCTGTCGGGCAACTTGTGTCGCTGCACCGGCTACCAGAAGATCCTCCACGCCGTGAGCTTGGCCGCGGCGCGTGCCGGGGACGCCACCATGACCGGCGGGTGCGAGCGATGACGATCACGGACGCCCCGGCGGCGACACGACCGTCGTCGACGGTGCACGACGGCGTCGGGTCGTCCGCAGCCCGGCCCGACGGTGTACCCAAGGTCGACGGATCGTTCATCTACTCCTCCGACGAGTACCACGACGGATCCCTTTGGGGCGCCACCCTGCGGAGCCCTCATCCGCGGGCTCGGATACTGGGGATCGACACTTCGCAGGCCGCCGGCCTCGACGGCGTGAGGTGCGTGCTTACCCATCGCGACGTCCCCGGTTCCAAGATCTTCGGCATGGTCGTCTACGACCAGCCGGTGCTGGCCTTCGACGAAGTCCGCTTCCAAGGCGAGCCGGTCGCGGTGGTGGCGGCCATCCATCCCGAGATCGCCAGGCGGGCCTGCGAGCTGATCGTGGTGGACTACGAGGAGCTGGTCCCCAACACCGATCCCGAGGTGTCGCTCACCGGAAAGGTCGAGGGCCTTCCCTCCGGCGGCCTGGTTCGCCACGTCCGGATCCGCCACGGTGACGCGGGCGCGGCCCGTGCTCTGGCCGACGTCGTGGTCGGGGGTCGATTCGAGATGGGAACCCAGGATCCGGCGTTCCTGGGACCCGAGTCGGGTCTGGCGGTGCCGCTGGGCGACGGCGGCGTGGAGCTGTACGTCTCGACCCAGGACCTGCATCGCGACCAGCGGCAGGTGGCGGACTGCCTCGACCTGCCGCTGGACAAGGTCCGGCTCGTGCTGTCGGGGGTGGGGGGCGCGTTCGGGGGCAAGGAGGACCTCAGCGTCCATATCCACGCTTGCATGCTGGCCTTGCGAACCGGGCGGCCGGTGCGGATGGTCTACAGCCGCGAGGAGTCCTTCTTCGGCCATGTGCACCGCCATCCGGCCATCGCCGACGTCGAGCTCGGCGCGACCCGCGACGGGCGGCTGACGTTCACCAAGGTTCGCCTGGTGCTGGACGGCGGCGCCTATGTGTCCACCTCGCAGGTGGTCATCGCCAACGGCTGCTACTTCGCGGCCGGCGCCTACAACGTGGCCAACGTCGAGATCGACGGGTTCGCGACCTACACCAACAACCCGCCGTGCGGAGCGATGCGGGGCTTCGGAGCGGTCCAGTCGTGCTACGCCATCGAGTCCGCCATGGACCGGCTGGCTGCCGCACTGGACATGCACCCGCTGGAACTGCGGGCCCGCAACGCCGTCGGCGAGGGCGACATCCTGCCCACCGGCCAGGCCGTCGACGGCCCCGCGCCGGTGCAGGAGATCCTGGCCTACCTGCGCGACCTGCCGCTGCCTGCCGACGTCGACCGCCCGGCGGCGGACATGCGGGTCCTGCCCGGCGGTGTGGGCAACGTCACCCGGGGAGAGGGCATACGCCGGGGGGTGGGCTATGCGCTGGGCATGAAGGCGATCGGCTTCTCGGGCGGCAAGGACGACACCTGCACCGCCCGGGTGACGGTGTGGATCCGCGACGGCGAACCGGTCGCGGAGGTCTACTGCGCCGGCCCCGAGATCGGCCAGGGCGTAGTGACCCTGGAGGCTCAGGTCGCCCGCACCGAACTGGGGGTGCGCACCGTGGAGTTGCGCGACAAGGACACCGACATCGCCGAGTCGGGCGCATCCTCCGCGTCGCGCCAGACCTGGATGACGGTCGGAGCGATCGTCGGCGCGTGCCAGCTGGTGCGCGAGGAGATTCTGGCCCGCGCCGCGGCCGTCCTCGGCCGTTCCGGCGGCGAGCTGACCCTCGACGGCCCCGAGATCCGCGACCTTGACGGGCGGCCGCTCGTCCCGGTGGCGGAGGTGCTCGGCCCGGAGGCGGTGTCCTACGACTTCACCTACCGCCACCGCCCCACTGAGCCCGTCGACCCCGAACGCGGCCAGGGCAACGCCCACGTCGCCTTCGCCTATGCGGCCCACCGTGCCGTCGTCGACGTGGACGTCGAGCTGGGGCTGGTCCGGGTGGTAGAGATGGCCACCGCCCAGGATGTCGGCAAGGCCATGAACCCCGCCGCGGTCGAGGGCCAGATCGAGGGCGGCACCGTCCAGGGACTCGGGCTGGCGGTGATGGAGGAACTCCAGATCACCGGGGGCAGGGTCCGCAACCCGTCCTTCACCGACTACCTGATCCCCACCATGCTCGACGTGCCGCCCATGCCGATGAAGATCTTCGAGTTCCCCCATCCTGACTCTCCCTACGGGCTCAACGGCGTGGGCGAGCCCCCCAACCTGTCGTCCACCCCTGCCATCCTCAACGCACTGAGGGACGCCACCGGCTTGGAGCTGCCCAGGGCGCCGGTTCGCCCGTCGGACCTGATCGAGGCAGCCCCGGCGCCCGGAGCGCCGGCTGAAGATACGGCCCAGTCTGAAACCTAGGATGAGTCGGATCCCCACCCCAGGAGGCGTAACGCCATGATCATCGACACCCATCTGCATCCCACCAACGTCGTGGACGAGGCCTGGCGCCACACCGGTGAGCCGTTCACCGGGGAGCGGATGCTGGAGATGATGGACGGGCCGTACTGGATCAACGGCAAGCCGCGTCGCATCGACATGGGCTTCATCCAGCCGCCCCCGGGCAACACCGCGTGGCGCGACGGCGGGCGCTCGGGGCGCGAGGGCATCCGCGACTACATGGCCTACGTGGCCGAGTTGACGCAGCGCTACCCGGACCGCTTCATAGGCAACTTCAATTTCAACCCCCGCTTCGGGCCCGAGAACGGGGCGGCCGAACTCGAGTTCCACGTCAAGGAGTACGGGTTCAAGATGCTCAAGCTGCACGCCAACATGCACGCCTACCGGCCCGATCGGGCGCTGGACTGGCTGCGCCCGGCCATGCGCAAGTGCGACGAGTTGGGGGTGGTGGTGCTGATCCACACCGGCGACGGCCCGTACTCGATCCCGACGCAGTTCTACCCCATCATCCGCGAGTTCACGAACGTGAACTTCGTGATCGGGCACTTCGGGGTCCAGACCGGGGGCGTCTACTGCTTCGAGGCGTTCTGGATGATCATGGACTCCCCCAACGTGTACGGCGAGTCGGGCTGGCTGCTGCAGTCCCGCATCGTCGAGTTCGCCAAGGAGATGCCGCGGGACCGGTTGGTGTTCGGCACCGACTCCCCGCCCAACGACCCGGGAATGTGGCTGACCCATCTCGAGGTGCTGTGCCACGACGCCCCCCAGGGACTCAACGCCAGCGAGGACCAGCTTGAGGACTACATGGGCAACAACGTCGCCCGTCTCGTGGGCATCACCCCCACGGCTCCTCCCGCTTCTGTCGAGGACGCCAAGCAGCAGCTGGCCGATGGCAGTTACGGCACGCCCATCGCCTGAGGCCGAGAGGATAGGCCGACCATGGGAGATTCTCGTACGGCGCGGAGCGAGGCCGTGGCCCGAGCGGCCCGTGAGCGCAGCGAACAAGAGCGGGAAATCGGGCCGTGCTCTCCGTTGCTGTGACCGGCCAGGGCCTTCAGGACTTCCTTCGTGACTACGAGGCCGCGCACCGGGACGACGTCTACACCGTCGATCGTACGGTCTCGCTGGACCAGGACATCACCGCGGCGGTGTGGGAGCTGGCCGAGCAGGGTGAGCATCCGCTGCTGCGTTTCCCACGAGTCGAAGGCGCCGACCGGGAAGTGGTCACCAACCTGTTCGCGTCCCGGGTTCGCATCGAACGGATGCTGGGAGCGGGGCCGGGCGAGCTCCACGACACCTACCAGCGGCTGGCTGCGGATGCCATGGAGATGGCTGAGACGGACGACGGGTCCATCACCGACCGGGTTGATGCCGGAGACCGCGTCGACTTGCGAAGCCTGCCTCTGCTGACCCATTTCGCCACCGACCTCGGCCCCTACATCACGAGCGGGATCGTCGTGGCCGAGGAGGCCGGGACCGGGCGCGGCAATCTGAGCTACCACCGGTCGGTGGTGGCCTCGCCGACCTCGCTGGGCACGAGCCTCCACTCCCGGGGCGACCTCTGGCGCTTGCTGCAGGCTGCGGCATCGTCCGGAAGGAGGCTTCCGGTGGCCATGGTCATCGGCGCACACCCGCTGTTCATGCTGGCGGCGTCGGCCCGGGTCGCCTTCGGCGTCGACGAGCGCGAGATCGCGGGCGGGCTGCTGGGAGAGCCCCTAGAGGTCGTGCGCACCCCCAGGCACGGCCTGCGGGTTCCGGCCGCGGCCGAGGTCGTGCTCGAGGGCGAGATCGACCCGGCCGCCGATGAGGACGAGGGGCCGTTCGGCGAGTTCTCCGGGTACTCGTCGGACCGCTCGACCCGCAACCGCATCGACGTGTGCACGGTCATGCAGCGCAACGGCGCGGTCTGGGTCGACGTGGTCGGCGGGAACTCGCACGAGCACCTCAACCTCGGACGGGTGCCCCGCGAGGCGGAGATGGTCGCCAAGCTCAGGGACCGATTCGGATCAGTCACCGCGGTGCACTATCCGCATTCGGGCACGCACTTCCACTGCTACGTGGCGGTCGACCAGCGCCGGCCGGGCGAGGCCCGCCAAGCGATGCTGGGACTGCTCGGCTGGGACCCGTACCTCAAGACGGTCGTGGCCGTCGACGCCGACGTCGATGTCACCAGGGACGAGGAGGTGCTCTGGGCGCTGGCCACCCACTTCCAGCCCGACCGGGACATGATCGTGATCGACGGGCTGCCGGGCAGCGCCCTCGACCCGTCGGCCGACAAGCTGGGCACGACATCGCGGCTGGCGCTCGACGCGACCCGGGGGAAGGCCTTCGACGCCCGGCGCATCCGGATCTCGGACGCGGCCCGCGCCGTAGGCCGCGAGGTCGCTGCCGACCGGCTCGGCTAGCCCGATAGCCGGGCGGATCCGGTCAGGCGGCGGGCCGCCGCGGCAGCGCGAGCGCGGCTGCGGTTCCTGGCGAGGGCTTGCAGCAGCGCCTTGACGCTGAGTACCGCCAGGAAGACCACGACGGATGTCAGGGCCATGGTGGCCCCGGCGGCAGTGTCGTGGTGGTAGCTGGCCAGCAGCCCGACCACCACGGAAGCGGCCCCGACGATGCTGGCAGCGACCATGATGCGCGGCACGCGGCGCACCAACAGGACCGCGGTGGCCGGCGGGGCGATCAGGAAGGCGAACACCAGCAGGTTCCCCACCGCCTCGAACGAGGCGACGATGGAGGTGGCTAGGAGCACCAGCAGCACGCCGTGGGCGAGGCGGGGCCGGAGGCCGAGCACCTGAGCCTGAGCGTAGTCGAACGTCATGACCAGGAACGCGCGGTAGAACACGGCCACGCCGCCGAGCGAGATCGCGGCTGCGATGAGCTGGCTTCGGAGGTCGGCAGCGCTGACTCCCGTAATCGATCCGAACAGGAACCGGTTGAGGTCACCGGTGTACGCGCCCGAGGAGCTGGACATGATGGCCACGGCCAGTGCCAGGAACCCGACGAACAGCACCCCTATCGAGGTGTCGTCGGGAAGAGGCGAGTACCTGCGGATCATGTTGATGCCCCACACCATGACGATGGCCGCTACGAAGGCGCCGATGGTGGTGTGCACCCCGATGATGAACGCCAGCGCGATCCCGGGCAGCACGCCGTGGGCTAGGGCGTCGCCGAGGAAGCTCATCCCTCGCAGGACCACCCAGGTGCCCACGACCGAGGTGGTGAGCACCGCGAGCAGGCCCGCGTAGAGGGCTCGCTGCATGAACACGTTGGACGTGAACGGGTCGATCCACCACGCCACGGGGTCGGTCAGCAACTCCATGGCGGGCCGTTCCAGCCCGGTTCAGTCGAGGGCGTCGACGATGAGATCGGTGTTGGTCCGCAGGTATCCGGTGTAGGTCTCGGCGCCGCTGCCTGGAGGTCCGAGGCTGCCGGTGTAGAGGGTGACCACGTCGACGTCGCCGACCCGGGCGGCCAGGGCCTCGATGTCGTCGACGGAGTGCTGGGTCTCGGCGAAGATGGCCTTGATCCCGTCGTGCTCGATGATCTCGGCCAGATCCTCAAGCCCGGCGGGACTGGTCTGCGCCATGCTCGACGGTGACGGGATGACCGTGCCGATGACCTCGAACCCGTAGCGGTCCGCAAAGTACCCGAGCGCCTCATGGTTGGTGACCAGCTTGCGGCTCCCGGCGGGTAGCTGCCCAACCTTGGAGGCGATCTCGGCGTCCACCGCCTCCAACTCTGCCACGTAGCTGTTCAGGCACGCTTCGACCGCGGCCTGGTCGAGGCCCACCTCCGTCGTGAGCAATCGGGCGAGGGTTGGCAGCGCCTCCGCCACGCGGTGGGGGTCGAACCACACGTGCGGATCTTCCGCTCCGTGGGCGTGGTCGTGGCCTTCGTCTTCGTCGTGGTCGTGGCCTTCGTCTTCGTCGTGGTCGTGGCCTTCGTCTTCGTGGTCGTCGTGGCCTTCGTCTTCGTCGTGGTCGTGG
>VYBO01000111.1:55846-77068 GCA_009844405.1 Acidimicrobiaceae bacterium
GTCGTGGCCTTCGTCTTCGTGGTCGTCGTGGCCTTCGTCTTCGTCGTGGTCGTGGCCTTCGTCTTCGTGGTCGTCGTGGCCTTCGTCTTCGTCGTGGTCGTCGTGGCCGGTCTCGAATCCGTACGGGATGGGGTCCATACCTTCGGCGAACTCGAATACCGGAGTGCCGGACTCCGCCACTGCTTCGAGAGTGTCTTCCAAGGCCTCCTCCAACAGCAGGCCGTTGGCCACCACAAGCGTCGCGTTCTCCATGCGCGCCCGGTCCTGCAGTGAGGGCTCGTAGCCGTGCGGATCGCCGCCGACCGGGATGATGGCCTCCACCTCGGCAAGCCCGTCACAGGCCACATTGGCAACTACATCGGCCCAGATACCGGTGGTGGCCAGGATCGTCGGGGTCTCAGCACCTGTACCCGGCGGCTCGGGCGCGGGGTCTCCCGAGCAAGCCGCTGCTCCGAGGGCCGCCACGGCCATCACGGCGGCCAGTCTCAGACCGCGGCCCCGGAATCGTCTTGCGGAGACCCGGCAAGGATGGCCCTCAACTGTCGTCCCTCGTCGCACGGCTACGCTCCTTCGGTGGTGCAAACTGTATCCAGTGGATCATAATGAGAGCAAGTCTCATTCACACACTCCGTCGAGGGAGGCCATGATGGGCGACCGCGACACCGAATCCCCCCTCTCCACCAGCGATCTGCATGCAACGGTGAGCCTCCGCCTCGCGCGCCACGACTACCGGTACACGCGGGGTCGCCGGCGGCTCGTCGAAGTGATCCTGGCGGCCGGCCAGCCGGTGACGCTTCCCAACATCGTGGTGGCCGCGCCCGATCTGGCTCCCAGTTCGGTCTACCGGAATCTGGATGTGCTGGAGCGGTCCGGAGTTGTCAACCGGATCACGGCCGGCGGCGACCACGCCTACTTCGAGTTCGCCGAGCCGCTGCTATCCCATCACCACCATCTGGTGTGCGTCGATTGCGGGAGCATCGAGGACGTCTATTTGGACGATGAACTGGAGGCGAGCGTCGATCGGAGCTTGGCCGAGGTTGCCGGGCGTGCGGGTTTCACACCTCTACGTCACAGCCTCGACCTGCACGGCCGCTGTGCCGGCTGTGGGTCCGGCTGACACCTCGCTACTCCCCGGCGGAGTCCACTGAAGCGAGCGAGGCCGCCGCGGGCACCTCGATCTCACTGCTGCGGTACCAGATCCCTACACCTGCGTCGGCCGGCAGGAAGGCGGTGTCAGGCGTGATCGCCTCGCCGTCGTCGCCGACGAAGCCCACCTCGGTACGGCCGCCGGCTACGCGCCTCGACCTGATCTTCCCGATGGCGTTCCCGTCCACCTCGACGTCGCCGCTCACCCGCCAGCCGCCCACGGGGGCGCCGGCGGGCAGGAAGCGAGCCGTCGGCAGGACCCGCTCGCCGCCGGAGAGCTGGACGCCGTGCTCCAACCGACCATCGTCGCCCAGTCGGACGACGATACGCAGCCGGTGAGGCTCGGGCGTCTCCACGGCTTGGGTCGGCGGCGCCAGCCCGAGCATCTCGCCCACCTGCGTGCTGCCGTCGAGCGACAGGCGCTCCAGGAACCGCGAGAGCGACGCACCGGCCGCGGCCGCCGCGCACAGCGTCTGGTCGACGGCCAGGCCGTGGACGGGCCGCTCCAGCCGCATCTCGGCGTCCAGCGCTAGCAGTTCGTCGATGTTGTCGATGCCGGCTGCCTCGAGCGCTTGGCGCAGCGCGTTCTCTCCCGGGCGGCAGCTCGACTGCTCGGCCATCATCTTCTGAACGTCGGGATCGTCCCAGCCCTCTTCGGCGCTGCGGGCCGTCGAGACTATATCACCGGCGGCGACTGCGGGCGCCACGATGCTCTCGGCGTAGGCGACCTGGGAATGGACGGCGCGGGCATCCCGGAACGACAACTCCGGTCGGCCTTCGTCTAGGTCCAGCAGCGACCGCCAGTACTTGGCCGTCGACGCGTAGTGGGAGGACGCTACAGAGGCCGCGTCGAGCCAGAGCTCCTCTATCGCAACGGGATCGATCACTTCGGAGGCGAGCCGACCGTCGATCAGTCCCGACGCGTCCAACGAGGCCGCGTACATCTGCCCGAACATCCTTACGAGAGCGCTCGGGGACAGGTTGGCGACGTTGTGCCGCACCGGGTCTGACTCCTCGGACAACCCGGCGATGGCGGGCCGCTCAAAGATGCCGTCGAGGATCTGGGTCGACACGCCCGCGGTGTAGACGGCCTGGAGCCGGACTTCCGGGTCGACTTCGGCGTCCGGGTCGGCGACCCTGGTCACCGAAGTCGTCACCTTTCCCCCGTCGTCGGCATCGGCGGCCACCGTGTAGTCGCTGAAGCCGACGCTGACATCGACGGGGCCGAACGTCGGCCCGCTCAGCACCATCAGGTTGTGCCAGATGCCGTGGAACGCGACCTCGACGCCCTCGGGGTTGTCGGTGTAGGCGCCGATGAACACCCACGTGGGCCCGTGCTGGTCGGCGGTCGCCTCGAAGGCTTCCACCTCATCGACCCGGGTGCTCGCCGAACTGGCGGTCGTCTCGCCGGTGTGGTAGGCGGCGCCCGCGTCCCATATCCCTGACAGCGGGTCGAGATTGTCTTGGCCTGCCTGCCCGAACAGGTAGATCCACACCTCGGTGCCGTCGTCGGGCAGGTCGCTGCGACCGATGTTCCCCACCCGGTAGTCGACCGTGAAGGGGTCCCCGGCCACCACGACCGCGGGGGTGCGGACCGCCTCGACCTTCAGGTGTGGTCCCTGCCGGCGGGCCTGCTCGTCCACGATGCGGACGCTGAGGGTGAAGTCGGCCTGAAGCGGCTGGTAGTCGCGGGCGAAGTAGGTGGTGGCCTCGACGAAGTAGGCGCCGGGCTGCAGGTATTGCTCGATCCGGGCGTTGCGGCGGTGGCCGCCGTCGTCGTTGGCGCCGATGATCCCGCCGCCCAGCGACGCCAGCGACAGCACCGAGTCGCCGTTCTCGGACTCGAGGTCGATGCGCACGACGGCCGGCTCGGCCAAGTCGAAGGTGTAGTTGTAGGCGGGATGGGTCGACACGAAGCGCGACCCGCACGTCTCGAGCGACCAGGTGCCCGATGCGGTCAGGTCCGCGCCCGGCGCCAGCGCGCCCAGACGCACGAAGCCGCAGCCCTCGACTCTGCTCACGGTGAGCTCGAAGTCGGCCGGGCCCCGGCTGCGCC
Organism: Acidimicrobiaceae bacterium; assembly: GCA_009844405.1. Taxonomy (GTDB): domain Bacteria; phylum Actinomycetota; class Acidimicrobiia; order Acidimicrobiales; family Aldehydirespiratoraceae; genus Aldehydirespirator. The sequence goes on from VYBO01000111.1 coordinate 59,049, forward strand.
CGCCGACCGTGGTGGCCTCGACCAGGTAGGCGCCCGGCGCCAGCTCGCGCTCGACGCGGGCGTCCAGGCCGGCCCCGTTGTCGTCGTTGCCGGTTATGCGGACGCCGTCGGAGGTCAGCAGGTACAGGTAGGAGTCGGCCTCCTCGGAGGTGAGGCTGACCCTGACCCGGCCGGCCTCGGCCACCTGGAAGCGGTAGGTGTGGGCGTCGCTGCCGGCCCGGAAGCGCGAGTCGCAGTCCTCGGTCGTCCAACGCCCTTGCGCCTCCAGCGCGGCATCGTCCGAGCCGGCCAGCATTCCCAAGTCGATGACCGCGCAGCCCTCGGTGGCCGCGGCGTCCTCCTGGCCCAGCGCGGTCCCTGCGGTTGCCGTCCCCAGCAGGGCGGCGGTCAGAGCCGTGACGGCGCCTGCCGCGGCGAGCGCTCGCGATGTCCGTGTGAACCTTGATCGTCGCACGGTGAACCTCCATTGTCCGGTCGCCTGTGTCGGCGACCGGTACGAGACTGTGGTGTCGGTGGGGAGACTACGGACTCAGCTTCCCGTATCCGCAGGGGCCTCCTGAGATTCTCGGCCAGGCCGCGAGGACCGGGCGGTCCACTCCCCGATCCGCGGCAACGCAACCGGAGTGCCCGCGGCCAGATGGCGGCGGCCCATCTGCCGGGTGCAGTTGAAGGTGCCGTTCAGCGTGATGTCCACCACGGCGCCGTCGAGGTCGAGACGCACCCTGTCGGTCACGCAGCCTCCCTGGTTCAGTTCTTGGGCAGCTCGCTGAAGGGTGTCTCCCGGGGCGGTCCGGGCTCCTTGGGCAGGCCGAGCACCCGCTCGCCGATGATGTTGCGCTGGACCTGGTCGGTACCGCCGTAGATGGAGGGCGCGGGCGAGAACAGGGCCAACTCGCCGATGTGGCCGCCGGTCTGGCCGTCGGAGTCGCCCATGAGCATCCCGTCCGCCCCGACCACCCGCATGCCGACGTCGCGGAAGGACCGGTTCAGCTCGCTCATGGTGAGCTTGGCGATGTTCGGCGCGGCCGCGCTGGTCGACCCGGCCTTGGCCCGCTGGATCGACAGCCGGTTGATCTCGATGAGCCCGTACAGGCGCATCAGGTCGTCGCGCAGCACCTTGCTGGTGACGCTGCCGTTCTTGCGGGCCAGGTCCACCAGCCACCACCACATGTCGATGCCGAGCGACGGGACCCCGCCCAGAGCCTCCATCGACCGGGCGACGAAGTCGCCTGCCCGCTCGCCGAGCACGCCGCCCTTGGGGCCGGGTAGTAGCTCCGGCGGCTTGCGGCCCGAGGATCCCAGCGATGCCCGCTCCACCATCAGGGTGGTGTTGCCCACCCTCCAGCCGTTGTTGAGACCGCCGATGAGAGCGCTGTCAGCCACCCGGGCCTCGTCGATGAACACCTCGTTGAACAGCGCCCGGCCCGTCATCTCGGTCAGGGGCCGGACCTCCACCCCCGGCTGGTCCATGTCGAACGCGAACCATGAGATGCCGGCGTGCTTGGGAAGGTCGGGGCCGGTGCGGGCCAGCAGCATGCCCCTGTCGGAGACCTGGCCCCCGGAGGTCCAAACCTTCTGGCCGGTGATCACCCACTCGTCGCCGTCGCGCTCGGCCCGGCATTGCAGGCTGGCCAGGTCGGACCCGGCGTTGGGCTCGCTGAAGAGCTGGCACCATCCCACCCGGCCGTCGAGGATCTCGGGAACAAACCGCTCGATCTGCTCCGGCGTGCCGTGAATGGCGATGGTCGGCGCGGCCAGCATGCGGCCCAGCCCCCCGGGCGGTCCCAGCACGTTGCGCTCGGCCAGCACCAGCGACACCAGCGCGGCCTGGTCCTGCCCGTAGCCGAGCCCGCCCGCGCCCGGTGGCAGCATCGGGTGGGCGTAGCCCGCTCCGGCCAGCAGCCGCCACCACTGCTCGACGGTCGCGTCGGGGTCCCAGTGCTCGTCGCAGAAGGCCTCGACCTCGGAGCGCACGGTGGCCGCGTCGGCCTCGGTGGCGGTCGGGGCGGAGGCGGCGCCGGTCATGGTCCGGGTGTCAGGTGGATCACCACCGTCACGCGGGCGTCGTTGATGAGATGCCCAATGGCGTCGAAGGGCCGGCAACCGAGGTCGTCGGCGGTGAGCGGGGGCGACTGGCCGGGCACTGTGGATGGGTCGTCGGGTGCCACGGGGTCACGCTACCGTGTGGTCCGATGGCGCCCAAGGTCTTCACCACGTCACAGCTGCAGGCCCGCACGCTCAAGCGGGGCGAGAAGGTGAGGCTCGTGTCGGAGCTGCCCGGCGTCCCCCAGGGCACGGAGGGCAAGGTGGCCATGGCCAACGGGTTCACCTGGAACCGCTACTGGGTGAGACTGGTCGACGGCCGGGTGGTGGGCCACATCGATCACGACGATCTGGTGCGCACCAAGGACTACGAGCGGTACCTGGTGGCCCGTGACCGGGAGGCGGAGGAGGCCGAACTGGCCGCTCTGGCGGCGGCCGAGGCGGCCGACGCCGCGCCCGAGGAAGCGGCCGGCGACGGCGCGGACGCGGACGGCGGCTCGGGAGAGGCCGTAGTCAACGGCGTGCCCGTGCCCGCCTACCTGCTCCAGCGCTCGGCCGACGCCCGGGCCCGCCTCGGCGCCTGAGCCGAGCCGCGCTACCGTAGGCGTCGGCGAACCGGAGCCGTCCGTCGGCTCAGTGGTCAATTGATGCTCTCGACGGACGACTCCGGCCAGCCACGAACATACAGTGAACTCACTGACTTGTAGTGATGTTGTCTATCGGTAGGCTCACGCGGTCGGCCTATCCGCCCCACTCCTTCAGGCGGCGCATCGCCTCAGCCATGTCTTCGGTCGCTCCTGCGTAGGAGAATCGGGCGTAGCGATGGCCCTCGGCCGGGTCGAAGTCGATGCCGGGAGTCACCGCCACCCCGAGTTCGTCGAGCCAGCGCCGGCACAGCGCCTGGCTGTCGGATGCGAGATGGTCGACGGCCGCGTAGACGTAGAACGCTCCGTCGCTGGGAGCCAGGCGGTCGATGCTGGCCGCCGGGAGTCCATCGAGAAGCACCGCCCGGCTGACCGCGTAGCGGGCCACGTTGGCCTGCAGCTCTTCGTGGCAGTCGAAGGCAGCCACCGCGGCTATCTGCGACAGGGTGGGGGCCGAGATGAAGAAGTTCTGAGCCAGCCGGCGGACCGGCTCCACCAAGTCGTCGGGGGCAACCACCCAGCCCAGCCGCCAGCCGGTCATGGAGAAGTACTTGGAAAAGCTGTTCACCACCAGCGCGTCGGCGTTGAGGCCCAGCGCGGTGGGGGCCGGATCGCCAAAGGTGATGCCGTGGTAGATCTCGTCGGCTACCAGGCGCACCCCATGGGCTGTGCACCAATCCGACACGGCCGCCAGTGCGGGGTCGTCGAGCATCGTCCCCGACGGGTTGGACGGAGAGGCCAGCACCAGGCCGTCGACGGAGCCGGTGCGACGGACCAAGTCCTCCAGCAGGTCCGGTGACGGCTGGAATCGGGTCTCCGCCGAAGTGGGCAACGTCACCACCTCTGCGTTGAGGGCCTGCAGGGCGTTGCGGTAGCACGGGTAGCCGGGCGTAGACACCACGACCCGGTCGCCGGCGTCGAAGGCGGCCAGGAACGACAGGACGAAGGCCCCCGAGGCACCGAAGGTCACGACGATGCGGCCGGGGTCGACGTCGACGCCGTACCAGGAGTCGTAGTGCTCGGAGATCCGTCTCCTCAACGACTCCAACCCCGCGGCGGTGGTGTAGCCGAGCACGTCCGATTCGAGCGCGGACCTGGCGGCCCGGATTACGCCGGCGGGCGCCGGGGTGGACGGCTGGCCCACCTCGAGATGCAGCACCTCGCCACCGGCTGCTTCGCGCTCCTCGGCAGCCCGCATCACCTCCATCACGTAGAACGGGCTGATGTCCGATCGCCGGGACTCCTGCAACGCCACGCCGGCCATGATGCCAGCACCGCCGGCCCGGTATGGTGTCGGCCCGTGGACGTGTTCGTCTTCGGGATCTGCGGCGGCTCAGGCGCGGGCAAGACAACCCTCACCAGGAGACTGGTTCCGCGCCTCGGCCCGGGTGAGGTGAGTGTCCTCGCCTTCGATGCCTACTACCGCGACCTCAGCCATCTGTCCTTCGCCGAGCGCCGGGCCGGGAACTTCGACCACCCGGACTCCCTGGACGGCGAACTGTTCCTGCAGCACCTCGACGCCCTCAAGCAGGGCATCGATGTGGACGTGCCCGTCTACGACTTCTCCACCCACACCATGACCGGACACTTCGAGCGGGTGGAAGCCGCTCCCCTGCTATTGGTGGAGGGCATCCTGCTGCTGGCCTTCGAGGAGGTCGCAGAACGGCTCGATTACTCGATTTTCATGGACGTGCCCGAGGACGTGCGGCTGCATCGTCGAATCCATCGCGACGTGACCGAGCGTGGCCGCCCCGAAGACCATGTCCGCCGGCAGTTCGCGGCCACCGTCGCACCCATGCACGACGCCTGCGTGCAGCCCAACCGCCACCGCGCCGACCGGATCGTGTCCCCGGTCGATGTCGATCAACTGGCCGGCGAACTCGTCGCGATGCTGGCTCGGGTGACCGTGGCTGCGGGCCCGGGAATCCTGGCGGGCTAGAACTTCGCGCAGCCCGCGCCGACGCGTTCACCAGCCCAATCGAAGGAGCGTCATGATGAGACCGCATCTGACACGCCCGACACGCCTCGGGATTGGGATCCCGTTGCCGAGCCGTGCAGACGGGTGCGCGGCGCAGCCTGCACCTCCTGAGCAGCACGCGCCTCGCTCTGTGGGTGTGCCTCATTGGGGCACTGTCAGAGGATCCCCTCGGAAGTACGCCTGCTTCTCGGCGGCTTGTTCGGCCGCGTCCACCGCGAGATGGACTTTGCCGACGGCTTCTAGGGCGGTGGCCCCGAAGCGTCTGGCCAGAAAGTGCGCGTACAGCGCATCGTCGAATACGAACAGGGGGACAGGGCCTCGGTCGTTGGCGTAGTCGTGCTTCGCTGGGTTCACTCCGATGTCGGTGAAGTCAATCATGGGGTCCAGCGCATCAGCCCCAAGTCTCTTCTGGGCCTCAGCGCACCGAAGAAGCCTGCCAAGGGGTTTGCTGCGGTGCCTGTTACCGCAGACGCTCTGGCCGAGCAGCTGCTGGCGCTCGCATCTGAGGCAAGCGACATCGTCCCCGCATAGCGGAGGCCGAACTGCAAGCATGGCGCTGTGCTGCTTGCGGCTCAGACTTGGCACAGTGCCCGTCGGGGGCCGCGAGAGCGTGTCAGGCTCAGACATCGAGGGTGGCTTGCTGGGGTTGGCTGGTGACGGTGTCGAAGATCGCTTGCAGGAGCCCGGCGAACACGATCTCTTGGAACTCGGGGTCGTTGAGTGCTCGGGTGACGAGGGCGTCGTTGTCGGCCATGCGTTCGATCATCAGCTCTTGAAGCTGCGGGCGGACACCGAGGCTGAACTTGTCGAAGGGGTTGGCCTGCGCGGTGCGGCGGATCTCTTCTTTGTTGATGGCGTCGTGTTGGACCTGTTGAAGGAACAGGCGCTCTGATTCGGTGAAGTCGGTGCCGAATCGGTCGTTGAGACGCTCGATGATCTCCGACAGCGGAGCGGTCTGTTCTTCGGGGTCGCCGGTGCCGACATCGGTGGGTGCCTTGACGGCGATGTCTTCCTCGCCGAGGGTGATGACACCAGATGAGACCTGCTGGAGGCGGTAGAACTCCAACTCCGCGTCGTCGTCGAGGCGCACCGGCTCGCGGTCGGGGTTCAGGCGCGGCAGCAGCGCCTTGCCGAATGCATATAGGCGTTCGAGGTCGCTGTCGGCATAGGGGATGATCTGGCTCAAGAACGTGTAGAGGCTCACGAACGCGCCGAGCCGGTCCCGGAACTCTGTCTGCTGGTCCTCGTCAAGAGTGTCGAACCGGTCACAGGCGGGCTGCAGCTGCTGTTCGAGGCGGGCGTGGTCATCGGGGCGCTGCTGCTGGAGGGGCCGGTAGAAGATCTTGGCGAACTCGTCGACTTCGGCCTGGTGGTAGACCTGCGTCTGGTCGAGCTGGTGCTGGAGCTGATTCAGCCGGTAGGGGTCCGAGCTGTCCAGCAGCTGGGTCTGGTCGTAGTAGGGCTCGAAGGCGGCTCGGATGTCTTCGGGGTCGTTGACGAAGTCCAGCACGAACGGCGCGGTCTTGCCCGCCGCGGTGCGGTTGAGCCGCGACAGGGTCTGCACGGCCTGCACCCCGTCGAGGCGCTTGTCGACATACATCGCCTGCAGCAGAGGCTGGTCGAAGCCGGTCTGGTACTTCTCGGCCACCAGCAGGATCTGGTAGTCCGGCGTGTCGAAGCGTCCCGGCAGCGCCGACTCGCTGATCGGTTTGCCGGACCTGTCGATGTTCATCGACGGCTCGGTGAACTCGTCGCCGGTGTCGGGGTCGGTCACTGTTCCGCTGAACGCCACCAACGGGTGCACGTCCCCGTAGCCCCGCTCGGCGATGTAGCTCTGGAAGGCCAACATGTAGCGCACCGCGTGCAGCCTCGAGGAGGTCACCACCATCGCTTTGGCCTTGCCGGCGATGCGGTGCTTCACCTGGTTGCGGAAGTGCTCGATGATCACCTCGGTCTTCTGCGCGAGGTTGTACTCGTGCAGCGTGATGAACTTCGCGAGCGCTCTGGCGGTGCGGCGCTTGGGGAAGTCCTTGTCTTCCTCGGCTTGTTGCACCAACCGGAAATAGGAGTCGTAGTCGATGTAGTTGGACAACACGTCGAGGATGAACCCCTCCTCTATGGCTTGGCGCATGCTGTAGACGTGGAACGGCTCCGGCTTGCCGGATGCGCCGACTCTGCCGAACAGCTCGATGGTTTTGGCCTTGGGGGTGGCGGTGAACGCGAAGAACGACAGGTTGGGCTGCGCCCCGCGGGACTCCACCACCGCGTTGAGGCTGTCCTCCCAGTCCCCGGCATCCTCAGCGTCCAATGCGTCGTCGCGGGCGGCCTGCGAGCGCGATCCCAGCACCGCTTTCATCTCGCGGGCGCTCTCGCCGCTCTGGCTCGAATGCGCCTCGTCCATGATCACCGCGTATCGCCGCCCGGCGATCTGTTGACGCCACTGCTCGGCCTGCTGAGCCTCCGCCGCGGACGGAGAGTCCGCCGCTGCTCCGGCCATCGACAACAGACGCCGCATCACGAACGGGAACTTCTGCAGCGTCGTGATCACGATCATCGTGCCGTCCACCAACGCATGCGCGAGCTGCTGGGAGTCCGTGTCGATCGCTTTGACCACCCCTTGGGCGTGCTCGATCTGGTAGATGGCCTCCTGGAGCTGCTTGTCCAGCACGCGCCGGTCGGTGATCACCACCACGCAGTCGAAGACCTTGTCGTCGCCGGCGGTGTGCAGGCTCGCCAACCGGTGCGACAGCCATGAGATGCTGTTGGTCTTGCCGCTTCCCGCGGAATGCTGAACCAGATAGTTGCGCCCCGGACCGTCAGAGCGGGCGGCGTCAACGAGTCGGGCCACCGCGTCGAGCTGGTGATAACGCGGGAACACCACCGTCTCGCGTTTCACGTTGCGGGCGACTCCGTTGGAGTCATAGACCTTCTCGGTCCGGCTCTCAACGAAGATGAAGGATCCAACGATGTCCAAGAACCGCTCTCGCTGGAGCACTTCCTGCCAGAAGTAGCCGCTGCGATACCCCGACGGGTGCTGGGGATTGCCCGCCCCGCAGCGCACCGCCCCAGGACGGCTGCCCCGGTTGAACGGCAAGAAACGCGTCTTGTCGCGAGCCAGACGTGTCGTCATGTGCACCTCGTCGCAGTCCGCCGCGAAATGCACCAGAGCCCGCCTCTTGAACCGGAACAGCGGGGCGTCAGGATCGCGGTCCTGCTTGTACTGGCGCACCGCGTTGCGCCAGCTCTGGCTCGTCATCGGGTTCTTCAGCTCACAAGTCGCCACCGGCACCCCATTGAGCGCGAACACCATGTCGACGGTGTCCTTCTTGCCGGGATGGCACAACACCTGACGCGTCACCGTCAACTCGTTGCGCTCAAAACGCGCCACCGCATCAGGGTTCAGGCTGTGCGCCGGGCGGAAGTACGCCAACCGCAGAGTCTTGCCCTGGAACTTGAACCCGTGACGCAACACCTCCAGAGTTCCTTTGGTGTCAAGCTCACGCACCAACTGATCGACCAGCCGCTCACCGAGCCGGTCACTGTGCAACGCCACCAACTGCGCCCACAACCCCGGCTGAGTCCCCTCAACGAACGCAGCGACCCGGGCCGGGAACAACGCCCGATCCACATCCCACCCGCCCCGGTCGCCCTCGCGCCAGCCGCCGACGACCAGCATCGACTCCACCGCCGCCTCGAACGCCCGCTCAGTCTTCTGACTCGTCATGCCCTGACACTCTCCGCCATCGCCGTCACGGGATCCCGCACATCAATCTTGCCGGTAACCGCGGCCGTCACCAGCGCCGTCCGATACTCCATCAGCCGCTCAATCGCGGTCTCAACCCGCTCGCGCAACGCGTCAATTCGCTCGGTCTGCTGATCCAGAAACTCGGCAATGGACCGCTGTTCGCCAAGCGGCGGTAGGGGAATGGGCATCCTGGAGTAGCGCTCAGCACTGACGTTCTCAATGGTTGCCTGGATTGCCTCGGTGCGTATCCAACTAGTGTACGAATGAGACAAAGAGAAGTACGAGACGAACTTTGGCAGGACTTGCGCGCAATCTACACGAGCGCGAACGAGGTATCCGGCGTAGGCGCAAGGACCCCAAGACTCGTCGTACAGAAATGTGCGTCCGACCGATCCGCTGCGGGCGAACAGCAAGTCACCGTCTTGCAGCAAGTATGGCTCGGCGATATCGAATGGGAGCGACCGAAACGTATCGTCGCGCAAGCGTCCAGCATCGTCGATGTCAGTGATCCGAATGAACCGGATCAAGCTCGGATCATCAAGTTGCGCAGCTTCGTTGGCACCGTACTTGAGCGGCTCGTGAAGAACTCGTCGGAACGGTCGCGCATCCCAGTGACCGGGGATCTCACCGAGCCAATCCACGCCCGAGGGCTTGAAGGGCGGCGAGGGATCGAGGCCAGCGGCCCGCGCTGCCTCTGGTGGCAGGCCGCGCGTCGCCGTGCGGGTGATCAGCGCCGTGCGGTACTCGGCGAGCCGCTCTAGGAGCAGCCGCTTCTTCGCCGCCAGCTCATCGATCTTGGTCGTCTCGCAGTCGAGGAACTGGGCTATGGCGCGCTGCTCATCAACCGGCGGCAGCGGAACGAGCAAGTGTTTGAGTTCGCTCGCGTAGATGTGCATGACGGTTACGCCGCGGCCCATGCAAGCCTTCTGATAGGCGGCGGCGCGGCAGTCGGTCGTGTATCCCAGAAAGGCCGCATCAGCCTCGACGGACGGCCTGAAGACGATCACGTCGCCTCCGCAGTAGGCGTCGCCGTCGATGAGGCTCACCGCCGACTTGCCGATCTCCTCGATTGTCTCGCCCGACCCAGCGAACAGAACATCCCCGTACTCAAGGTGCCGATAGCGTCCCACGTTCTCGGGGCCGATGCTGGCTCTGGTGTTCCGGATCAGGAACTCGTGCTGCGTGTAGAGATCCCCGTATCGGACGCACGGGATCCCGTTCTCGACCTCGTCCTCTTTGGTGCCGCCGCCGCCCTTGAAGAAAGATCCCATGCGTCTGAGAGACCGAAGCTCCCAGTGGGCGGGGATGTCGTCCAGCCACTCCACGCCGGAGTCGCGGTAGTCGGGGTAGGGGTGCCGCACTGCGGTCGGCTATGGCTCGCCGCGGGTCGAGTCTGTCAGCGGCTGTTGCGTCTGCCCAGCACAAACACCGCCACAAGCCCGGCCAGATCGAAGGAACCCAGGATCGCTCCCGCCGCATCATGCCCTTTGCTGATGAGCCACGCCGAGACCACCAATCCAAGCACCGCGATAGCGGCACCTGCCCAGAGCCCGGCAGCGGTCCGCTGTTCTGAGGCTGCCTGGACGCGAACCTCCATCTCTTGCCGGTGGGAGGCCTCCTTCTCGGCCATCGCCATTATCCGCTCGGGGTAGTCAGGGCTTATGTCGCCGTAAGCCTTCAAGGCCGCAGGCGGCGGCAAGGGCCCGCTGAAGCTGACGGAGGCCTCGAATGACCGCTCGACTCGCTGGAGATGCCCCGGCGGCGTAGCAGAGGGCACCGAATCCGACGCAGAGCTGTCTCGGTCCTGTTGGTCACTGGTTCCCGGGTGGTGGTCGCTCACGACTCGGGCGGCACGCGCCGCATCCCCATGGCGCGGTACAGATCGTCGCCCACAGCCTGCCAGGCAGCAGCCAAGGCGGCCGCGTCGGCCTCCGCCGGATCGTCATACTGCGCCGCCCGGCTCCGCGCCCCGAGGCTTCCGGTGAAGTCAAAAATGTGCGCAGCGCCGCGGAGGTAGTCGCTGAGAGCCGACCGACGGCGACCCGACTTCCGGTCACGCCCTGCCTCTTGCCCAGATTCGTCACCAGGTTCAACGCTCACGGCAGCCTCCTAGGATCCGGCGGAGCAAAGGTATCGCATTGCTGTGATCCGCCCTCGCGGCCCGCTGCCTGTGATGGTAGCGCTCCACCGGAGCAGCCGAGGGGCGTTGAACCGGCGGGTCCCCGATCACTCCGTGACTTCGGCTAGCAGGCCGATTATCTCGCGCTCCAGATGGTGCAGGTCGTCGTCGATCTCCTCCAGCGGGCGAGGCGGCTCGTAGACGTGGAAGTGGCGGTTGAGGGGGATCTCGTAGCCGACCTTGGTTCTGGCGTGGTCCACCCAGGCGTCGGGGATGTGGGGCAGGACCTCGCGGGCCATGTACTGATCGATGTCCTCGCCCAGCGGCACGGTCTCGGTGTCGCGCAATTCGGGGTCGGGCTCGGGCTTGTCGTGACGATCCCGGCAGGCCTCCGCCTCGGGGTCGCGTTCGGAGAGCGCGGCCAGCACCGCGTTGCGCTCCGGGGCCCTCAATCGGACCCCGGCGGCGTCGCAGGCATCGGACAGCGCGGCCATGAACCCATCGCGGCCGTGCACTGTCACGCTGCCGTGGCAGGAACCCAGGAGCCCCAGCATCGACCTGATCTCGTCCTGGCGGGCCCGTCCTGCGGCGATCTCGGCGTCCCGGGCCGGGCCCGGCGACTTCTTGCTGACGGCCAGGTTCTTGAAGGCCTTCTGGTCTTCGAGGCGCTCGACGCGTTCGGCGTCGGCGGCGAAGTTGAGCCGCAGCGGCCGCTCGACGGTGATCTTGCGGTACCCGAAGTCGTCGTTGTCGAAGATCTTGCTCACAACCCGGGGCCGAGTGCGGGGCTGGTGGGTGACGGGATCTTCGTCGGTGAGGTCTCGGGTCTCGTCGTGGGCGAAGCTGCCGTGGATGCGGGTGAGGTCGTCGATGTGGGCCTGGGAGAGCTCGTTGCGCTTGTTGCCGAGGCTCTTGCGCATCTTGATGAGGAACTGGCGCCCGTCGATGAGCTGGACCTTGCCGGCACGGCGGAGTTCTTTGCGGTTGGTGAGCACCCAGATGTAGGTGGAGATGCCGGTGTTGTAGAACAGCTGGTCGGGCAGCGCGACGATGGCTTCGAGCCAGTCGTTCTCGATGATCCAGCGCCGGATGTTGCTCTCGCCGCTGCCGGCGTCGCCGGTGAACAGTGGCGACCCGTTGAACACGATCGCGATGCGGCTGCCGCCACCGTCGGCGCCGGGGGGTCGCATCTTGGAGAGCATGTGCTGTAAGAACAGCAGCGCCCCGTCGGTGATTCGGGGGGTGCCCGCGCCGAAGCGTCCGTCCCATCCGAGGCTGTCACGTTCGTTGTCGATGAACTGCTTCTGTTGTTTCCACTCGACCCCGAAGGGCGGATTGGCGAGCATGTAGTCGAAGGTCCACGGCTGGCCGTCCGGACGGTGCTGGTAGCCGTCATTGGTGAAGGTGTCGCCCAGGATGATCCGGTCGGCGTCGTGTCCTTTGATGAGCATGTCGGACTTGCACACCGCCCAGGCCTCGTCGTTGAGGTCCTGGCCATACAGCAGCGGGTTGGCCTGGCTGTTGTGGTCTCGCAGGTAGTCCTCGGCGACCGACAGCATCCCGCCGGTGCCACACGCGGGGTCATAGATCGTCTTGACGACGTACTCCTTGCCCAGGTCCGGCTCCGGCGACAGCAACAGGCTCACCATCAGTCGGATCACCTCTCGGGGGGTGAAGTGCTCGCCGGCTTCTTCGTTGGACTGCTCGGCGCCGACGCGGATCAGTTCCTCGAAGACGTAGCCCATCTGCATGTTGTCCACGCGCGACGGCGACAGGTCCACCGAAGCGAACGCCTGGACGACCTGGTAGAGGCGGTCCTTTTCTGCCATGTGGGCGATCTGGGTCTCGAAGCCGAAGCGTTTCATGATCTCGCGGACGTTCTCCGAGAACGCTTCGATGTACTCGACGAGGTTCGCTGCGAGCTCGTTCGGGTCATCCAGCAGGCGCCGGAAGTCCAGCTTGGAGGTGTTGTAGAAGGGCCGCTGCGCGGCGTTCTGCAGCAACCGGTGCTTGACAGTGTCGATCCGCCCGTCGCCTCGGGCGTGCTCGTCGAGCACTGCCTGTTTGGTGGGGGCGAGCACGCAGTCGAAACGGCGCAGCACCGTCAAGGGCAGGATGACCTTGCGATACTCGTTGCGCTTGTAGACACCGCGCAACAGGTTGCAGATATCCCAGATGAAATCGGCGAGCTGGCGGTGCGTGCTGGCATTCATTGGCTCATCACCATCCGGTCGCCCGTGTGTTCGGCGCGTCCGGGTCGATAGGGGTGTCCCCAGACAGCGGTGAGCATCGGCGCAACTGAAGCCAGGTAGGCCATTGGACTCCTTCACGCGGACTTTGCGGCGAGGCGCTGACACAGTACAGCCACCGTCGCAGGCGCCCTGAATGGTCGCACACGAGAACGCTTGCTTCAGTCACGTCACAGGCGGTAGGGCGACCCTCTTGACGGGCTTGGACTCGGGCAATCCGTCGGCGTACTCGGCGTACTCGGCATGAAAGTGAGGCGGGGAATGATCCCCGAGATACATCCGGATGACGATGCCCGAGAATCTGCAGAGTTCAGGCATCTGCAAGGGCGCTCAGGCCCGGCATGATCTCCTCTACATCCAGTCCGGTGATTTCCAGGTAGATAGCGTCGGCGCAGAGTTCGACGTCCTCAGTCCACCTGATGCTCCGATGCGGTGACACGCTCACGGTCTCGAAGACCCCGGGGGTGTCCCAGACTTTGAAGACTCCCCGTCCCGCGTGCTGTGACAGATCGACTTCGCCTTCCACGCCGTCGTCGAATCGAACCCACAGCCTGAATCCACCCCTCGCCTCCACCTGGAGAGGCCAGAGCTGCTCTGAAGCCATTTGCCCTCCTGGGTGCGTCGCCTGAGCGGTAGGGCGGCCGGACAACCGCCCACGCCGGAGCTTACCCCGCCGAGGATGGATGCAGGGCTGTCGTTCAGCCGACGAGAACGACACCCTCGTTGGCGAGGAGCTTGGCCTTGAGGCCGCTGCTGAAGCCGTAGTTGCCCACTCCCCCGCTGGCAGGGACCACCCGGTGGCAGGGAACCAGCAGCGGAACGGGGTTGCGGGCCATGGCCGTGCCCACGGCGCGGGCGGCCCTGGGCCGTCCCACGACGGCAGCCAGCTCGCCGTAGGTTCGGACCTCGCCCCGAGGGATGCGGGCGGTGGCCCGCAGAACCTCTTGATGGAAGGCCGAACGCGACGAGAGGTCGACGGGCACGTCGGTGCGGCCGGTGGCGAGAGCCTCGCTCACCCGGTCCACGAGCTTGGGGTCGGGATCGGGGTCGTGCTCGACCTCGGCTCCCACCTCGTCGCGCATGTAGTCGACGAAGCGGCCCGGGTCGGGCTCCCGGCCGTCGGGCACGATCTGGAGTCCCGACACCCACCCGTTCGTGTGGGCCACGAACACCGGCCCGGCGGGACTGTCAGCCGTGAACCACAGGTGAGCCTGTCCGGCCCGCTCAGGCACGTCCTGGTACTCGTGGGTCGGATACGCGGCGTTGCCGGGGTCTGCTCTCATGAGGCGATCTCCGTTCTCTCTCGAGCCCGAATTACATCGATGAAGGTTCGACTCCGACGGTAACGCCGGCAGGTCCGCGGCGCAAGTGCCTGACCGAGGCCGCGCCCGTGCCCCCGGGACCGTTGCCGGCTCTATGAGAGTTCCGGGATCGCCCAGTCCACCGGCTCTCGACCGGCGGCCACGAGGGCCTCGTTGGCCCGGCTGAACGGCCGGCTGCCGAAGAATCCGCCCGAAGCCGACAGCGGCGACGGGTGGGCCGACTCGATCACGACATGGCGGCTGGTGTCCACCAGGGCTCGCTTGCGGCGGGCCGAGCCGCCCCACAATATGAACACCACCCGCTCATCCTTGCCGTTGACCACCCGGATCACCTCGTCGGTGAAGGTCTCCCAGCCCTTCCGCTGGTGGCTGGCGGCCTGGCGGGCCCGGACCGTGAGGGTGGCGTTGAGCAGCAGCACCCCCTGGCGGGCCCAGTGCTCCAGCGAGCCGTGGCCGGGCACGGGCGCGCCTATGTCGTGGTGCAACTCGGCGTGAATGTTCTCCAGTGACGGCGGTCTGCGTACTCCGGGCCGCACCGAGAAGCACAGCCCGTGGGCCTGCCGGGGGCCGTGGTAGGGGTCCTGGCCCAGGATCAGCACCTTCACCGAGGCGTAGGGGGTGAGATGCAGGGCCGCGAACACTTCGTCGTGGGGCGGGAACACCTGGTGTCGGTCCCGCTCGGCCCGCACGAAGTCCTGCAGCTCGCGCCAGTAGGGCTTGTCGAACTCGCCCCGCAGCAGCGGGTTCCAGTCGGTCTTGGGCGCCATCGGCGCGATCTCGATGCCTTAGAGGCCCCGCGGAAAGACGGGCGACCCGGCCCATGCGGGGCGGGGCCGTGGCCCGAGCGGCCCGTGAGCGAAGCGAACAAGAGCGGGAATGACCACCCTGCGCCGCGATTGGCTGCCGATCAATCCGCGCTCGCTCTTAGGTCGGGCGGGTGCCTACGATGCTGGCCCGCTCCATGATCCGGACGTCCGGGTAGTAGTCGCTGGCCGCGTAGTGCTGCACGGAACGGTTGTCCCAGAAGACGACGGTGTCGGGCTCCCAGCGGACCCTGAACTTCTCATGCTTGCCCTCGGGGACCTGGTGCTTGAAGGCGATCATGAAGTCGTGGATGGCGAACAGGCCGTCCATGTGCGCTCCTTGGCCAGGTCGGAGCGCTGATCGACGCCGCCCACCTCGGCGCCGACAGTGGCGCCCTGTGGCGTCACGTCGATATGCCGGAAACAGGGTCGGGCCAACCGAGCCCTCTCGTCGGCCAGGTGGAGCCACGGCCCGAGGTCGAGCCCGTACCGGTCGATGCGCCCTCTTCCGGGGGTGACCCGGGACGCCGGATCAGAGGTGCCAGCCCGCTCGGCGCCGGAAGCCGCGGGCGAATCCACGGTCTCCGCCGCAGCCGTGGTGGAGGATGGCATGGGGGGAATATACCGTTGGCGCCATGGTCAACGCCGTCGAGGTCACCGATCTCACCGTACGGTTCGACCATGTCACCGCCCTCGACGGGGTGACCCACACGTTCGAGCCCGGCACGGCCACCGCGGTAATGGGCGTCAACGGATCGGGCAAGACGACCATGCTCGAATGCCTCGCCAGCCTGCAGAAGCCGACGTCGGGGCGCGTCAGCGGCATGTCCGAGAACCTGGCCTACGTGTGCCAGCACCTCCCTGCCTGCTGGATGCCGATAACCGCAGGCGAGGTGCTGGCTATGGGCCGCTACGGCAAGCGAGGGCTTCTCGGGCGGCTGAGAGGCGAGGACCGGGCCGCGATGCGCAAGGCAGGCGAGCAGCTCGACGTGAACCAGTTCTCGAGCCTTAGCTTCGGCGATCTCAGCGGAGGCCAGCAACAGAGGGTGAGGATTGCCCAGGTGCTGGCCGGCGAGCCTGATGTCATCCTGCTCGACGAGCCCGTCACCGGCTTGGACATCCCCAGCCAGGAGCGGATCCTGGACGTGATCGAGGAGTATTCGTCGCGGGGCGCCATCGTGATCATCACCACCCACCATCTCGATGAGGCCCGGCACTGTGACTCGGTGGTGCTGCTGGCCAACCGTCTGGTGGCGGCGGGGACTCCCGACGAGATGCTGACCGAGGAGCGGCTGCGGGAGGCTTTCGGGGACCGCCTGCTCGGTGACCACGCCGACCACGACCACACTCACGGCATGATCGTGCTCGACGACCACGGCCATCACGGTCACGGCCACAGTCACGACCCTCACGGCCGTGGTCATGGCCACGACCATCACGGTCACGGCCACAGCCACGACCACGACCACAGCCATCTTGGCTACAGCCACGACCACGGCCATCACGGCCATCACGGCCACGGACCCCACGCGCACTAGCGAGCCAGCGCTCGGTCACGGCGCAGGTGGGTGCTGTCGAGCGGCGCCATGAGCCCGACCCGGCGCGACATCGCGGTGATCGGGGCCGGGCCCGCCGGCGCGGCCACGGCCATCCGGGCCGCCCGTGGCGGTGCGCATGTGACCGTCTTCGAGAAGGCCTCGCCCGGCCGTGACAAGGTGTGCGGCGACGGCCTCACCCCGAGGGCAGTGGCTGCACTCAACGAGCTCGGCATAGAGCTCGACGGGGCCCACCGCATCGACGGGCTGCGCATGATCGCAGGCGCCACCCGGCGCGAGCTGTTGTGGCCCGCCAACAACCGGTTCGGTCCGCACGGCGCGGTGTGGCCCCGCCGGGCGCTGGACAAGCATCTCATCGAGGCAGCTCAGGCCGCGGGAGCCGAGATCGCGTGGAACACCGAGGTCATGCCGGTCCTCTCCGACGACGGCACAGTCGTCGGCGTCGAGAGCGCCGCGGGGGGCAAGCGGTTCCTGGCCGACATGGTTGTGCTGGCCACCGGAGCGCCCGGCTCGGCGGCCCGCCTGCTGGGCGCGGAGCGGGTCGAGTCCGAGCCCTTCGGCCTCGCCATCCGCACCTATGCGCCCAGCCCCCGCCACGCCGACCGGCACCTGGAAGCCTGCCTCACCCTGCGGGGAGCCGAGGGAGGATGGGTTCCCGGCTACGGCTGGATGTTCCCGGCGGGCGACGGCACGGTGAACATCGGAGCGGGCTCCATGTCCACTATGAAGGGCTTCCGAAAGCTCAACCTCAACCGGCTGTTGAGCGATTACCGGGATCTGGTGGCCTGGGAGTGGGAGCTCGGCGACTTCCTGGAGAGACCCCGGGCCTGGAGGCTGCCCATGAGCGTCGGCCGCCGCCACGGACGCGGATGGGCCGCCGTGGGCGATGCGGCCGGACTGATCAACCCGATGAACGGCGAGGGCATCGACTACGGGCTGGAGTCGGGGATGCTCCTGGCCGATCTGTTCCTGGCCGGCCCGGCGGCTGCTCCCGACGCCTACGACCGCATCATCGGCGAGCGCTTCGACGGGTTCCTGCGCACCGGGCGGCGCTTCAGCTTCCTCATCGGCCACCCCTGGATCCTGCGCAACGGTCTGCGCCTGGCCGTCGGCACCCAGGCGGTCGCCAACATCACCCTCCAGGTGATGGGCAACCTCGTCGACGGCGACACGCCCGGTCTCGCTCCCCGTGTCCTGGACGTAGTCGACGGGGGCCTGAGGCTCGCCGATCCGCTGCTGCGCCGCACCCGCGCGCCGGCGGCGGCCTCGCGGCGGATGTAGGCCGGGGCGCTGTGTTCAGGTTTGGTGGAGGTCGAGGGCGCGCATGAGCAGGGTGGCGGTCTCGGCGCGGGTGATGGGGGCGTGGGGGCAGTATCTGGGCCCGGGGCCGCATCCGTTGGTGACGCCGGCGGCGGCGAGCGCGTCGATGCTGTCGGCGTGGACGCCGCCGGGGTCGACGTCGACGAACCCGGCGGGCTGTCCGGGCGGGAGGTTCAGCGCGCGTGCGAGCAGGGTGGCGGTCTCGGCGCGGGTGATGGGGGCGTGGGGGCAGTATCTGGGC
>VYBO01000104.1:0-10765 GCA_009844405.1 Acidimicrobiaceae bacterium
CCGCCTCACGGTTGATCGCCGCCAACGGCAACGCCACCTCGATCAGCTTCGGCCGATCTCCCGGACCAGTCACAGCCGGCCACAGTACCCGGCCCCCGAGACGACCCTGGCCACATGCATGATCGCCCGCCCTGCAACCCCGAGAGCAACATCGCCATGGCCGAATCCAGCACCGAAATGCTCTAGCAGTGACTTATACTGATAACATATGGAAGTATGGATAGCTTGCAGTGCGCACCGGCACGGGATCGCCAACGATGGCATCCTCCCTGCCCACCGAAACGCCATCCGTATGGTCGTGACAGACGAGATCGCGATGCTCATCGGCGCTGACCGCAGCGGCCGCCTGCTGGAGACAGGGACACCTGTGCAGGCCGAGAGCGTTACGATCATCCATGCGATGCCCGCACGGGCGAAGTATCTGAAGTGAGCCGCATGGCCGAGACGCTCCGAGAGATCATCGACCACGCCGAAGCCGGCGGGGACTGGGATGCCGTCGCGGACTGGTGCGAGAAGTTCGATTGGGCTCAGGCCGAGGGGCGACCCACCGCAGAGTTCTACCTGGAGATCTCCGCCGAAGCGGCGGCGGGCGCCGCCGAGCAGCAATCCGAAGCGACCCATGCGCAGCTTCTGGAGGCTCTCGCAGCAGCCCGCGGCGCCGGAGTCTCCTGGGAGCGGATCGGCCGGATTCTCGGCATCACGAGCCGGGCCGCACAGCAGCGCTACGGGACGCCGACCGAGGCCGGCAAGGCAGGCACACCATAGGCGGGCCCCGGCGATGACGGCGCCTGCATGATCGGCGCCCGTCTCGGCCGGTGGCGGCCGGCCGGGGTCAGAGGCCGAGAGTGCTGCGAAGAACCTCGTCGAGGGCGAGCAGAGCCGGCGCGTCGATCCGGCCGAGCCTTTCGACGAGCCGGCCGGTCGACACTGCCCGCACCTGCTCCGCCTGGAAGGCTGTGTCGCCGGCCAGACCGTTGCCGCGGTCGGGTGAGACCACCACATGCAGCGGGATCCCGCGGATCGTGGACGTTCCGGGCACCACGATCACCATCTTCAGGTTCGGATGGTGGAGCCGGTCATCGGACACGACGACCGCCGGGCGGCGGAATGCCTGTTCGGGGTCCCGGGGATCCGTGCCGAAGTCGGCGAGCCACACCTCGCCGCGGTGCAGGCGCGCCTCACCGGCCATCGAGGCCGTCCGCGGCCGCCGCCTCCAGCCTGCGGCTCTCCTCCCGGTACGAAGCCGCGTCGGCCTCAGTGAGGCCGTCGAGCGCGCCGCGGACCGACAGCCACCACTCCTCTTGGCCGAGACGATGCACCGCGTCGGTCACGACATCGACCATCGTCGTGCCCCGGTGCTCGGCCAGGCGGCATATCTCATCTCTCAACTCGGTCGAGATCCGCAATGTAGTCGTCCTAGATGTCGTCTGTGAAAGCGCCATAAATGTAGACTACTCCGCCTCCTCCAGTTCCCGCAAGCGGGCCTCGGCGGCCTCGGCGCGGGCCTCGGCAACGTGGCGGGCGGCCTCGGCAACGTGGCGGGCGGCCTCGGCGGCCTCTCGGGCCTGCCGCTCGGACTCCAGGGTGGCGATGGGGTCGCCGGTGTCGGGGTCGTAGAACACCAACTCGCCGTCGGCCCACCGCAACCCCACGCCCAGCACCGGGCTGAGGCCCTGGAGGCTGCCGTCGGCGAGCGCCTCGACGTCCAGAGGCTCGTAGCGTCCGTCCACCAGGCGGTGCCCGGCCAGCCGCTGGCGCGGGGTGCGCCCCTGGCCGTCGAACCACCAGTACTCGCCCACACCGAGGCGGGCGTAGTCCTGGGGCTTGTCCACCCGGTCGCGGCGCCCGCTGCTCGGCGACACCACTTCCAGCACGAACTCCGGCGCCTTGCCCTGCTCGGAGATCACATAGGCGTTGCGGCGCCGGTAGCCCTCACGGTCCGCGTCGAAGGCCACCAGCAGATCCGGGTACCGCACCCCCGCCATGCTCAGCGTCGGCGCCAGAGCCATGTAGTGCTCCCCCGCCACCAAGGTGGTCTCGGGATCGCCCAGGTGCACCGCCAGGTAGTGGGCGGCGCCGGTGATCGTGAGATGGTCGAACATCGTCATCTTGTCGTCAGGATCCTCAGGCGGGTCCGGGAACACGAACGTCTCCAGAGCCTGCGGCGTCCCAGCGAGCGTCTCTTGCGCGGACATCATCCACCCCGAACGATCCACCCGGAGGCCGGCCCGCAGACCGAGCCGGCCCTCCGCGGCACCGCCACCCGGCGGCACCGGCAGGGCAATGCCCCAACAGCCCCCACAATACACGGCAGACCACTTCCTGCAACCGAAGATCCCCCGATCGCGGCGATTCGGACGGCGTGTGCGGCGACCCCCGAGTCCGGCACAGCCTCTCTCATCGTGCAGCGGGTTCTCTTCGCGCGACGACGCTCCAAGCAGCCGGGTCGGGCCGATCAGGGTTTGGGCGGCTCGGCGGCCTTCAACTCGGCCAGCTCGGCCTCCATCCGGGCGATGAAGGCGTCGCCGCGGTCCTGGTGCAGCGCCACCCCGAACATGATCCGGCGCAGCACGAAGTCGGCGTCGGAGTCGCTGCCGACGAGCACGCCCGACACCCGCTGGCGGTTCTCCACCGGCATCATCACCGCGTAGTCGCGGCCGATCAGCTCGGGGCTGGCCGACACCAGCTTGTCCCAGCGGAACTCGCGGGTGTGGAGGCTGCCGCGGAACACGGCGCGCTTGTTGGTCGCCACGAACACGCCGTCGCCGTCGCCGCCGTCGATCACGGCAGTCTCCTCGGGGGCGGCCTCGATCGTGCCGCGATGCACGCTGGGCCGGTAGTAGACGCCCTTGGCGACCCGCAGCGACAGCCCGTGGGACTGCCCGCCGTAGCGGGCCTTGGGGGCGCGGCGGGTCTCGACGAGCATGGCCCCGTGTCCGATCAGAATCACCTCCTCGCCCCTCTTGGTGACGATGGGGCAGTCCGGGTCGAGCTCGTCGGCCAGATCCTCGTACGAGCGGCAGGCCTCGATCTCCGACTCGAGCGCGGCGCAGTCCTGCGCCCACTCGCGGCGGGCCGCCGCGGCCGCTGCCTGGGCCCGCTGCTGCTCGCGGCGGGCCGCCGCCTCGGGATCCCCGAAGAGTCTGCGAATCTTGTTCAGCATGTCGAATCCTCCTGCTGCCGACATCGTGGACAGTGCCCGGCGGCGCCGCCGGCTGCGGCGCCACGATCCCACCACACTGTGACACGACGCGCCCGCCGGCGCTCGGCGTTCGTCGCGGCGGGCCGGCGGGTGCGAGGCGTGCCCCGCGCGCCGGCGCCCCGGGCTCACCGCGGCGGGACTGCGTGAGTCAGCAGGTCGGCGACGTCGAGGGGGACGCTGGTCTGGGCCGGGTGCAGGGACACGTCCTTGAAGGGTTCGACCAGGTAGCGCACTTCGGGCTCGACCTCGGGGTCCTCTGGGACCGACACCACGGCCAGCCGCCAGCGCTCGGCGTTGTTGTGGGCCTTGCCGACCTGGCGGCGGCTGACGCTGATCTGCCCGGTTCGGGGCAGGTGGCCCTTGACTTCGATGAAGTAGCAGACGCCGGTGGCCGGATCGGTCGAGAGCACGTCGTAGCCGGGGTTGCCGTGGGGCTGCTCCTCGGGTACCCGGCCCAGCTTGCGCTCCGCCGCCATGACTGCTGCCACGGCCCGACGGTCGGTCTCGGCCTTGACAGCGGGATCGGTCGAGGCCGTCGGGTGACCGGCCAGTTCGTCAAGCAGGCCTCGGGGCACGATCAGCGCGGCGGCGACGATCGTGGGCGGGCTGTTGTGCAGGTCGTCCTCCTGGACCAGCTCGAGGCGGCGGCGGGTGAGGCGGGCCTGCAGCTCGTCGGCTCTGGCCCGGGCCCGGGCCGAGTTGAGGCGGGGCTTGCGGCCCTTGATCTCCTGGGCCTTGATCTCTTCTGTGCGCCGGTCCCAGTAGCGGATCTCGGACTCCAGGCGCTGCCTCACGGCGTCCCAGGCCTTCGCCACCCGGGCGCGGGTGACGGCCGCGGCCTCATCGAAGTGCGGCCCCGCCAGGTGCTCGATGGCCCAGGACCGTGCGGCGTCCTCAGCCGTCCGGCCCGCCCAGTCGAGATCGAGGCGCCCCTCCAGCAGGTCCCGCTGCTCAGCGGTCAGGGGCGCGTAGTTCAGGTAGGGCTCGTCGCCGGGGTCGCGGGCGCTGCCGTGACCGTCGATCTCCACGTAGTGGAACCGGCGCGACACCACCTGGCGGGCGCCGTGGACCTCGCGCCCGTCGGTGACGGCGTGGTCCAGGTAGACCAGCAAGCGCGGATCGGTCGAGGGATCGCCCTCGTCGACCAGCACCGCCCCCTGCTGTAGCGTCCGGCCCCAGTCGGCCAGCACCCTGTTCACCACCGCGGCCAGCAGCGGCGTGCCCGGCGAGATCAGATCGGCCCGCACCGACCCGCCCGAGCGGCTCCCGCCCGCATGGCTGGGCTGGATGCAGTCCTTGTCGAATGTCACCCGCTCGTAGCGGTCCTGCACCGGCCCCAGACCGGCCTCAGCGCAGGCGCGGACCGAGGCCGGGACCCGAGTGATCTCGAAGCGGCCCCGCTCGCGGCCGGCCATCCGTCCACCGTACATCCGGAGGGCCTCGGTGAAGAACGCCTCCACGAACCACGGCTGCAGCCGCCGGGCCCGGGCGACCTCCATGTCGCGGCGGATCCTGTCGTTGGCAGCCGGATCGGCCAGACCGGCCACCAGCGCCCGCTCGTCGAGCACGTCCTGCATCTGGCGACCGATGTCGGCCTCGATCACCTCGTCCATCCAGACTGTGTGGGCGGGATCCTCATCGGAGGCGATGGCCCGCATCAGCAGCTCCCGGAGCGACAGGTTGATCTGCGCGTCGCCCAGCACGTCGTACACCTGATCGCCGTAGACGCCGCGCTGCTCCTCGATCTTGGCGAACAGCCGCTCGAACACCTTGCCCTCACGGGTCTTGTGCGCGACCAGGTTCCACAGATGGCACGGCCGCTGCTGGCCGATGCGGTGCACCCGCCCGAAACGCTGCTCGATCCGGTTCGGGTTCCAGGGCAGGTCGTAGTTGACCACCATGTTGGCCGCCTGCAGGTTGACGCCCTCGCCGGCCGCGTCGGTGGCCACCAGCACCCGAACCGCCGGATCGACCCGGAAACGGTCCTGGATGTCTCGGCGGTCGTGGCGCCTGACGCCGCCGTGGATCCGGACCACCGCCTCGGGCCGGCCCAGCTCGGCCTCGATCCGCCCGGCCACATAGTCGAGGGTGTCGGTGTGCTCGGAGAACACGATCAGCTTGCGGACCGGCTCGGTGCCGTCGCCCGGGTCTGCGCCGACGTCCAGCGGGCCCGAGAATGCCGGCGCCGCGAAGTGCTCAGAGCGCAGCAGGCCGCGCAACTCGAGCCACTTCTTGTCCTCGCCGCTTCGGCGCACCTCGTCGGCCAGCCGCACCAGCTCCTTGAGCTCCGCTACCTCTGCCTCCAGCTCCTCGGCGGTGCCGGCCGCCGTGGCCGCGTCGATCACGAAGTCCTCGAGATCCTCGCGCTCGGCGTCGTCATAATCGTCGAAGTCGAAGTCCTCGAAGTCGGCGATCCTCACTCCCGTGGGCAGGTCGACCACCGGAACGGGCCGGCCGGAGGCGGCCAGACGGCGCAGTTCCGCGGCCTGCTCGTCGAGGCGGTCTCGCCTGCGGCGCAGCGAGTGGTAGATCGCGGCCGGGGACGAGGCCAGACGACGCTGGAGGCCGGCCAGCGCGAAACCGACGATGATCCCGCGGCTCGCCTCGCCCTCCTCGCGCATCCGTGCCGCCCGGTTCATGCCCTCGCTCACGTACCGGGTGACCGCCTCGTAGAGTTCGGCCTCGGGCGGGGACAGTTCGAAGTTGAGGCTCTGGGCGTGGCGCTGCGGGAACAGGCGCCTGCCCTCGAAGGTGCGCAGGTTCTCCTTCACCAGCCGCCGCATCACGTCGCTCACATCAGGCATCGACTGTCCGTCGCCCTCGCCGCCACGCAGCCGACCCGCGAAGCGCTCCGGATCGATCAGCGTCATGAACGCCAGGAAGTCCTCGTTCTTGCCGTTGTGCGGTGTGGCCGTGAGCAGCAGCAAGTGACGGGTGCACTCCCGCAGCGTCTCCCCCAGCAGGAACCGCTTCGTGCGGCGGAGCTCGTCGCCGTAGCGGTGCGCCGACATCTTGTGAGCCTCGTCCACGATCACGAGATCCCAGTCCGACGCCCGGACCTTGGCCATCAGCTCCTCGGAGCGCGACAGCTGGTCGACCCGAGCGATCAGCAGGTTCCTCTCGGTGAACGGGTTGCCGGTGCGCGACGCCTCCACCGCAGCCCTCGACATGAGCTCGAACGACAGACCGAACTTGTCCCACAGCTCGTCCTGCCACTGCTCCACGAGGCTGCCCGGCGCCACGATCAGGCAGCGGGCCACGTCGCCGCGCAGCACCAGCTCGCGGATCAGCAGCCCCGACATGATGGTCTTGCCCGCGCCGGGATCGTCGGCCAGCAGGAACCGCAGCGGCCTCTGCGCGAGCAGCCGGTTGTACACGGCGTCGATCTGATGCGGATACGGGTCGATGTCGGACGTGTCCACCGCCGCGAACGGGTCGGCCAGATGCGCCTGCTGCAAGCGCCGCGCCTCAGAGGCGAGACGGAACATCGCGCCGTCGGCGCCGAAGGACCACCGCCGTCCGGACACCTCGACCAGCCCGGCCAGGTCGTCCTCCAAGACGATCCGCTCGCCCAGCTGCCCGTCACCGGTCCGGTAGGTGAGAACCGCCGAACCCGTGCCGTGCGTCTCCACGGCCACCAGCGTCACATCGCTCCCAGCCACCACCCCCCGCAGCCGCAGCCCCGCGGCCAGGTCACGGAACCCCAGCGTCACGGCGCCAGTATCCCGCGCTCAGACCTGGGTGTCGCAGTAGTAGGTCCAGACGCCGCGGAACTTGGTTCGCTTGATCGGCGTCCTGGACCGCTCGCTCAGCTCGCCGTGCCGGCCCCACACCTTGAGGTGGCCCGCGTAGCCGCCGGGCTGGCCGAACGGATCAAGGAAGGGGCGATCCGGCACCGACGTCCCCCGGTACTTCATGGCGTCGTGCATGGTGCCGACCAGCGACCGGTGAAGGCGGCGGATCTCCTGGGTGGAGAGTGTGTTGGAGACCCGGTCGAAGCGCAGCCCCGCCTCGAACAGGATCTCGTCGGCGTAGATGTCGCCGATGCCGACCACGAAGTTGTCGTCGGTGATGAGGGGCTTGAGCTTCGTGTCCCTCTGGAGCAGCAGGCGGCCCATCTCGGTCCAGGAGATGGGGGTGGCCACCGGGTCGAGGCCGTAGCCGGCCACTTCGGGCACAGCCGACGGGAACTCCTCGGCGGGCACCACGAACAGCTGTCCGGTGCCTTCGGCGTCCACGAAGCGGAGCTGGCCGTACTGGGTGAAAGAGATCACGACTTCGGTCCCCGCGACCTTGGGATGCTTGTTGGCGTTGCGGCGAGGCGAGCCCGACGAGCCGAGCGACAGCACGAGCAGCAACTCGGTGCTCAGCTCGATCACCAGGTATAGGCCGACCCGCCTCACATCGGTGATCTTGGCCCCCTCAAGCTGCGAGGTGAAGGCCTTGCGGGTGCGGTAGCGGCGCAGGCATTTCATGCTCGCAGCCTCCGCCGTCTTGATCTTGCGGGTGACGATCTCGCGTTCGAGGTCCCGCCGTACGGTCTCGACCTCCGGCAGCTCGAAGGCGAGGTCCTGGCTCATGATCGGGCCTCTGACGTCAGCGCCGCGTAGGCCATCCGGGCCGCCTGCTGCTCGGCGTCCTTCCTGGTGCTTCCCCTGCCTGTGCCGCCGGCGCCGCCGGCGCGGACCTCGGCCTCGAACGACGTCCTGTGCGCGGGCCCGGTGGTGGTCACGTCGTAGGCGGGAGGGTCGACTCCGAGACGGGCGGCCAGCTCCTGGAGCCGCGTCTTGAAGTCTGCGTGGCCGGGATCACTGGCGGCGGCTTCGAGGCGGGGGCCCAGCAGCCGGCCGATCACCTCGTCGGCCGCGTCGATGCCGCCGTCGAGGTACACGGCGCCGATGACCGCCTCCACCGCGTCGGCCAGGATCGACGACTTGAGGCGGCCGCCGGTCGCGGCCTCGCCCCGGCCCAGGCGCAGCAGCCCGCCGAGGCCGACCGACCGGCCCACCTCGGCCAGCGTGGCCGAGTTCACGAGCGCGGCACGGGTCTTGGCCAGGTCGCCTTCGGACCATCGGCCGAAACGCGAGTACAGCCTCTGCGCCACCACGAGGCCCAGGACCGCGTCGCCGAGGAACTCCAGCCGTTGGTTGGAGGACGACCCTGAGTGCTCGGCGCACCAGGAGCGGTGGGTGAGGGCGAGCTCGAGCAGCGCGGCGTCGCCGAACCGGTGGCCGAGCCGGTCCATGAGCGCCACCGCGCCCGCAGCAGCGGTGTGGACCGTCAACCCAGCTTCGCCAACACGTAGTCGACGGCGTCGCGGACGGAGCGCAGGTCTTCCAGGTCCTCGTCCTCGATGCGAAAGCCGACGGCCCGCTCGGCCAGCTCCTGCTCGATCCCCTCCACCAGTTCTATGAGCGCCAGGGAGTCGGCGGCGAGGTCATCGGCGAATGAGGCGCCCTCGGCGATGTCGGAGGGATCGACCTCCAGGATGTCCGCGAGGCGGTCCCGGATCAGCGCCAGAACCTCCTCACGCCCCATGGGCGCCTGCTCCATGTGGGTCTCTGCCGGCATCGGCGCCTCCGTGCGTCGTTCCGTCGTCGATGCAGTCCTCAACCATATCGTTGGGGATGCGGCCAGCCTCGGGCATCCTGCTATCCGCGTGCGACGGCTGCGATGTGGTCCACCATGCCCGCGGCCACCATCTCGCGGGCCACCCTGATGGCGTTCATCACTGCGGCGGCGCTGCTGGCGCCGTGCGAGACCACGCAGACGCCCCGCACGCCCAGCAGCAGCGCGCCGCCGACGCCGTCGGGGTGAAGCTCGCGCGCCATCTCGTCGAGGGCCGGGGCGAGCATGTCACCGGCCCGGCGCGAGGCGTCGTCGGTGTCGATGGCCACCAGCAGCCGGCCGAACAGGGCCCGCAGCGCCCCCTCGAGCGCCTTGAGGGTCACGTTGCCGGTGAAGCCGTCGGTCACGACCACGTCGACGGCGGGGGTCATGATGTCGCGGCCCTCCACGTTGCCGATCCACTCCGCTCCGACGTCGCCGGCCCACCGGCCGTCGGAGAGAAGTTCGAAGACGGTCCTGGTCAAGTCGTTGCCCTTGCCGGCCTCCTCGCCGATCGACAGCAGGCCGACCCGGGGCCGCTCGAGGCCGAAGCGGTCGCGGGCGTAGACCGAGCCCATCCGGGCGAACTGGACGAGCCACTCCGGACGGCACTCCGCGTTGGCGCCCGCGTCGAGCATGGTGGTGGGACTGGCTCCCGGGGTGGGGATCGGCGTGGCGATCGCCGGACGGGCTATGCCGCGGATGCGGCCCATGCGCAGCAGCGCCGAGCCCATGGCGGCGCCGGTGTTGCCGGCCGACACCATCGCCGACGCCCGGCCGTCGCGCACCGCCTCAGCGGCCCGCACGAGCGACGAGTCCTTCATCGTGCGCACGCTCGATCCCGGCTCCGCGTCCATCGGAATCACTTCGGAGGCCTCGATCACCTCCAGGCCGCCGGCGTCGCCCAAATCGTCGGGCCGCCCCACCAGCACGACCGGGATCCCCAACTCGTCGGCGGCGCGCCGGGCGCCGGCCACGATCTCCGCGGGGGCCCGGTCGCCCCCCATGGCGTCAACCGCTACCGGTTCCACGGAGGTTCAGACCACTCGACGCCGACAAAGGTTCCATCACAGCGCCATTGCCTGAATTCACGACTGCAAGCGAGCGTTCGAAGGGCCGGCTACTCGACGTCTATGGCCTGCCGGTCGCGGTACCACCCGCAGTTTCCGCACACGCGGTGGGGACGCTTGACCGCGCCGCAGCGGCTGCACGCGCTGCGTCCGCCGGGACGGATCCGCCACGCAGAGGCCCTTCGGCTGCGGCCCTTCGCCTTGGAGGTCTTCTTCTTGGGGACAGCCATGGGGGATCCTGATCTTCTACGGCCGATCGGACAATCCGGCCCGGCAGCCTACCGGGGAGCAGTGGGGCCTACACGCCGCCGCCAGCTGTGAGATCCGCCGCCGCCGGCCCGGTCGGGAACCGGTCGGGAACCGGTCCCGCGCAGTCCTCGGAGCACAGGGGCGCCAGCGGCAGGGCCAGCACGGCCGCCTCGCGGGCCGCGGGCGCCAGATCGATGCGGTGGTCGTCGATCGGCCAGGTCTCACCTTCGGTCGGCTCCCATTCGAACACCTCGTGCAGCGGCGCCTCGAGGGGGCCCCTAACCTCCTCCAGGCAGCGGCGGCACTCCGCGGTCCACGCCCCCGCGACCCGCCCGTCGGCCACCAGGGACCCTCCGGCCGCTCGTACCACCACTTCCAGGTGAACGACCCCGTCCGCCACCAGAGCGCCCGGGACGCCGGGCTCGTCCAGGACGCACCGGTCGTCGACCTCGATGTGGTCGACCGAGCCGGCGTCGAGCCGGACACAGTCGACCACGAGCCGCTTCGCTGTTGCCCGCTCTTGCTCGCTGCGCTCACGGGCCGCTCGGGCCGTGTGCCCGCTCTTGCTCGCTGCGCTCACGGGCCGCTCGGGCCGTGTGCCCGCTCTTGCTCGCTGCGCTCACGGGCCGCTCGGGCC
>VYBO01000104.1:10775-13341 GCA_009844405.1 Acidimicrobiaceae bacterium
GCCGCTCGGGCCGTGTGCCCGCTCTTGCTCGCTGCGCTCACGGGCCGCTCGGGCCCAGGGGCCCTGGGTCGGTCAACCCAGGTCCTGGTCGAATATGTCGTCGTCGGGTTCGGCCGGAGCGGGCGCCGGCGCCGGGCGCGGCAACCGGGTGTCCTGGAGTCGCCGGCGCCCGGTGGACACGGCGGTGGCCGTCTTGTGCAGCATCGCCTCGAAGGCCGCCAGCCGCTGGTCGCACCAGTCCTCGGTCTCGAGCTTCATCCTCCTGGCCCGCTCCTCGGCCTCGTCGACCGTCCGTCTCGCCCGCATCTCGGCGGCCTTGACGACCTCGCTGCGCTGGACCATCTGCTCCGCGCGAGCCCGGGCCGCCGCGATGATGTCCTCGCCCTCCCGGTGCGTGCGACGCCGCATGTCGTCTCGTTCCTTGAGCATCCACCGAGCAGCCCGCAACTCCTCGGGAAGAGCCGCGAACGCCTTCTGCAGTATCCCCAGCAGCTCCTCGCCGTTGACCATCACCGACGTCGAGAACGGCATCGGCCGGGACCTCTCCACCACGCGGATGGCCTGGGTGAGCAGCTGCTCGACGGCCAGCCGTCGAGCCTCGGACGAACTCTCTGCGGAGCCCGTCGGTGCAGGCGGAACCAGGTCGCTCGAACTCATTGCTCCGGCTCGGCCTCCAGGCGACCGGCCAGCCGGGCCCGCACCGGCTCCGGCACCATCGACGACACGTCCCCACCGAGGCGGAAGACCTCCCGGATCAGCTTGGAGGCCACGAACGACCGCTTGCTCGCCGAGGGGATGAAGATCGTCTGGACGCCGGCGAGAGCGTGGTTCATCTGCGCCATCTGGAGCTCGTTCTCGAAGTCGGAGACTGCTCGCAATCCCTTCACGATGAAGTCGGCCCCGACCTCCCGGGCCAGATTCACCACCAGGTTGGAGAACATCGCCACCGAGACAGTGGGAAGGTGGGCGACGCACTCCTTGATCAGCTGCTCGCGCTCGTGCAGGCTGAACAGGCCCTCCCCCTTCTGCGGGTTGCGCGTGGCCGCCACCACCACTTCATCGAACAGCTGGGCGATCGTCTCGATGATCTCGAGATGGCCGTAGTGGATCGGGTCGAAGGATCCGGGGTACAGCACACGGGTCACTGATCGGCTCCAGTTCCGCTCGGCCTGTCGGCAGCTTGTGCGAACGTCACCACGGTACCGCCGTGGCGCCGGTGATGGTGGACAGCGAAGCGGGGCCCCACTTCCACCCGGCGGTCCGACTCGGCCACGACCAGTTCGGCCGGCACCCTCCACAGCAGCTGCGGCCAGTCGTCGAAGGCGTACGGCGGGTCCACCAGAGCGACGTCGAAGCGGTGTCGAGCCAGCTCGTCGAGGGCGGCGTCGACGGTGACGACCATCACCGTCGCGCCTGTCTCCAGGCCGGTGGCCTCGAGGTTGCGCCGCAACAGCGAGGCCACAGCCCGGTCGTGCTCCACGAACGTCGCTTCCGCCGCGCCGCGGCTCAGCGCCTCGATCCCCAAAGCTCCGGTCCCGGCGAACAGGTCGAGCACGCGGGCGCCCTCGACGGCGCCGAGCGAGTAGAGCGAGTTGAACACCGCCTCGCGCACCCGGCTGGGGGTGGGGCGCGTGACGACGCCCGCCGGCGCCTCCAGGCGGCGGCCCTTGGCCGAGCCGGCCATGACGCGGATCGGCATCCTCGTGGCGGCCCGGACTAGACGATGGTCTGCTGGGTGGGGGCCGCGGCGGCGGCTGCGGCGGCGGCGGCTGCGACGCGCAGGTCTGCCCACACGGCGATGAGGCTGTTGTAGGCGGCGGCGTCGGCGGCCCAGCCGGCGCCGTCGGCTTTGGAGTACAGCAGGTAGGCGAGCTGGCGGGCCCGGTCTGCGTGGCCGCCGAGGACGTGCAGCAACCCGGCCGCCTCGGACTCCGAGCGCTCCAGGGCGGCGGCCAGGTGCTGGGCGGCCATCCACACGGTGAGCCGGTCGTCGTGCAGCGGCGACCAGCCCTCGCGCAGCTCGCCGCGCCCGTGCAGCCGGAACTTGCCGGCGCGGGCCTCGCCGACGCCTGATTCCACTATCGCGGCGAGGCTGGTGTTCTTGGCCCGGGCCACGCTGTCGGCGTCGCCGGATGGGCCCGGGCGGTGGCCGTGCGCGCCGTACCAGGCCAGCGCGAAGCGGCTCTCGGCGTCGAGTTCGGCCTCGGCGCCGTCGAGGACCTCCCCGAGCACGTCGTTGATGATCCCCAGCGCGGCCGACACCGCCATCGCGGAGCCGTCGGCCTCCACCACCCGCGCATAGCGCGAGAACACTCCCATGCCGGGCCCTATAGCGGACTGCGCCATGTCCACCGGCGCCACACCGCCCGACTGCAAGGCGCGAACCGACTCCGGCAGCTCGCCGCGCAGCGCCGCCAACAACTCCCCCCGAGACGCCAGCGCCGCCGACGCCGGCCGCGGACGGCAAGCCAACACGATCGACGACGCCAACGCGTTCGAGCCGGAAGCGACGAGACGGTTGCCCAACTCGGTGCGCATCGGCCACGTCGCGGTGACCTGCAACCCG
>VYBO01000134.1:0-7952 GCA_009844405.1 Acidimicrobiaceae bacterium
TTCGTGACCGACACTGCCATCCGCAGCCGGGTGGTGGGAACCATCGACTTCGACGACCGGGTTAGCGCCGACGACATCAGCGCGGCCCTGCGGGCCAACGGCATCGTCGACACCGACGGCTACCGCAAGCTAGGACGCAACCAGCTCCGCATAGGCATGTTCCCCGCAGTGGAGCCCTCAGACATCGAGGCCCTCACAACCTGCATCGACCACATCATCGAGCGCCTGATCAGCTAGCGACCCGCAGCGTGCCACCGGCCAGGCCGGGGGGTGGCGGCGAGTCCGGGCGACCGACAATGGGGCGAAGCCCCGTCGGTCGAACGTGGCTCGACGACAGGACCCGCCGGCCGGAAAGAGCGAACCCTACGGCGTGATCCCCGGGCGAGTCTTAGGCTCGCACGGCTGGCGACGGCGTCGAGCCGACACTTCTAGAGCTGACAGGATGGCATTGCGAGTGTCGCGGGGATCGATCACCTCGTCGAAGCTCAACGCCGACGCGGAGCGGTAGGCCGATTCCTCCTCGGCCCTGCGCAAGTCCCGCTCGGCCTGCTCGTCGGCACCCACGGCCCGGCCTGCGCCCGCGGCCCCCATGGCCCCCACCGTGGCGCCCGGAAAGGCGAAGCTGAGGGTCTGGGAGTCGTGGGGGTTCATGGCCATCACGCAGCTGCCGAAACCGAAGGCCTTGCGCAGCGTTACATGGATCTTGACGGTGGTGGCGCCGGTCTGCGCGGCATACATGCGAGCCGATGCCCGAAGCACCCCGGCCCGCTCCGATGCCGTGCCGGCCAGCACGCCGGGGTTGTCGGCCAGGAACAGCAGCGGCAGGTGGAAGGCATCGCACACCGAGATGAAATGGGCCGCCTTGTCGGCGGCAGCCGCGTCGATCGAGCCGGCCAGTTCGACCGGCTGGTTGGCCACGACCCCCACCGGCTCGCCGCCCAGACAGGCCA
Organism: Acidimicrobiaceae bacterium; assembly: GCA_009844405.1. Taxonomy (GTDB): domain Bacteria; phylum Actinomycetota; class Acidimicrobiia; order Acidimicrobiales; family Aldehydirespiratoraceae; genus Aldehydirespirator. The sequence continues at coordinate 951 of VYBO01000134.1, forward strand.
GAGCGCAGATGATGGACCGGCCGTAGTCGGGTTGGATCGCGAGGCTATGGCCGCAGTCGACCAGCGACTCAACGACCGCAGCCATGTCGTAGCCACGACGGCCGTCGCGTGGAACCAAGTCGAGCATGCGATCGATGCGGCGCGGGCCGGTGTCGCCGATATTGACGACCGGCGGGCTCTCCCACGCCGATGATCCGAAGTACGACAGGTATGAGCGGATCTGGGCCAGCAGGTCGGCATCGTCGGCGGCGGTGTTGTGAATGGTTCCCGCCCCGATGGCCACCGCGGGCCCGCCGAGATCGTCCTTGCCGACCCGCTCCCCCAGCGACGCCTCCACCACCGGAGGACCCGCGGTGAAGATGGCCGCATCACCGGTCATGATCGAGAAGTCGCACAGCAGGGCGGTGATGGCCCCATGACCCGCCGACGGCCCCATCATCCCGCACACCATGGGCACGATCCCCGACAGAGCCGCCTGGGCCTGCAGGTCATTGGGTCCGCCCCCGCCGGGATCGCCGGGCATCGGGGGCCGGTGGCCGGCTCCCTCCAGCAACATCACCAGCGGGATGCGCTCGCGCCGGGCGATGTCCGCGATGCGCCACCGCTTGCGGGTGGCGGCCGGGCCGATCGATCCTCCCATGGTGGTGAAGTCCTCCGCGCCCACCGCCACCGGACGGCCGTCGATGGCCCCGACCCCGGCGACGAGAGCATCGGCGGGCACGGGTCCGGCCAGGGTGCCGATCTCGGTGAACGACCCCGCGTCGAGCAGCCCGTCGATGCGGCCCCTGGCGTCGAGACGTCCCTCGGCCCGGCGCTGAGCCACCTTGTCGGTGCCTCCCATGGCCCGAGCCTGCTGCCGGCGGCCCTCAAGGTCCTCAAGCGTGGCGTCCCAGCCGGAGTTGTCGCTCACGCCGGCCGTACCCACGGACCGGTCTGGGAGCCGCTCGTCCGCACCATGGCCTGGACCACCGCGGGGCTCGGACGCCCGGCTCTAGCCGGTGTGCCCCGCTCGCAAGGGAAGCTTCACCGGGTCCTCTCCGGCCTCATCGTCCTCCGCCATGAGGACTTCGGGAGTGATCCCCTCCATCTCGGCCGCCTCCTGGATCTGGGTTAGCAACTCGTCGCGCGTGTCCGCACCCGCGTAGTACCCGGCGTCGCCCAACTCGCCCATGGCGCACCACGAGGGGCCTGCGTCGCGATTCCTATAGATCTCGATCTTGGACATCTCCACCACCGTCGAGGCTCCTGAATCAGAGCAGCGCGTCGATCTCCTGGTCGGACAGCCCGGCCTTCTCGACGAGCATATCCCTCAGGTGACGAGGCGGGACCTCCTGGCCGGCATGAGTCGAGAACACGATCGGCTTCCTGCCCTCCGCCTCCAGACGGACATGTGATCCAGACTGCCTGACCGACCGGTAGCCGATGCGGTGAAGCATGCGTAGCACCTTGTTGGCCTTGAGCGCAGGAAACTCCGAGACCGGCCGAACCACAAATACGAGAATAACTGTAACATTACTGAAAATAGGCTACACTACGGATCGATAGTGTTCAAGGTGGCTGGGCGGGCGCACGGCGACGAGGCGGTCGGAGAGTTCGACGGCCCACCCTTCACCGCCGCGCACCACCGGACGCTCGATGTCGCTGCCCTCCCAGCCCTTGGCCCACGCCGACGCTGCGGCCAGCGACACGTCAACCAAGGCGGCGCGGCCGTCGGCGAGCAGGTCGGCCGCGGCCGCGGCCGCGGCCAGGCCGGCGATGGGATCAGCGATGGCGTCGCCAACGAACATGGGCGGATCCCCCGGCACCACTAAGCCGCCGGAGGCCGCTGCGTCGTCGCCGAAGGCGACCCGGTTGGCGTGCCGCCCGCTGCGCCCGTGGCCGGTGATCGACACCCAGGCCGTGCCTCCAGCCACAACCTCGGCAGCACTGATCCCCCACTGCTGCATCACCCGGGGACGGCTCGCCTCCAGCACCAGGTCGGCACAGGCGATCAGCTCCCGCAACCGGCCGATTGCTCCCAAGGTGGGCAAGTCCAGGCTCACCTGCTCCTTGCGTCCATTCAGCAGTTCGAAGAACCCGGCCGGACCCCGGCGGGCACCGTCAGGCCTCAGAGTCGATTCCACCTTGAGCACCCTGCAGCCGGCCTCGGCCAGCAGCCCGCCCGCCAGCGGCCCGGCCCACAGGCTGGTGAGATCCACGACCACGGGCTGAGAGCCGCGAGGCCGGCCTCGGCACTGATGGCCCATGGCCCATGGCAACTCGGGACGACCGGTAGCCCCCACCGAGGCCACCGCCAGCCCGAGCAGCGACCCAGTATCGACGATGTCGTTGCAAGTCATCGCGGCCAGGCGCTGTTCGATGACGGGCCAGTCGCGGGTCGCCATCGGGGCGCCCACCAGTGCGGGCAGCATGTCGATGTCGGACGGGCGGGGAAGGTTGAGCGCCACCCAGCCGTCGCGGGCTCGCACCATCTGTGCGAACCCGCCCGGGCTGCGGGAGCCACTTCGTCCGAAGCCTGTGAAGGCGGCTCGGTGGGCGACCGACCCCACCGGGTCCACCCTCACCTCGGCTCCCAGGCGGCCGGTAGTCGAGGCCAGGGTCTCGCCCGAGCCGATCAGAGGGCGAACAACGCCCGCGGGCGACACCGCCGGCGGGCCCGAGGCCGGGCCGGTGAGATGCATCGCTCCGGACGCAGCCCGAGCACTGACGCGCTCATCGTCGTCGAGGACGGCAGGTTCGATTGCGAGCACCTCAGCGAAGGTAGCGTGAGCAGTCGGACAACTACCCTTCAGACGACGGCGTGGAGGGACGACATGATGGAACTGCGGCCGGGAGCGAGATTCCAGAGCACGGTGTGCGCCAATGAGGTGATCGTGGTTAAGGGCGCCGGACCGGCCGAGCTGTCCTGCGGCGGCGCGCCGCTGGCGGCGGCCGGGTCGGCCGAGCGTTCCGGGGATCCCGGCGACGCCTCGGAGGGGACGCTTCTCGGCAAGCGCTACGGCGACGAGGACGAGGCCATCGAGGTGCTCTGCACCAAGGCCGGGCCGGGCTCGCTCGCTCTGGGCGGTGTGCCGCTGGCCGTGAAGGTGACGAATTCGCTGCCCGCCTCGGACTGAGCGGCCGCGCCGCCGGTGAGTCCGCCCTACCCGACCCCCGCCGGACATCTCCCATGAACGTGATGATGCTGCTCGAGATGGCGGCCACCGCCATGGGAGACCGGGTGGCGGTGGGGCCACTCGACGGGGGCTTCACCGGCGACCGCCTGATGGGCGACGCGGCCGCCCTCGCGGGGCGGGTGAGAGCCTCCAACGCCGAGCATCTGGTGCTGTGCGACGAGCCCGGCGCGGTGCTGCCCGTCTCGCTGTTCGGAGCGGCCTGGGCGGGCGTTCCCTACGTGCCGATCAACTACCGGCTCGCCGACGACGACCTGCGCCGGCTGGCCGAACGGGCCGCGCCGGCGTTGGCGGTGGTCGATCCCTCCGGGGCGGAACGGCTGGCCGGGGTGGACGGGCTGGAGATCGTCGAGCGGGACGCTCTCAGCGACGATCCCGCCGATGGCGCCCAACCCGCGGAGGTGGGCGACTGGCCCATGGACCCCGACGCCGCGGCCGTTCTGCTCTACACCAGCGGCACCTCCGGCCCGCCCAAGGCCGCAGTGCTGCGCCACCGGCACCTGGTGTCCTATGTGTTCGGCACGGTCGAGTTCGCGTCGGCCGGCCCGGGCGAGGCCCACATCATGGCGGTGCCGCCCTACCACATCGCCTCGGTGGCCGCGCAGCTGTCGCAGGTGTACTCGGGGCGCAGGATCGTGCCTCTGCCGAGGTTCGACCCCGATTCCTGGATCGACCTGGTGCGAGCCCAGGGCGTGACTCACGCCATGCTCGTGCCCACGATGCTGGCCCGCATCGTCGATGCCCTGGACCGCCGGGGGGAAGCACTCGAGGCGGTCCGGTTCGTGTCATACGGAGGGGGCAAGTCGCACCGGGCGGCGGTGGAGAGGGCGCTGGAGCTGTTCCCGGCCGCAGGGTTCTCGCACGCCTACGGCCTCACCGAGACGAGCTCGACCGTGTGTGTGATGGGTCCCGACGACCACCGGCGGTGGGCCGCCTCCGACGATCCTGATGAGAGGGCCAGACTCTCGTCGGCAGGACGGCCGTTGCCGGGAGTGGAGATCTCGGTGCGCCGCGGTGACGGCACCGAAGCGGGGGCCGGCACGGCCGGAGAGATCTGGGTGAGGGGCGCGCATGTGGCCGGCGAGTACGTCGAGGGAGGGTCGCAACTGGACGAGGACGGCTGGTTCCGCACCTGCGACCGCGGCCACACCGACGACGCCGGCTACCTGTGGATTCACGGCCGCAACGACGACATCATCGTCCGGGGCGGCGAGAACATGTCACCCGGCGAGATCGAGGACGTGCTGTTGACCCATCCCGCCGTCGTCGACGCGGCCGCATTCGGGGTGCCCAGCCGCGAGTGGGGTGAGGAAGTGGCGGTGTGGGTCATCACCCGCTCCCCGGCGCCGGCCGTCGACGACCTCCGCGAGCTGGTGCGGACCCGGCTGAGATCGAGCCGGGTGCCGGCCCGGGTGGAGTTCGTCGACGAGTTGCCCTACAGCGACACGGGGAAGCTGCTGCGCCGGGAGTTGAGACCGCGCTTCGCCCCCGACTCCCCTGGGGGCTGATCCAGAATGGCTGGTCACCGATGTTGAACTCGACGCCGCCAGCGCCCTGGACTGGGGGCTGGTGGACAGCATCGCCTGACGGCCGGCTACTCGCCGGTGGCCGGCCCGGCCGCTCGTAAACGGCTACTTGTGGACGAAGGTCTGGGCCAGGGGGGCCTGCTCGAAGCCGGAGGGGGCCGTCCCGGTGGTGGCGTAGAGGTACAGGGCCGTCTGGAAGATCGCGTTCAGTGCGGTGAGCACCACCATGACCACCGCCACCCACGCCGCGGCGACGATGACGCCGATCACCATCAGCAGCTGCCAGCCGGACGCTACCAAGATCCCGGCCACGACGCCCGCCGGGATGACCAGGACGAAGCCGAGCAGGCCGAACCCGACCCGGGCCGCGATGTTCTCGCCCCAGGTGCGGCGCAGCAGCGACGCCGACTGCTTGAGGCCGGCTATGGCGCCCAGGTCGTCGATGACGATGGCGGGCACGGTCAGGAAGGTCACCACGTCCCAGGCCATGTCCAGCAGGCTGGTGACGATCCGCCCCAACCAGCCGGCCCGATCCCGCAGCGCCTGGAGGACGAGCCCGACGGTGGTGGTGATGATCGCCCACGGGACCAGGCCGGGGATGCGGGCGAACGCCCGGCCGATGGCGCTGCGCACCGTCGGGTCACCCCCGATGAGCCTCTCGTGGGCCCCGGCGACCAGCGCCCCGTTGAAGAACACGGCCACGACGCCCAGGACCAGAGCGGCCGCGATGTAGACCACGATCATCGCCGGGTTGAACTCCATGGTGGTCTGGCCGTGGGAGGACGTGGTCGACAACGTGAGGAACGTGAGCGCGATAGCGATCGCGATCACGACGGCCGACACGAGAAAGGACAGCACCGGCATCCACAACAGTTCCCGGTCCTTCTTCAGCACACTCCAGGAGAGCTTGGCCAAGCTCCAGGTGTTGGCGAGACGTCCCATCGAATCTCCTTGCGCTCGGTTCGGAGGCGACGACTTGCAGAGTACCGGCGCAGCCGCCGCCTGGCGCGGCTCCCGCGGCAGGCCCCGAATCTGCTCTCCTACTGTTCGGTGACGGCATCGTCGAAGGCCGCCGGCATCGGGGGCGCGAATCGCTGCTGCTCGGCCGACCCGAACGACCTCAGGGTTGGGCCGAGCAGCATCACCCCCACATTGGGAAGCCGGCCGGGGGCGCGCTGTGGTGTAGGTGTTGAAGAAAACGACCTGCTCGGCCGGCGTGCATCCCCGGGCGCCGATCGATTCGGGAGAGTCGGGCCCGAGCCATCCCCCCGACGCGAGCTCCCGCTCCCAGGCGATCCGGACCTCGACCGGCACGTCATCCTGTCCGGTGAGGCCCCGGCACCGGGCGAACTCGCCGACCAGGTGCTCCTCGAGCCAGGTGCGCACCTCGTCGGCGAAGCCGACGCGCGTGGGGTCGGACCGGAGATCTATCGGGCCGCAGCGTACAATCGCCCCGATGGACGAGCCTGAACTTGCGGAGCAGCGGCCACGAGGCCGGAGGGCGGGCGGTGTTGCGGGCTTCGTCGCCGGGGTCCTGGGGGCCGCGGTCGCGCTGGGCTTCGGCGAACTGATCGAAGGCGTCACCGAGACCATCCCGTCGCTGGTCATCGCGGTGGGCGAGGTGGTCACCGACTACACGCCCGGCGACATCGTGGCCTTCAGCATCGCCAACATCGGCGCCAGCCAGAAGACGGTGCTCACAGTCGGGATAGTCGTCGCGTCGTTGGCCATATGCGGTCTGCTGGGCCGTCACGCCTCGCGTGGCGGGCGCCTGGTGCCCATCACCGGCTTCGCGCTCTTCGGGCTTGTCGGTGGCTGGGCCGCAGCCCGCAACCCGCTGAGCCCCGCAGCGGCCTCGTGGCTGGTTGCGCTCGCAGCCGCCGTGCTGGGCGCGGCCGTCACGCTCTTCCTGGTGAGCCGGGCGTCCGTCTGGCGCCCGAGCACCGCCGGCGCGGACGCGGATGAGTCGGAAACCGGGGACGCAGGCACCCAGCAGGAGTCGGCCGGCACGCGCCGGTCGTTCTTCGGCTTTGCCGCCGGCGCGGGAGTGGCCGCCCTCAGCCTGGTCGGGCTGGGTCGGGGCTTGCGGGGACCGTCCGCGGCCGAGAAGGCCAGGGAGACCTACGCTCTGCCGCCGAGAACGACCAGCCCCGCCGCCGGAGCGACGAGCGGCGCCACCACAGCCGGCCGCGAGGGCATAGAAGTCCCGGAAGGCATAGAGATCCCCGAGGGCATAGAAGTCCCGGAAGGCATAGAGATCCCCGAGGGCATAGAAGTCCCGGAAGGCATAGAGATCCCCGAGG
>VYBO01000134.1:7962-12699 GCA_009844405.1 Acidimicrobiaceae bacterium
GGCATAGAGATCCCCGAGGGCATAGAAGTCCCGGAAGGCATAGAGATCCCCGAGGAGATCGTTGTCGAAGCTCCGGACGAGTCCACAACGACCACCGCCGAAGAACCACAACCCACAACAACCCAGCCGCCCGAAGAGCCCGCAACCACCACACAGCCACCTGCTGAGCTCGAAGCGACGACCACCGCCGAAGAACCACAACCCACAACCACCACCACACAGCCCCCCGAAGAACCACAACCCACAACCACCACCACACAGCCGCGGGGTGAGTCGTCGCGATACCCGCAGGTGGCCCACCTCGACACGCTCGACGACGAGGTGCCGGACATCTCGCCCTACGTGACCCCGATCTCCCCCACCAACAGGTTCTACCGGATCGACACTGCGCTGACGGTCCCGCAGGTCGACCCGGAGTCGTGGCGCCTGCGCATCACCGGCCTGGTCGACAACCCCTACGAGCTCACGTACCAGGACATCCGCTCCATGCGCCTCGCCGACTACGTGATCACCCTCTCCTGCGTGTCCAATCAAGTGGGGGGCCGGCTTGTCGGGAACGCCATCTGGACCGGCGTCCCTCTCTACGAGTTGCTGCAACGGGCCGGCGTCCAGCGCGGCGCCCAGCAGATCGTAGGACGCTCGGTGGACGACTTCACCGCCGGCTTCCCCACCACCCTGGCCTACGACGGACGCAACGCCATCCTCGCCATCGGCATGAACAACGAGCCCCTGCCGACCCGGCACGGCTTCCCGGCCCGCATCGTCGTTGCCGGACTGTACGGCTACGTCTCGGCGGTCAAGTGGCTCGAGGAGATCCGCCTAACCACCTGGGACGGGTTCGACGGCTACTGGGTGCCGCGGGGCTGGTCCAAGCAGGGCCCGATGAAGACTCAGAGCCGCATCGACCTCCCCTCCCACGGAAGCAGGGTCAACAGCGGCGAGACCATACCGCTGGCCGGCATAGCCTGGGCCCCGACACGGGGCATCGAGCGAGTCGAGGTGAGGATCGGCAACGAGGACTGGACGCCGTGCCGGCTGGGCCAGGCCGCGGGCAACGAGAGCTGGGTGCAATGGCACCGGGACTGGACTCCCTCCGGCGGAGGCCGCCAGCAGATCCAGGTGCGGGCCACCGACGGCAGCGGCCACACCCAGAGCGGGAGGACGGTGCCACCGCGGCCGAACGGCGCCGAAGGATGGCACACCATCAGCGTCGACGTCCGGTGATCGACAGGTGCTGGCGGAAGCCGTCCAGCGGGCCGCCAGCGACTTCGGCGAGCGCGCTGCCTCCGTCACGCCGGCCGGAAAGAAAGACCGTCGCCTCAGCGGCGGCCCCGAGCCGCAGCTCTAGCCCGCTGCTCCTCGCGGACCCTCTGTTGCTCGACTTCGTCGCGCAGGGCGAGGAAGCGCTGCAGCCGGCGGGGATCCATCTCGCCGCCCTCAGTGGCCGCGGTCACCGCACAGTCGGGCTCGGCGCCGTGGGCGCAGTCCGCGAACCGGCAACTGCGGCCGTACTCCTCGATGTCGCTGAAGACGCGGCTCAACGCATCCTGTGCATCGATCAGGCCGAGGGCCCGCACACCGGGAGTGTCGAGCACCATGCCGCCGTCGCCGGGCAACAGCACGAGCCGGCGGGCCACGGTGGTGTGCCGGCCCCGCCGATCCGACGCCCGGACTGCCGCGGTCTCTGCCACCTCGGCGCCGGCCAGGGCGTTCACCAGGGTCGACTTTCCCGACCCGCTGGCACCCACGAGGGCCATGGTTCGGCCGGGTCCCAGCCGGGACCGCAGGTGATCCAGTCCCAGGTCGTAGCGCGCACTCAGAGTCAGGACATCGACGTCGCCCGCCACGGCCCGGACCGTCTCAGCCGCCGCGGCGGCATCCGGGGCCCGATCAGCCTTGGTGAGCAAGATCGCTATGGCGGCCCCGCTGTCACGAGCCATCACCAGCATGCGCTCGAATCGTCCCGGCGGCAGGGGCCGATCGAGGCCGGCGACGATGCCCACGACGTCGAAGTTGGCCGCCAGCACCTGCTCGGCGTCGCGTTCGGCGGGATCCCGGCGGGTCAGGGCCGTGAGCCGGGGCAGCACCCGGCCGATAAGCACCACCTCGTGTCGGCTTGTCACCTGCACCCAGTCGCCGGTGACGGGAGCTGTCTCAGCCTGGGCCCGCACGGAGTCGGAGCCGGCCCGCACCATGCCCGCGGCCGTCACCACGTCGCATTCGCCTCGATCCACCTGCACGACCCGCCCGACCCGGGCTCCGTCCTCTGCGGAACCGGCCACCCGGTCGTCGAAGCCCCAGAGACGCAGGTCGCCGGAGCCGCCTGTCATCGGTGCTTCACCGGCTTCGGATCCTTGTCTCCATCTGTTCACTATGGCCCGTCGCGCGTGACTTTCCCGCTCTTGTTCGCTGCGACCTGAGGGCCGCTCGGGCCACGGCTCCGCTCGACGCCTAGATGTTCCTCGGCAATTCCGCGGGAATTCGCTCCGCCTCTGGTGACGAAGGGCGTACGATCTCGACGAGCGAAACAAGCGAACCGAAGCGGCCGAGGAGCCAGTCGTGAGAGACCAAGAATCCACCGGGGAGCATCCGGGATCCTCGCCCGACGCCGTTCCCTCACTCATGGGCGCACTGGCGGGTACTGCGGGCGCGGCCGTCGGCCTGGGGTTCGGCGAACTCGTGGAAGGGGCTTCGGAGTCCATCCCGTCGCTGGTGGTGGCGGTGAGCGAGCTGCTCAGCGACTACACCCCCGGCGACGTCGTGAGGTTCAGCATCGCCAACTTCGGCGCCAGTCAGAAGACCCTGCTCACGGCAGGCATCATCGCGGGCTCGCTGGTTCTCGGCGGGGTGCTGGGGCGCTTCGCGGCACGCGGGCGTCCGGGAGCGATGCTGGCCGGGTTCGCGCTGTTCGGTCTGCTGGGCGGCTGGGCCGCGGCCCGCAACCCGATAAGCCCGGCAGCCGGATCATGGATCGTGGGGCTGGCGGCTGCCGCGCTCGCCGCGGGGACAACGCTGCTGCTGGTGGGCCGCCTGGCCGAGCCGGCTGTCCGGTCGCCCGCGACCCTGCCGGTGGATCCGGAGCAGCCGGAGCCTGCCGGCGACGTCGCTGCACCCGCAGGGGAGGTGCAGGCCCGGCGGGCCTTCTTCGGGTTCGCAGTCGGCGCCGGTGCGGCCGCGCTGGCCATGGTCGGCCTGGGCCGGGCATTGCGAGGCCAGTCGGCCGCGGAGCAGTTCCTGGAGACCAACACGCTGCGGTCGGCGGCAACCACGACGTCAGTGCCGCCGCCCACCACCGAGGCCGCCGCGGCGCCGGGGTCCACTACCACCACCACGACCGCACCGGCGCCGGTCGGGCCGTCCGTGCAGGAGCAGGTGGCCGCGCTCGACACGCTGGACGGCGACGTGGCCGGCGTCTCGTCCTACGTGACGCCCAACGACAGCTTCTACCGGATCGACACCGCCTTCGGCCGAGTGCCTCAGATCGATCCGGCCAACTGGCGGCTGCGGATCGGTGGCATGGTCGACAATCCCTACGAGCTCACCTTCGACGAGATCCAGGCCATGGAACTCTCCGACCACGTCATCACCCTGTCGTGCGTGTCGAACCGGGTGGGGGGCAACCTGGTCGGCAACGCGGTCTGGACCGGGGTCCCGCTGTCGGTGCTGCTGGACCGGGCCGGGGTTCAGGCCGGCGCGGACCAGGTGGTGGGCCGCTCGGTGGACGACTGGACGGCCGGCTTCCCGACCCCGCTGGTGCACGACGGACGCAACGCCATCCTCGCCATCGGCATGAACGACGAGTTCCTGCCGACCAACCACGGCTTCCCGGCCCGGCTGGTGGTGGCCGGCCTGTACGGCTACGTGTCGGCCGTGAAGTGGCTCGATGAGATCCACCTCACCACCTGGGACGGGTTCGACGGCTACTGGGTTCCGAGGGGCTGGTCCAAGGAGGGGCCGATTAAGACCCAGAGCCGCATCGACGTTCCGGCCGCCGGCCGCGGCCTCGTCGCGGGCCAGACCACCCCGATCGCCGGCATCGCCTGGGCGCCGACCCGAGGCATCGAGCGGGTCGAGGTCAACGTGGACGACGAGGGATGGCTGCCCTGCCGGCTGGGCGAGGCCCTGGGTGACGAGAGCTGGGTGCAGTGGCACCGCGAGTGGACCCCCAGCGAGGGCCGGCACCGTATCCAGGTGCGGGCCACCGACGGCGACGGCATCACCCAGAGCGGGGAGCCGGTCGATCCCGCCCCCAACGGCGCCGAGGGATGGCACACCATCACGGTCACCGTCGACGCCTGAGAGCTAGAGCGCGACCCGGAGGACCGCGACCCCAGAGACTGGCTGGGGTTCGTTCACGTCGAGGTCCTCGCGATTGATGCGGCAATTGAACCTTATGGCGGTGGGCGACATGAGCCCGGGTCGTCGAGATGCGTGCGGGCACTCAAGTACTCCGAAGCCGTAGGGCTCCTGCGTCGCCCGGGCACCAGCAGCGATCCTAACGGCAGCGGCGCGGCCCGTAGCAGGCACCGACAGTTGGCAGACATCTGCCAACAGATTGGCAGAGTTCTGCCAAGACTTGGCTAAATCTGGCAGAGATTGGCAGACATGAAGCGTCTCGACCGCGCCAATTGAGTCAGCGCCAGATACTCGGGATGCTATGGGTTGCGATGGTTCTGATGATGGTTAGAGGCCCCGCGGATAGGCGGGCGACCCGGCCCATACGGGGCGGGGCCGTGG
>VYBO01000129.1 GCA_009844405.1 Acidimicrobiaceae bacterium
CGAAGCGCTCCTGCCAGGCTGCGGGCCACAGCTGGAAGCCCTTGGGCATGTTGAACAGCCCGGCCACCACTGCGAAGAACGCCAGCACATACAGCGGCACCAGGATGCGCGGGCCCGACTCGTGGGGATGGCCGTGGCCCCGGTAGGCGCCGAAGAATGTGAGGTAGACGACCCTGGTCATGTAGGCCGCGGTCACCGCCGCGCCCACCATGCCCATCACCAGCATCAGGGTGTAGTTGCCGTTGCCGTGGGTGCCGCCGAACAGGCCCCAGCCGCCGGTGCCGGCCAGGATCTCGTCCTTGGACCAGAACCCGGCCAGCGGGGGCAGACCCATCAGCGCCACCGTCGCCACCAGGAACGTGCGGTAGGTGTGGGGCATCACCTTGCGGAGCCCGCCCATGTCGGTCTTCATGTCGAAGCTGTGCACCGCGTGGCTCACCGAGCCGGACCCCAGGAACAGGCACGCCTTGAAGAAGGCGTGGGTGAACAGGTGGAACATGGCCGCGGTCCAGGCGCCCACCCCGAGGGCCATCACCATGTAGCCGAGCTGGCTGACGGTGGAGTAGGCCAGCACCTTCTTGATGTCGTTCTGGGTGAATGCCAGCATCCCCCCGAACAGCAGGGTGACCGCCCCGACCAGCGCCAGCACGTTGATGCTCGAGCCGGCGATCGACATCCCCTCCCAGAACACGGGATACAGGCGGGCAACCATGTAGATGCCGGCCACCACCATGGTGGCGGCGTGGATGAGCGCGGACACCGGCGTGGGTCCGGCCATGGCGTCGGGCAGCCAGGTGTGCAGGATGAACTGGCCGGACTTGGACATCACCGCGGCCAGCAGGCACAGCGACGCCACCACCAGCGCGGTGTGGCTGACCTCGCCCGCGTTGATGCGTTCGGACAGGGTGAGGGTGTCGAAGGTGCGGCCCGCGGCGAAGAACAGGATCGACACGCCTACCAGCAGGCCGACGTCGCCGACCCGGTTGGTGAAGAAGGCTTTGAGGGCGGCGTCGGAGTTCTCCTTGTGCTCCCACCAGTGGCCGATCAGCACGAACGAGCACACGCCGACCAGCTCCCAGCCGACGATCATCTGCAGCAGGTTGTCGCTGAGGACGAAGAACAGCATCGCCGCGGTGAACAGGCTCAGGAAGGCGAAGAAGTGGGTGTAACGGGCGTCGCCGGCCACGTAGTCGGTGCTGTAGACGTGCACCAGCAGCGACACCGCGGTCACCACGAACAGCATCATCACCGAGAGCCCGTCCACCAGGATCCCGGCGTCGTACTCGACGCCGCCCGAGTGCAGCCAGCCCACCGTGCGGTGCACGGCCTGCACACCCTCATGGGCGTCGTCGCGGTGGCCGATCCAGGTGACCACCGCCCCGACGGCCAGCACGAAGGAACCGGCGACCGCCGCGATCCCAAGCTCGGAGCCCTGGCGGCGCATGCGCTTGCCGAACAGCAGGATGCCGGCGAACGACAGCGCCGGCAGCAGCGGGATCAGCCAGGCGTAGTCGAGGAAGAACCCGGCGCTCTCGGTGGAACTGGGGCCGTAGGCCACCGACTCCTCGGCCGCTATTGCGGCGACCGTTGTAGCGGTCAGGCCCACGGCGAAGCTCCCTCAGCCCTTGAGGAGATCGGCCTCGGTGAGGTCGATGCTTCGACGGTTGCGGTATATGAGCAGCACGATGGCCAGCCCGATGCCCACCTCGGCCGCGGCCACCGCGATCACGAACAGGGCGAACACCTCGCCGGCCACGTCGTCGCGGAAGGCTCCGAAGGCGACCAGGTTGATGTTCACCGAGTTGAGGATGATCTCCACCGACATCAGGACCATGATCCCGTTGCGGCGGGCCAGCACGCCGTACACGCCTATGCAGAACAGCACCGCGGCGAGCAGCAGGAACTGGTTGAGGATCACGGCCGCCCCTACTCCTTGCGAGCCACGACGATGGCGCCGATCAGGGCGGCCAGCAGCAGCACCGACACCGCCTCGAAGGCAACAATGTACTGGCTGAAGATGGCATCGGACACCGCGGCGAAGCGCTGGGGCTCGTCGATCACAACCCGGGTGTCGGAGTAGCTGTCGACGAGTGCGATGCCCATCACCACGGCCAGCAGCACGGCCACCAGGCCGGCCATGAGCCGCTTCTCGCCCGCCACCGAGTCGTCGTCGCCCATGGAGGCCTTGGTGAGCATGATCCCGAACAGGAACAGCACGATGATGGCGCCGATGTAGACGAGCACCTGGGTGACGGCCACGAACTCCGAGCCCAGCAGGATGAACTGGGCCGCCGCGCCGGCCAGCACCAGCACCAGCCACAGGGCGGCGTGCACGACGTTGCGGGTGGTCACGCACCGGATCGCGGACACGATCATCACCAGCGCGATCACGCCGAAGAAGACGTTCTGCGCGACGAATAGGTCGCCGCTCGCAGCGCCCGCAGCCAGCACGCCCGCCGGCGTCATGTCGGCGGCACCTTCAATTTCTTGGCCACCGACCCCGACTCGTAGTCCTCGAACTCGGGCACGGTCTCCATCCACTCCGACAGGCGCGACATGTCATGGAGCAGATCAGCGATGCGGGGTTCGGAGAACTCGTATTCGGGGCTCCAGAACAGCGCCTCGAAGGGGCACACGTCGACGCAGATGCCGCAGAACATGCACAGCGCGTAGTCGATGTCGAAGCGGTCGAGGATGTTGACCTGGCGGGGCTTGCCGCCGGCACGGCGGGGCGGCGCCTTCTCCTTGTGGCCCTCGATGTAGATGCACCAGTCCGGGCACTCGCGGGCGCACAGCATGCAGGCCGTGCAGTTGCCCTCGTGCAGGGCGATCACGCCCCGGGCCCGGGTGGGCGGCGCCTCCTTGACATGCGGGTACTGCACGGTGGCCGCGCCCTTGGTCGGAGCGGGCACCAGCGTGCGCACTCCCCGCTTGGGGAACACCGTGCGCACCACCGTCGAGCCGGTCACCACCAGCCCCTTGACCAGTCCGGGTACGAGGCCCATCACACCACCACCTTCGGGTTGATCGTCACCGCGAGGCACCAACGATGAGACACGCGCTCACGAGCCCGGACACGGGCCGCAAGCCTACCGATCCCCCGCCGCCGTCCACGACACGGACGGAGGCAGTTCGCCTGATTGCTGACAAGATCAGAGCACGCCTTCCCGCAGGCCGCAGAGGCCTCTCACCAATTGCTAAGGCATGCAATGGTGCTTGCGTAGTTGTGCCCTGCGGTGGGAGGTGAAGTCATTGCGAGCCAACGTCGAGTAGACCGTCCCCGTGGGCTGATCGATCAGTTGCCTGTTCTTGAAGTCCTTGTGCAGATCCTTGTCGTTGGAGAAAAGCAGCCGCGCTCCGCTGATCTGGGCCAGTGCTATGACGTGATGGTCGTCGGATCTGCACGAACCGGGGTCGCTCGCAGGCACGCTTCTCAATCTTGCTGCTTGACGGTCGACACGACTGTCGTCAACTCTTGTCAGCCTGTCCGCGCGGTCTAGCTCTTGGAGCCATCTCGCAGCGTTGCTTGAACCAAGCTCCTGCCTGAGCTGCCCGCCCACTACCAACCGGCCGTTCGGGCCTTCGACCCAGCGGCGAAAGCCCTGCCCCGCCGCAGAACTGCCGCCGTCCCAGAGTTCACCAACTGCGTTGGCGTCCACGATTGCGCACATGGCTCACAGGTCGATGGAGCGCTGAAGTTCCTTCAAGAAGAACTGACGGTAGCCGGGCGGAGCGTCGCGCAGGCTGCCCTTCTCGTCCACTCTCAAGTTGTGGATCACCACATCGTGCCCGTTCCGCTCGAAGTACACAATCGAGACATTCTCGGGTCTCAAGCCCCCAACCTGGTCTCGAACCGACATGCGGACGCGGTCGATGATGAAGTCGCTGTGGGTCTCAACGATGAGTCGGCGGCCGCTCCTTCCGTCGGCGGCGACTTCGCACAGCAGAGTGCCGAGGGCCGCTTGCGCGCTCGGATGCAGATGCACTTCGGGCTGCTGAACGAGGAGCATCTGGGGGCTGTCGTCGCGCAGCAACTCGGCAGTGAGCGGCAGGATCTGGCTCACGCCATAGCCCATGTCTGCGAGACTGTGGATCGGCCCCTTACGTTTCTTGTCGAACTTGCGGACCTGGAGCTGGAACGGATCCGAGGCGGTCCTCCCGAGCCGGCGCACCCTGATCTCGTCGAATAGACCCGCGGCGCTCCCGAACTCTTCGAGCCGGTACTTGAGATTCTTCCAAACGTCGGGCTCGTGGAGCGACAGCCACGCCAGATGGGTCGGTACGTAGTCGCCCTCGGCGTCTGGCGCTGTGCGGGTGGGATCGTAGGTACGCCGAGGCCGGGATCGAGTAGGCGCGCTCACAAAGGGCCTTGCCTGATCATTGGAACGGGATCTGCGCAGGCGGGTTCCCGGGAAGCGCCCGAGCTGCTGCCGGATCTCCTCAACGATCTGAGATGTGAACTCCGGGGAACCAGGTGAAGTCTCAACACGCGACACCGCCGGACTCTTCTGGTCGGTGGCCCAGCGAAGCCGCCACAGCGCCGAGTCCAGCGAGGGCAAAGCCTCGGTGCCGCTGGAGGCGAACGCGCGTTGGCCTTCAGACGCCTGGCTTCTCCATTCGCCCTGCGGTGTGCCGCAGCGGAATCCACCGAAGCCTGTCTGACTGAGATCCTGCTCCAACCAGTATCCGTCACGCGACACGCGCCGCCGAACGGGTATCGGGGCCGCTTGGTGCGGTCCGAACTCGACTTCAGCCAGGTAGGGCTTCGATCGGGATCCGCTTCGTGACGACGCAGCTCCGACCTCGAAAGAAGCAACGAAACTCCGGGCGCGCGCTCCACGGCCACCGGTGTCGTGGAGGATGTCGTCGAAGCTGCCCAGATCGTAGGGCTCCTCCTTGAAGTCGGGGGCACGGTCGGCGTAGACGGCATCCCACAGGGCGCGGATCATCGCCATGAGCGAACTCTTGCCGGTGCTGTTCTCCCCCACTAGAAGGGTGATCGGCGCGAGACGGGCCGTCTGCTCCCCTCCGAAGCACCGGTAGCTCCTTACAGCGATACTGTCCATCGTCCGTCTCCGGGAGCGCCACCTCCACTCGCAAGCCTACGCGGCAGGCCGGCCGATCCGCGCTCAACTGTTGCGGCGGCGGATCACTTGTCGGCCAAAATGCGCTTTCGTAACTCGTGCTGCACGCGAGGACCGAACTCGACCCGGAACGGTGCGGCGTGAACGGACGCGGGATCGACGTCGGCGCCCAAGAGGCGCAACCGCTCGACTACCCAGTCCTCCCACTCGTCATGGTGGCGCGGGTCGAGCATCATGATCGTCTGTCTCGTGAGCTCCCGCCCGTTGGCGAGTCTCCAAGAACTCTCTGGCCTAGGCACGGGCCAGAAGTCCCAACGGCGGGCGTCCTTAAGAACGACACGCCGGCCGTCGCTCAGCTCCGCGAACTCCTCCGCGTAGAGTTCGCGTATTCCTGACTCGAACGTCGCCCAGCGCTGCGCCTGCATCTCGTCTGGGGAACATTGCTGGTAGTAACTGCCATACACGACACGCCTGCCTGGTTGAGGTCCGGTCGCACCGAACTCCTCTGGAGCGGGGTAGTCCGTCGGACTGGGATAGTACGTGTACCCTCCCTCGGGCCGCGTCGGGCGCCGCGGAGGATCCGTCAGGTAGGAGACCTCACACACTGCTCCCAGCGCAACAACGCTCAGCACCGGCTTGTCTCCCCGAGGTCCGGTCGGACCGAACTCGGGGCTTCGCTCGTGCAACTCGTGCAGGATGCGAGGGCCGAACGCGACGTGGAAGGGCGCGGCCTGCACCGATGCCGGCTCAACCTCGAAGCCCAAGAAGCGCAGGCGTCCAACCACCCAATCCATCCAGCACTCGTTGTCGTCAGGATCGAGTACCAAGATCGCCTGTTTGGTCAGCGCGCGCCCACATGTGATCTTCCATATGCCGCTCGGCCTGTCCTGAGGCCAGCCTCGTGGCCAAGAAGACCAGCCGCGGTCGTCCTTTAGAAGGATGCGGCTGCCGTCACTGAGGTCCGCATACTCCTCCACGAGGATGGAAGGTGTCCCCGACTCCAGCATTCTCCGCCGCTGTGCCATCATCGTTTCGAGAGGAACAACACCGAACCCTTCACGTCTGTCCTCGCCGGCAACTCCAGCTTCCTCAACAGTCGGAAGGTGAACATAGCCTCCCTCATCGAGCATCGGTTCCCGCGGAGGAGCTGTCAAGTCCTCCACTTCGCAAACGGCTCCTAGGGCGATCACATCCATCATGGCCGACCTATCGCATCTACACATCGGATCCTAGTCAACGCGACATCGCAGCCAGCGGCGCATCGGGAGGGCCGATGTGACGCCAGCCAATCCGAGACACTATCCACATTCCAGTAAGAAGTTCTCGCCCCGATACCTCGACCGTCGCGTCATCATCTATCCTTAACAGTCGTTCGATGACCCGGGCAGCTTCCTGACCAGATATGACGATACTGAGATATCGGCGAGCGCCAGCCTGAACAGCTTCGACAAGTCTAGGATCATCGTCGTGACATTCGGACCTGGCATCGGACATATCACGCCTTGCATCCCAACAGAGTTCCTCCTGTCGTGAACCATGGAGTTCAGCTAGCACGGCTGTCTTTGAGGTACTCCTCAACCAAGCGCTGGACGACCGCCGAGGGTGTGACTTGCAGATCGTGGCAGAAGGCGACCAATCGCTCGATCACGGCTCTCGGCATCTTCACCTGCAAGCCGGCCTGATCCTCGTCAAGGTCATTTGAGTCACCACGATCCGTTGCACGAGTGGGCGCAGGCCATGCCACGCGTACGGCTTCATCATAGAGGTCAATCGGCACCGCCCGATCCGCGCTATGAGTAGCCGTCGCATCTGACGGTGACACGCGATCTGTCGGACGTTCTGGTGGATCGAACAGTTGGGCGACTCGAACCATTTCTGCCGCAAGGCCTGGCCCGAACTCGACTCTAAAGGGCGCACAATACACAGACACTGGATCAACATCCAATTCCATGTCACGTAGACGTTGCAGCGCCCATTCGACATAGGAATCCTGTCGATGCTCATCGGTATCTGTCACCATCATGGCCTCATAGGTAAGGTCACGACCGCTAGATATCGGCCACTGGGAGTGCATCCCTGAACCGCTCCAACCGCGATCTTCCTTCCAGAAAGCCCGGCGACCATCGCTCAAGTCTGCGAACTCTCCTATCTCTATGCCGAAGGAACCTCCGCGTTCGCTCTGGTCGAGTTCACAGAGCGCACCAAGAGTCTCGACGCTCAACCTGTCCCCACCATCACACATGCCTTCGGTTACCACGGTACGCAGTATACATCCTCAACGATAGAGGCTCTATCCGGCGGGTCCGATAGATCATCAATGTCGACGTCTACCACCGCCTTGAAGCCGACCTTTCGTGCGAACGACTCGCAAGGATAGCGCGCATTGGCACGAGCATATAGAGGTGCTTTCTTTGGCATCTCCTTCACTCTATCGTAGGCGGTGAACGCCCAGTGGCATTGGTTGGTGTCGGGAACACAACGATAGTGGTAGAGCCAGAGTTGCACTGTTGCCTTCTTGCAGTTCCCACTATAGTAATGCCACCAGCCATGTACTGACACATCTCGTTGATTCGCCGAAATATGCGGTCTATCAACTCTCGACAGATAGTGGCAGTGAGTCACTTCATCCTGCAGTGTAGCACTGTCGGGAGATCCATTGGTATCAGTATCGGGCGCAGGGATACCGATTGGAGGTGCACCAAGCGGTAGATTGTCGGCACCGGGCGGTGCTTCTTGAGCAACGGTGGAAGTCGCCGTGGCATCCTCGGCGTTGCTCCCACGACTGCGAGCCGGTTGGCTGGCAGCTGCCGGATCTTCGGATTCGCGAGGCTCCCGCGATTCTCCCTCGGCGATAGCTGGTGACGCCGCGACAGCCGTCAGAATCATTGCTGCAACGGCCAGCACTGCCGTGCGCTTCTTGTGATGCTTCATCATGTCCTCCTTGTCGATCACACGAGCCGTCTGCTGTGCGTGAGGCCAGAGATATCAGGCTTTCAACGCAGGATGTCTGCCAAAGCCTGCCAAGACCTACGGTTGCTTGGCAGAGATCTGCCAAGTTGCTGGCAGTTCTCTGCCATGCCCCTCAGGGGTGCGATCAGACGAGGACCTTGAGCACGCCGGTGACCACGATGTTGGCCAGGGCCAGCGGCACCAGGAACTTCCAGGCCAGGCGCTGGAGCTGGTCCTCGCGGAAGCGAGGGAAGGTGAACCGGACCCAGAAGACCAGGAACGTCAGTAGCACCACCTTGCCGAACAGAACCAGCGGTCCGATCACGTTGAAGAGGTTGTCGGCCGGGTCGAGGCCCGGCACGTACCAGCCGCCCAAGAACAGCACTGCCGCGATGGCCGAGAACACGCCCGCGGTGGCGAACTCGCCGATGAAGAACAGCAGGAACCGCAGGCCCGAGTACTCGGTCATGTATCCGGTCACGAGTTCCGACTCGGCCACCGGCATGTCGAAGGGGGTCTGGGTGAGCTCGGCCTGCATGGCGATCATGAAGATGAGGAAGCCGACGAACTGGGTGATGATGAACGGGTTGCCGATCACGCCGGAGCCGAAGATCTCGCCGTTGGCCTGGGCCAGCACGATCTCCTGCAGGTTCATGGTCTCGGCCTGGATGACCACCCCGACCACCGCCAGCAGCAGGGGCAGTTCATAGGCGATGAGCTGGCCGGTGGCTCTGAGTCCGCCGAGCAGCGAGTACTTGGAGGCCGAGCCCCAGCCGGCCATGAGGATGCCGATCACCGAAACCGAGCTGACGGCCATGGCCAGGTAGATCCCCAGGTCGTTGGAGATGAACCATGCGTCGGGGCCGCCCGGCAGCACCACGAGCAGCAGGAATGTGGAGGTCAGGACCACGAACGGGGCGGCCTTGAACACGAAGCGGTCGGCCCGGCGGGGGACGATGTCCTCCTTCTGGAGGAACTTGCCGATCTCCGCCATGAGCTGGAGGGAGCCGTAGGGGCCGGCCTCCATGGGGCCCAGCCGGCTCTGCATGAAGCTCACCATCTTGAACAGGTGGGCGTAGACCAGCGTGCCCGCCACCAGCAGCACGGCCACCAGTCCGGCCACCACCCTGATCGAGGTGACCTGCCAGTACGACAGCTCCGAAAGCACGCCGATCATCGGTCGCCCTCCGTGAGAGTCGCTGGCTCAGCCCGCCACGGGATCATCGGTCGGCTCCCGCGACCGGTCCCAGCCCAGCACGCCGCAGAATCATCGGTCGATGTCTCCGAGGATGAAGTAGAGGCTTCCCAGGATGGTGATGATGTCGGGCACGTAGACGCCTCTGAGCAGCCACGGCGTGATCGAGACGTTGGAGAACGACGCCGAGCGGATCTTCACCCGGAACGGGTTCAGGTCCCCCTTGGACACGACGTAGTAGCCCATCACGCCCAGAGGGTTCTCGGTCTCGACGTAGGCCTCGCCCGCGGGCACCTTGATGATGACGGGCACCTTGGCCATGATCGGCCCTGACGGGATCCCGTCGAGCAGCTGGTCGACGATCTTGGTGGCCTCCCGGGTCTCCTGCAGGCGCACCCAGAACCGGGCGAACGAGTCGCCGTCGGGGTGGGTCCACACCTTCCAGTCGACCTGATCGTGGACCAGCCCGCACGGGCTGTCCCGGCGCACGTCCCAATCCACCCCGGAAGCCCGGATGTTGGCCCCGGTAAGGCCGTAGGACAGGCCGACGCCGGGCGGGATCACGCCGATGCCGCGGGTACGGGCCTGGAAGATCTCGTTGCCCTCGACCAACTCCTCGATCTCGTCGCAGAAGGCGCGGATCTTGCGCATGGCCCCGCGGGTCTCGGCCACCCAGCCGGCCGGGAGGTCGTCCTTGAGGCCGCCGATGCGGTCGAAGTTGGGATGGAAGCGCCCGCCGGTGGCGGCCTCGATCTGATTGAGGACGTGCTCCCGGTCCCGGAAGGCGAAGAACACCGGGGTGATGGCCCCCACCTGCACGGCCATGTCGCCCAGGAACAGCGTGATGTTGGCGATGCGGCTCAGCTCGAAGAGGATGGTGCGGATCCACTGGGCCCGGGGCGGGGCCTCCACCTCCATGAGCCGCTCGGCGGCCAGGATGAAAGGCACCTCGTTGGCGAAGCTGCCCAGCCAGTCGATGCGGTTGATCAACGTGGTGACCTGCGGGTAGGTGCGGACCTCGGCCAGCTTCTCGTAGCCCCGGTGCATGTAGCCCATGACCGGCTCGGCCGCCACCACCTGCTCGCCGTCGAGCTTGGCCACGATGCGCAGCGTGCCGTGGGTGGCCGGATGCTGGGGACCGATGTTGAGGGTCATGCCCTCGGTCTCGATCTCCAGGTTGACGCGGGCGTCGGCGGCCTGCGCGGCGATGTAGCTGAGCTGCTGGCGCTCGGTGACGGTCATGGCGCCGCGCCCTCCCCGTCGTCGCCGCCGTCGTCCGTCTCGGGCATCAACTCGACGTCGACGAGGCCGGGCCAGGGCTTCACCCGCCGGGCCAGCAGCGGGTAGTCCTTGCGCAGCGGGTGGCCCTCGAACTCGCCGGGAAGGTAGATGTGGCGCAGCCCGGGGTGACCGTCGAAGTCGATCCCGAACATCTCCCACGCCTCGCGCTCGTGCCAGTCGGCGCCCGGGTAGACCGCCACCCAGCTGGGGGCCCGCAGATCGTCGGTGGACAGGTCCGCCTTGGCGATCACCGAGCGGCCCGTGGTCACGTCGCTGACCCGGGCCAGCAGCTGGAAGCGGGTGTCGCCGCCGGAGACGCCGGTCTCGGTCGGTGGAGCCTCCTTCGGCTCAGGCTGGTCGAGCGTGTTGTCGACGGCGCTGTCCATGTCGCGTCCGAACGGCGACGGCATCCAGTCGATGGCCGACAGGAAGCTGAAGAAGCCGAAGCCCTCGGTGTCGCGCAGCCAGGCCGCCAGATCCGCCCATGACTCGCTCTCGACCCTCAGCCACAGCTCTCCGGCGGAGATGTGCGACCCGACCAGCGCGTCGCCCAGCGCGTTGCGGGCGCGCCCCAGCAGGGCGCCAGCCTCCGCGTCGGCAGCCGTGCCGGCGGAGTCCGGGGCGCGGGGCGCTTCGGTAGACGGGCCCGCCGTGTCAGTCGACGACAATCGGCTCACCCCTCCAGCGCTGGGCCATGTCCTCGTTCTGGATGCGCTCCTGGAGCATGACGATCCCCTCGAGCAGGGCCTCCGGGCGGGGCGGGCAGCCGGGCACGTACACGTCGACCGGGATGATCTGATCGACGCCCTTGGTGACCGAATAGCTGTCCCAGTAGGGACCCCCGCAGTTGGCGCACGACCCCATGGAGATCACGTACTTGGGGTCGGGCATCTGCTCGTACAGGCGGCGCACCGACGGCGCCATCTTGTCGGTGACGGTGCCGGAGATCACCACCAGGTCGGCCTGCCGCGGGCTGGCCGGCAGGGGGATCACGCCGAGGCGCATCACGTCGTAGCGGGGCGAGCCGAAGGCCGCCCCCATCTCGATGGCGCAGCAGGCCAGGCCCCACTGGTACACCCACAGCGAGTACTTGCGGCTCATGTTGAGCAGCGTCGACAGGGGCTTGGGGACCTTGCCCGACTCGACTAGACCCATCCGGGCCCCCCCGTGGGCCTCGCCGCGCTCATACCCATCTGAGCATCCTCTTGCGCCAGGCATAGAGCAGGCCGAGGAGCAGGATGAAGATGAAGATGGCCATCTCGACCAGGCCGAACAGCGCGTAGGCCTCCAGGCGGGCGGCCCACGGGAAGATGAACACGGCCTCCACGTCGAACAGCACGAACAGCAGGGCGAAGACGTAGTAGCGGATGTTGGCCTGCGACCACATGTCCCCGATGGGGTCGACTCCGGACTCGTAGTTCTCGACCTTTGCCGGGGTTGGTCGCGACGGCCGCACGATACGGCCCACCCCCAGCAGCAGCGCCACCACTCCGGCCCCGACCGCTCCGAAGATGCCGACGGTCAGATAGGTGCGCAGAAACTCCGACACGGGCCGGAAGCCTACCGTCGAGCCGGCCCGCGACGCGTACCGCGAGCCGCTAGCCGAGAAGCACTACTCGGCGGGCCATCCAGGCCGCGCAACCCGACAGCAGCACGGCCGGACCGGGGCGCCAGGCCACGACGGCCAGCCGCATCGCGGTTGCGTCGCCGGCAGACGGCACCGAAAGGACATTGATGATCGCGAGCACGCCGAGAAGGACAACCGCAACCGACGCCCAGTAGACCGACTGCCGCAGCCGGGGGACCATGTCGGAGGCCGGAGTGGTGCATACCGCGACGGCCGCGCCCGCCAGCAGGAGGCCGGTCAGGACGTTGACGTTGGTGAGCGCGCTGTGAAGGTCATCCCACCACGGGTAGCGACGATCGATCCCCGCATACCGGATCATGGGCGCGACCACGTGCAGCAGTGCGGCGGCGAGCAGCACCACGACCAGCACCTCCCGCGCCTCGTCCCAGGCCACCGCCAGCAGTCGCCGGTCGCGCTCGCCAGCCATAGCGAGAACGTACCCGCTCTGAGGCCGAGCAGGGTCGGCGCCACGCGAGCAGCGCGCGAGATGCTACGCGAGGCC
>VYBO01000117.1 GCA_009844405.1 Acidimicrobiaceae bacterium
CGGTGGACGTGGCCGTGACCGACGACGAGACCGCCGGGATCACGGTGTCGGTGGCGGCCGTCGACCTGGCCGAGACGGGCGACGCCGGCGCGGGCGAGGCTCACGACTACACGGTGCGCCTGGCCACCGAGCCGACGGGCGAGGTGACGGTGACGGTGGCCAGCGCCGACACCGGCGTGGCGACGGTGCAGCCGCAGCGTCTGCGCTTCACCCCCGACGACTGGTTCATCCCCCACGTGGTCACCGTGACCGGCGCGAACGACGGGGAGGCCAACCCCGGCGGCGAACGCCGCACCGAGATCACGCACACCGTCGAGGGCGGCGGCTACGAGGCGGCGCCGCAGACCGTGGCGGTCACCGTGTCCGACGACGACCGCGCCGGCGTCGTCGTCTCCGAGACGGGGCTGTACCTGTCGGGCCGGGGGGGGAGGGCGACCTACACCGTGAAACTGGCTAGCCGGCCCACCCATGACGTGACGCTGCTGATCGTGCCCGGCGGAACCGAGAACCCCAGGCTGGGCATCGCCCACGGCGGGCGCCAGACCCAGGGTCGGCTCGCCCACGATCTGGTCTTCACCCCGGGCAACTGGAATAGAACGAGGACCGTCGAAGTCACGAACCTCAGAGACGTCCGCGGCACGCTCGCCCTCCATCACCGGACCACTTCAGAGGACGCGAACTACCAGGCCATGTCCTGGGCGGACGTGACGCTCGAGCGGGTCGGCAAGCCCAGCATCGTCCTGGCGGCGGTCTCGTCTCCGATCAAGGCGGGCGAGGACGCGGAGTTCACCGTGAGCGTCGAGGGCGGTGCGCTGCCCTACGACCTGGATGTCCGCCTGAGGGTCGACGGCGGTCCGATCCTCACAGGCGGCGCCCGCAATTTCACGGTCGTCATACCTGCCGGTCAGACCATGGTGGCGGTCCCGTCATTCCGGACCAGCATCGGCGACCTGCAGCCGCCCGACTACCGCTGCATCGTCGACGCGGGCGGCGTGAGTCTGTGGGTCTTGCCGGGATCGAGCTACACATCGGACTACGTATTGACTCCCGCACGAGTCAGGGTGGAGCACCCTCAACCACTGCCGCCGAGCTGCAGCCCGTAGCGCCGCGGCGTCGTTGCCGCCACCGACGCCCACGCGAACCCAGCGGCGCGCCGGCGCGGTCCGCGCGGCGAGAGCCGACGCGGGCGCCCGAACGGCCGGGGAATGGCGGCCCGGCAGGTTCCTGACTGCTATTGTCGCGGCCGGTTTCGACCCATCCCTAGACACAAGGGGCCCCGCATGAGCCCGATTCGACGACACGGCTTGAGGACGGCCGGAGTCGCACTGGCGGTCGCCGCGCTTCTGGTGGCGCTGCCGGCGGTCGCGCCGGCTGAAGAAGCACACGGCGGGTCTGCGGGCCTGCAGCGCGAGGAGCTGCAGTTCATCCTGAACACGTTCGCGTTCCTGGTGTGGGGGGCGCTGGTGATGTGGATGTGCGCCGGCTTCACGATGCTGGAGTCGGGCGCGGTCCGCACCAAGAACGCCTCGATGATCTGCCTCAAGAACATCGGCATCTACTCGATCGCCGGCCTGGCCTACTACTTCGTCGGCTACAACCTGATGTACGTCGACGTGGGCAGCGTCATCGGCTCCTTCCAGTTCCTGTACGGCCCCTCCGAAGCCGAGATCGGCCTGCTCGACGGCACCGCCGAGAACCTCGCCGAGGTCGTCGGCAACGGCTACTCGGTCATGTCGGACTGGTTCTTCCAGATGGTCTTCGTCGCCACCGCGGCGTCGATCGTCTCCGGCGCCATCGCTGAGCGCATCAAGATGTGGGCGTTCTTCGCGTTCACCCTGATCCTGACCGCCTTCATCTACCCGATCGTCGGATCCTGGTACTGGGGCGGCGGCTGGCTGGCCGAGCAGGGCTTCGTGGACTTCGCCGGATCGACCATCGTCCACAGCACCGGCGGCTGGGCCGCTCTGGCCGGCGTGCTGGTCATCGGGCCGCGGCTCGGCAAGTTCCGCAAGGACGGCACGGTCAAGCCCACCCCGCCCTCCAACGTGCTGCTGGTGACCCTGGGCGTGCTGATCCTGTGGCTGGGCTGGTTCGGCTTCAACGGCGGGTCGCAGCTGGCGCTGGGCAGCGCAGCCGACGCGGTGGCCATGAGCAACATCCTGGTCAACACGAACCTGGCGGCGGCGGCCGGGGTTGTGGCCGCGCTGGTGGTGTCACGGCCGATCTTCGGGCGCATGGACCTGTTCGCGGGCCTCAACGGCGCCCTGGCCGGGCTGGTCTCGATCACCGCCGCGCCCGACCTAACCGAGCACTGGTGGGCGGTCATAATCGGCGCCATCGGCGGCGTGATCTGCACCGCGGCCATCAAGGCTCTGGAGAGGCTGAAGATCGACGACGTGGTGGGCGCCATCCCCGCCCACCTGGTGTGCGGCATCTGGGGGACGCTGGCGGCCAGCATCGCGGGCGGCGCCAACTTCGGCACGCAGCTGCTCGGCGTGGTGGCCATCGGCGCCTTCGTGTTCATCGCCTCCCTGATCGTGTGGAAACTGATGGACATGGTCGTGGGCCTGCGGGTGCCCAGGGAGGCGGAGCGTCTGGGCCAGGACACCGCCGAGCTGGGAATCGAGACCTATCCCGAGTTCGTGCTCATGCCCGAGGAGTTCGACGACTGACCGCGCCGGCAACGGCAGCGCCAACGGCGCGGGCAACGGCAGCATCTTCCGAAGGCGGTCCCGGCCTTGGCTGAAGCGCTAGGTTTCGGGCATGGCTGAAGCGTTGGGTATCGAGCACCTCACGGAAATCTCCGGCGGGGAGGCGGTCTGGGCGTTCTTGACGCCGCTGATCGTCTTCGCCGTGTTCTTCGTTCTGCAGATCGTCCTGCCCGCGAGGCGGGTCACCGGCTACGTCAAGGACCGCGACACCGGCGAGCCACGCAACTACCGGCTCAACGGCCTGCTGGTGTTCGTGATCGCCCACATCGTGTGGGCCTTCGAGATCGGCGGCCTGCCCCGCGACTGGTTCTACCGATCGTCGCTGTGGGCGGTGGTCGGTGGCACCGTGTTCTGCGCCATCTTCGCGGTGTGGTCGGTGTTCACCCAGCCCCCCGGCGAGATACAGAACCCGTGGCTGGCGCTGTGGGAGGGCCGGTCCCAGGAGCTTCAGCTGTTCAACAACCGCATCGACATCAAGATGTGGTGGTACGTGGTTGGCGGGACGATGCTGTCGCTCAACGCCCTGTCGGGGGCGGCCTGGCACCACGGCCAGTTCGGCGGCGACGCCAACCCGGGCATCTACCTGTACGCCGCCTTCTGGACGTTCTACACCTTCGACTACTTCATCTGGGAGCGGGTCCAGCTCTACACCTACGACCTGATCCACGAGCACATCGGCTTCAAGCTGTGGTGGGGCGGCCTGGTGGCCTACGGGTGGCTGTTCATCCTGCCGCTGTGGGGCATGGCCGCCCATCCGGATCCCGGGTACTCGACGGGGCTCACCTACTTCTGGCTCATCGGAGTGTGCGTGCTGTTCCTGGGCGGGTGGACCATCGGGCGCGGCGCCAACCTCCAGAAGTACACGTTCAAGCGGTGGCCGGACCGCAAGTTCCTCTGGGTCGAGCCGGAGTACATCGAGGCCGGCGAGCGCAAGATCCTGTGCAGCGGATGGTGGCGCCCCGCCCGCCACTTCAACTACCTGGGCGAGGGGATCCTGGCGGTGTCGTTCGCCCTGGTGTTCGGCCAGCCCGGCAATCTGTGGGCCTGGACCTACTCGATCTTCGTGATCTCGTTCTTCACCGTGCGGCAGCGCTTCGACGAGAGGGAGTGCGAGCAGAAGTACGGCCCCGAGAAGTGGGCCGAGTACCAGGCGAAGGTCAAGTACCGGATCTTCCCCGGCATCTACTGATCCGGGGGCTCCTGCGGTGGAGGTGAGGGGATTCGAACCCCTGGCCTCCTCGATGCGACCGAGGCGCTCTAGCCAACTGAGCTACACCCCCGCGGGAAGGGGTGAGTTTACTGGCGCGTCCTCCCACACCGATCACCTGCGAACGGTTCAGCCGTTGGCGACGCTCCCCAGAGGCGTGGCCACGGCGTCGCTCGGAGCGGGCCGGTCGGGGTATAGCACCCGGACGTCGGCCAGGTCCATGGCCGGCGGCTGCTGGCGGTGGACCGAGCCGAAGGCGAACAGCAGCAGCACCACGTCGACCATCACGTGGACGGCCAGCGCGGTCGCCCCGAATACCGGAACCGCCAGCAGCGACGCGAGGGCAAGCCCGGCGAGCATCGTGGCCACATGGCGGCGCCGGCGATGGGCCTGCTCCGGGGTCCGGGGCAGATCCCACAGGTCCCCCCGCGATCTTGAATCCTCCTCGAGGCTCCTGATTGCGACCGTCCCGGCGGTCAGGGCGCCGAAGGAAGGGGTGAAGCCGTCCAGGTCGTCGCCGCGCAGCGGCCGGGAGGCCCGCTTGTCCCGGAACCACAGCGCGAAGTAGCCCAGCCAGGCCGCGCCGAGCACTGTCAGTACGATCAGAGTCACGGGTCGTATTTCCTCCTCGTATGCACGAATCGAATCGCCGACAGCGCTGCGGGTGCGCCGGGGGCGCACCGTCCGCCGCTTCGATGACCCGTACATGCAGACGACGGCTCTACAAGGATGGCATCGATGACACGCCAAGTGGTGGATGCCTGACGGAAGGGTTCAGGAGTCCTCGCGCCGGTAGGTCCCGGACCGGCCGCCGGACTTCTCCCACAGGGCGATGTCGCCGATCGTCATAGACCGGTCCATCGACTTGCACATGTCGTAGATGGTCAGTGCGGCCACGCTGCACGCGGTCAGCGCCTCCATCTCCACGCCGGTCCGGTCGACCGTCTCGACCCGCGCCTCGATCGCCACCGAGTCGTCGCCCACCACGAAGTCCACCGCCACCGAGCTCACCGACAGGCCGTGGCACAGGGGGACGAGCTCGGAGGTCCGCTTGGCGGCCTGGATCCCGGCCACCCGGGCCACGGCCAGCACGTCGCCCTTGGCGATCTCTCCGGCCTGCAAAGCCGCGGCCACGCCGGGCTCCATGCGCACACGGCCCCGGGCCACGGCCAGGCGGCGGGTCGGCTCCTTCGACGACACGTCCACCATCCGGGCCCGGCCCTGCGGATCGAGATGGGTGAACCCCATCGACTGCCTCTAGCCGCCGACGGGGAATCGGCAGCGCACAATGCCCATTTCGGCCTCCGCCGCTGCCAATTCGAGGGCAGGAGGCCCGAGTCGCAAGCTCAGCCGCCGATCTGCGACATCGATCGGCTGGGCCTTATGAAATGGACCCGGTTGATCTGGTGGCCCGCCCATTTCGACGCCACCGCCCCCTCCAGCGCGGCCGCGATGTCGTCGTCGCTCGCTCCCGACCGCAGCAGCGCCCGCACGTCGGTCTCGGTCACCGCGAACAGGCAGTTGCGGAACTGGCCGTCGGCGGTGAGGCGCACCCGATCGCAGGTGGAGCAGAACGAGTCGCTGACCGACGCCACGATCCCCACCGACCCCGACCCGTCGGCGAAGCGGTAGCGGGTCGCCGGGGCCGACGTCCGCTCGACCGGCTCCACCGGACAGGCGTCGTTGACCCTGGCGAGGATCTCGTCCACCGGGACCACCAGGTCGTTGGTCCAGATGCCGTCGGCGTCCAGCGGCATGAACTCGATGAAGCGGACCTCGACGCCCTTGCGCCGCCCGAAACCGACGAAGTCGGCGATCTCGTCGTCGTTGACGCCCCGCATGACCACGCAGTTGACCTTCACCGGATCGAACCCGGCGGCGATGGCCGCGTCGATGCCGTCGAGCACCCGGTCGAGGCTGTCGCGCCGGGCCAACTCAGCGAACCGGGACGCCTGAAGCGAGTCCAGCGACACGTTCACCCGGCGCAGGCCCGCGGCCCGCAGATCGGTGGCCAGCAGCGGCAGTGACACCCCGTTGGTGGTCATGGCCAAGTCGGTGTCGAGTTCGGCCAGCAGACCGACCAGCACCGGGAGGTTGGCCCTCACGGTGGGCTCGCCGCCGGTGAGCCGGATGCCGTTGACGCCGTAGCGCTCGACCATGATCCGAGCCAACCGGGCGATCTCCTCGAAGGTCAGCAGGTCGTCGCGGGGCACCCACTCCAGTCCCTCGGCGGGCATGCAGTAGGTGCACCGGAAGTTGCAACGGTCGGTGACCGAGATCCGCAGGTCCCGGTGAACCCGCCCGAAGCTGTCGACGAGTTGGGCCGCCATCAGCCCGCAGGCTACCCGCCCGCGCCGAGGCCGATCACACTCAGAGCAGGATCACGTCCACCGGGTCGCCCTGGCCGGCCGGCGAGCCGTCGGGCACGACTGCCAGGGCATCGGCCCGGGTCATGGCCGCCAACTGGTGGGAACCCTGCCCGCCCGAGCGGGCGACGTGCATCACACCCTGGTCGTCACGCCACGCGGCGACCCTCGCGTAGTGGGTCTTGCCGTCGCTGCGATGGCCAAGATCGCCGTCGCTGACCGCCCGCACCAGCACCGGCCCGAGATCGTCGGGGCCGTGGCCCGCCATGGCCCGCAGCCCCGGCTTGGCCAGCAGCTCGAAGCTCACCATCGACGACACCGGATTGCCGGGAAGGCCGAACACCGGCACGCCGTCGACGATCCCGAAGGCGAACGGCTTGGCCGGCTTGATGGCGATCTGCATCCACCTCATGTCGCCGATGCGGTCCAGCACCACCTTCACGTAGTCGAAGTCGCCCATGGACACGCCCCCCGACGACAGCACCGCGTCGCAGCGGGCGGTGCCGTCGCGGAACAGCCGCTCGATGTCTGCAGGGTCGTCGCGGGCGATGCCCAGGTCCACCCCCTCGAAGCCGGCCTCGGCCACCAGGCCCAGCAGCGTGCGGCGGTTGGTGTCTCGGATCTGGCCCCGGCGCAGCGGCCCGGCCACATCCGCGAGCTCGTTGCCGGTTGAGAGCACCCCCACCCGGGGGCGGGGGTGGGCCGAGACCTCGTAGGCACCCACCGCGGCCAGCAGGCCCACCCGGCCCGGGGTCACCACCGTGCCCGGCTCCAGGACCTGCTCGCCCTCGGCCACGTCCTCACCGGGATGGCGGATGTGGTTGCCCGGCTTCACCCTGGCCTCCACCAGAACCCGGTCCTCGGAGCGGTCTAGGCGGCGAGTCAGCTCGACCTTGACCACAGCGTCGGCGCCGTCGGGAATGGGCGCGCCGGTCATGATGCGGGCCGCCTGACCCGCGCCGACACGGAGGGACCCGTCATCGCCGGCGCCGATGGTTCCGACCACGTCCAGCTCGACGGGCGCGCCCCGGGTGTCGTCGGCCCGCAGGGCGTACCCGTCCATGGCGGTGTTGGCGAAGCC
Organism: Acidimicrobiaceae bacterium; assembly: GCA_009844405.1. Classification (GTDB taxonomy): domain Bacteria; phylum Actinomycetota; class Acidimicrobiia; order Acidimicrobiales; family Aldehydirespiratoraceae; genus Aldehydirespirator. The sequence goes on from VYBO01000117.1 coordinate 7,366, forward strand.
GGGGATCGGCTCGGAGGAGAACACAGGCTCGGCCAGCACCAGGCCCAGCGCCTCGGCAAGATCGAACCGGCGGGCCTGCAGGGCCGCGACCCGCTCCAGCACATGGGCCCGCGCCTCGCGCAGCGGGATCAACTCGTCAGTCTCCTTTCGGTGCCGCGCAACAGCCGCACGATATTGCCGTGATGGCGCATAGCCATCACGCCCATCACCACCGCGGCCACCACCACCTCAGGCCCGGGCCAGCCCAGCACCAACGCCAGCACCGGATAGGAGACCCCCACACTCAAGGAACCGAGAGCGGCCACGCGGGTCAGGCGCACCATGCCGAAGAACACCACCACGCAGATCGCTCCGATGATCGGGTCGAGCACGATCCCACCGCCGCCCGCGGTGGCCATGCCCTTGCCACCCCTGAACCGCCTGATCGCCGGCCACACATGCCCGGCCACCGCGCCGGTCCAGGCGGCCATCGCCTCGGGCCGGTCCCACAGCAGCAGGGCCGCCCCGACCGGCGCGGCGCCCTTGGCCATGTCGCCCAGGGCCACAGCCACGCCGGCCAGGCGCCCGCCCAGGCGGTAGATGTTGGTGGCGCCCGGGTTGCCCGAGCCCTCGCTGGTCGGATCATGGCCGATCTTGTGCCCCACCAGCACGGCCGTGGGGAACATGCCCGCCGCGTAGGCGACGACGAACGCCACCCCCATCCAGACCGTCACGCACGGAATAGTAGAGGCCAAGCGGATCGGCCTCCGTGCCGCGACCGGAAATTGGCAGCGGTGAAACGCCCGATCCGGCCCTCTGAGCTGCCAGTTCGCGGGACGGTGCCGTGGCGGGGCGGCGCCGTTATCCTTCGGCGCCGTGCCGGTGTACGACTACCTCTGTGACCGCTGCACCACGCAGTTCGAGGTGCGGCAGTCGTTCAGCGACGACACGCTGACGGTCTGCCCGACCGAGGACGGCCCCGTGGCCTGCGCGGCACCGGGCGAGGGCCCCGTCAAGAAGGTGTTCAGCGGAGTGGCCATCGCCTTCAAGGGCGACGGCTTCTACAAGACTGACCACGGCTCCATCGCCAAGGGCCGGCGCAAGGAGAAGGAAGCCTCCTCTACGTCGTCCAACGGCTCCTCATCAGCGTCGAGGGACTCGAAGGATTCTTCGTCGTCGTCCGATTCGGCCTCGAAGTCGGATTCGAGCCGGTCGAAGGCCGACGCAGGCGCCTCGTCGTCCTCCTCGTCCTCCTCGTCCAGCTGACGGACCGCTCGTCGCGACCCGCGACCCACCCCCGCCGCTGAGCGGCGGCTCGTCGTCCCAGGCGACCGATCCCCGCAGAGTTCGACCAGCTCGGACTCGCAGCCAGTTCGGTCGGCCGGACCGCGCCCGTAATCGCTAGGAGGCGAGATGTCGCCCGTCAGACCAGCCCCGCACGACGTGGATCGACGCCAGCGCCGCCCCGGGCCATCCGGCAGTTCCCCGGCCGCAGCCAGGCCGCCAGCTCGCAGCCGGGCCGGTACGGCCGCGCGGCTCCGGATCATGCTGTATCGCCATCGGTGGCTCCGATGGGCCGCGGCCGCCGGCGCGGCCCTGGTCGTTCTCGCCACTCTCGCCGACGACCCCTCCGGCCCGACGCCAGCGCCGGCGGACACCGCGCCCCCCGGCCCGGCAGCCCTCCTGCCGCGGGGCACCCGCGGCGTGCCCATGCCCGTCGACAGTGAGGTGTTCGCGACGGGCGACACCGTGGATGTGCATGCGGTCCTCGACGGTGCCGCAGTCGTGCTGAGCGCGCTGATCGTCGACGCCGGCGAGGACGAGGTAGTGGTGGCGGTGCCTGGCGATCAGGTGGACGCCACCGTCGACGCGCTCACCACCGGAGGCGTGGTTCTGGTGCTGGCCCCCGACGCGGCCGCCCCCGTCCCGAACCAGGAACCCGGGCCCGAGTCGCCGCCCTAGCTCAGCGCCAGGGGGTGGCGGCCAGGCCGAGCACGGCGATACCAGTCAGCACCCGGTACGCCACGAACGGCCGCAGGCTCACGCGGGACACGATCCGCACTGTCGCGCACACCGCGATCCAGCCGGTGACCATCGACGCCAGCGCCCCCCATGCCATGGCGGGCCACAGCGACGACGGCACGCTCAGGTCGAACAGGCCGTACAGGCCGGCCCCGGCGATCACCGGCAGGCTCATCAGGAAGGCCAGCCGCACCGAGGCCTCGCGGTTGTAGCCCAAGACCCGAGCGACCGTCATCGTCACCCCGGCGCGGGATACGCCCGGCTGCAACGCCAACGCCTGGCCGGCGCCCATCACCAGGGCGTGCCCCAGACCGAAGTCGGACTCGTCCCACCGCTGGGTCAGCCGGTCCGAGAGTCCTAGAAGCACCCCGAACACGATCAACGCGAGAGCCACCGCAACTATGCGGTCCGAGCCTCGCAGAACGTCGCCAAAGAACACTCCCACCACGCCGGCCGGCACCGCGGAAGCCACCAGCGACCAGCCGACCCGACTCTCCACGGTCGACGACTCCCGCCGGATTACCGCCGCCAGGGCCGCCCCCGCATAGCTAACGACATCCCGCCGCAGGTACGCGGTAGCGCCGACCAGGGTGCCGACATGGACGGCCACATCGAACGCCGTGGCCGCATCGCCCGACAGCTCGTCCCCGCCGAAGAGCCAGCGGACCAGGATCAGATGGCCGCTGGATGAGACCGGCAGGAACTCCGAGAGGCCCTGGACGATGCCCAGCGCGACGGCGTGGAGGATCGGCACCGCCGTCGAGGCTAGAGGTTGAACCCGTCCACCTGCCCAGATCTCAACTGCCGGACATGGTCACGTCGGCGATGGCGAGGGTCACCCCGGCTGCGCTCATCGGGAGCCACTCCAGGTCCGACCCCACCTCGGTCACGTCCATCAGCAGCCGCTGGATGGTGCTAGCGATGGTCACCTCCCTGATCGGCTCGGCCGTCTCGCCGTCGCGTATTCGCAGGCCCTCCGCGCCGACGGAGAAGTCGCCCGACACTGCGTTCACGCCGCTGTGCAGGCCGGTAACCCCCTGCACCAGCAGTCCGTCGTCGATGTCGGACACGATCTCGGCCTGGGTGCGGGTCCCGGGCGTGAGCCTCAGGGCCTGGGCGCCGACGCCGGGGGTGCCCTTGAACCCGCCCCTCACCGCCGAGCCGGTGGACGAGACGCCGGCCCGCCGAGCGGTGTAGGTGTCGTAGAGGAAGGCCTGGAGCACCCCGTCGGAGATCAACGGCACCCGGCGGGTGGCGAGGCCTTCGGCATCGATGGCCGAGGCGGTGAAGGCGTCGGGGTCGGTGGCGTCGTCCACGAGGGTGAGAGACGACGCCCCCACCGCCTCCTCCATGCGGTCGGCGAACAACGACCGGCCCTTGAGCACGGCGTCACCGCTCAACGTCGCGCCCACGATGCCGAGCAGCCGGGCCGTCACGTACGGATCGAGCACCACCGTCAGGCGGCGGGTGGGGGCCTTGGCCGCGCCCAGCAGGCGGGTGGCCCGGTCGGCCGCGTCGGCGCCGGCCATCTCGGCCGACAGCTCGCCGGGATGGCGCCCGACCGAGAAGCCGAACCCGGTCTGGGTCTCGTCGTTGTCCGACGCCAGGCTGTAGGCGACCAGATAGCAGCCGGTCTCGCGGGCCGAGGCGGCCACGCCCCGCGATGTGGCCACCGCTGCCTCATAGGTCGTGTCGGCGTAGTCGGCCGACTCCACGCCGGTCACGCGGGGGTCGGCGGCCACCGTCGCCCGTTCCAGCTCAAGCGCCAGCGCGACCTTCTCCTCGGTTCCGAAGTCGACCAGTTCGGATCGGTACAGGTCCAGGGACGCGGGCTCCACCCCGTCGGGCTCGGCCACTCCCGCGAACTCGTCGACGCTGCCGAAGCGGGAGTTGTCGAGTGCCTCGTCGAAGGTCTCCCGCAGCGTCTCGTCGTCCAGGGCCGCGGCGTAGGCGAAGCCCTGCCGTCCGTCGCGCACGATGCGCACGCCGATCCCCATCGACGACGCCACCGTGAGCGACTCGACCTCGCCCCCATAGGCCCTTATCTCGGTCTCGTGGTCGCGGGCCACGAAGGCCTCCACGTCGACGCCGTCGCCGGCCCAGCCGACGACCCGCTCCGCGATGTCGAGCAGGCTCTTGCTCACGCGGCGGTGCCGCCGACGGTGAGCGCGGTCACCCTCAGCGTGGGCGTGCCGTCGCCGACGGGCACACCCTGGCCGTCCTTCCCGCAGGTGCCCGGCGATCCCATGGCGAAGTCGTTGCCGAGGGCGTCTATGCGGGTGAGCACGTCGGGTCCGTTGCCGATGAGGTTGCCCTCGCGGATCGGGGCGGTGATCCGGCCGTTCTCGATCAGGTAGGCCTCGGTCATGCCGAACACGAAGTCGCCGGTGGCGGTGTTGACCTGGCCACCGCCGAGCTGGGCCACGTACACGCCGTGGGAGGTGTCGGCCACGATGTCGTCGGGCTCCGCGTCGCCGTTGTCGATGTAGGTGTTGGTCATCCGGACCATGGGCAGGTGCTGGTAGCTCTGGCGGCGCCCGTTGCCGGAGCTGGCCCGGCCCTCCTTGCGGGCCCTCAGCCGGTCCCACATGTAGTCGGTGAGCACCCCGTCGGCGATGAGCACGTTGCGGGCTGCCGGCTTGCCCTCGTCGTCGATGCCGTAGTGGCCCCACTCCCCCGCCATGGTGCCGTCGTCGATCAGGGTGACCATGGGTGCGGCCACCGTCTCACCGATGCGCCCCGCGAACACCGAGGCCGACTTGGCCACCAGATCGGCCTCCAGGCCGTGCCCGCACGCCTCGTGGAACAGCACGCCGCCGCCCCCGGGC